>JBEKAE010000002.1:0-239836 GCA_050018375.1 Candidatus Acidiferrales bacterium | reverse complement strand
CCTCCAGTGGCTCGGCGGTAAACGTCGCCGAAATCGCAATAGTTACATTCGCGCGGCCGTCTTCCATTGTTTTTTCACTCGCACTCATATCGTCGGGTCGTCCTTCCCGGATGAGTGGCTGCGCAACTTTAAGGAGCAATCGCCATTCCAACGATCTAACGTCCTTTGGCGCAACGACTTATTGCGCGAACCGTATCTGACGATCGATAGGCAGACTATCGGCTGATCTGTACAAGGCTATCTTCTGGGTAAGCACCTAAGAAGGATTCTTGCTTGTGCTGATCAGAAGTTAGTGTGCACCGGATGAAGGGTGGAGAAAGACCGAAAAGGCTATATCTCCTGGTCAGTGTAGGCTATCCTCCGGCTCTCCCTCGCCCAGGCAAGAGCCTAAGCAGCCGGGAGTTGCTCAAAAACGACTGACTTCAGATGCGGAACATTCGTGCGGTTTTTCATACCCGTTTTTCCGTTCTTGTTTAATAATCGACAGCTTCGAACTACCACGAGCCACACTCGCCCGCAGACGCGCATGACAAACGCGCCCGACTGGACCACTACCTGAACTGCTGGTCACTACGTCATCAGCGGTTGGATACCGTACGTCGACTTGTGTTCGGGCAGTAGGCTTTCGACCCACGACGCCTCACTGGTGGCACAGGGCGATGAGAGGTGCTTCCGCCGATAAAATGGAAGGATCTTCGATACGCATATTCTACCCAGACTTCGGACGTGGGTTCGATTCCCATCGCCCGCTCCATAAAACCTGTTGATGCAGTTGGCGTTACCGCTGTCCGCACGCAAAATCGGCCCCTAAAACACTGAGTTTTGGACGCAGTTGGACGCGAGAACTCGGCGCGTTCGTGATTTTGGACGCGGCGTTTCAAAACCCTGATGCATGTCCTGTTCAACGCGGCGATGCGCTGGGAGTTGATTCCCTATGAACACAACCCCATGAGCCTCGTTCGCGTTAAGGACAGTTCGAAGAGACTAAGGGAACCAAAGTTCCTGACTGCGGAGGAATTCTGCGCTCTCTTGGAGCACATTCCCGAACCTTTTCGGACGATGTGCACCGTGGCGATGTGTTTGGGATTGCGGGTAAGCGAAGTTCTCGGTCTCAAATGGGCTGACATCGACTGGGAAGGAATGCGGATCGCAATTCGCCCAGGCCTACGTTTACGGTAGGCAGGGCGAGGTAAAGACCCGCACCTCCCAGAAATGGATGCCCCTCGATCGGTCACTGGCGGAGAAACTGAGCCAACATCGGCTCAGGTTTGCTTCGCACCCGAACATCGGGAATTGGGTCTTCGCTAATCCAAAGACAGGCAAACCGCATTGACCCGGCCGAGTGCAGGAGAGCTGGCTTGTTCCCGCGGCAAGGAAGATGGGACTGGGCCGCATCGGCTGGCACACATTCCGGCACAGCCATTCCACATTGCTTCACGCGCTGGGAGTCGATCTGAAGGTGCAACAGGAGCTACTACGGCACGCGGATATTCGCACAACCATGAATATCTACACCCAGGCCGTTCCTGCTGCTCTTCGCGAAGCAAACAGCAAGGTGGTTCGTTTGCTGATTCCAGCGCGTGTGGCCTGAGGGGCCACAGGGGGCCGTTAATGCGCCCTCGGGTTTTTCCAACTGCAGCAGTATCACGAAGTTGTTGGTAGGGGCGGTGGGGATCGAACTCAGTTCCCCACTCGCCAAGTCATTGAATCAATTCACCCGAGACCTCAGATTTGGGGCCACTTGGGGCCAAAAGGTTCGCCACCTTCTCCACCGCAGTACGTTGCGAATCGCCGATGACGTGGCCATAAACTCCCAGCGTGATCCGAGCATCCGAATGCCGCAGTTGAGCTTGAGCTACGGTTGGCGACGCGCCGGTTTCCAGAAGTAGACTAGAATGCATATGACGAAACGCATGCAAGCCGCATTTTGGAATCTTCAGTTTTTCGAGCAATGGCCATAGCGCTTTCTGAACCACCTTGTTTGCGCTATAGGGCCTGCCTCGCCGATTCATGAATAGGAGTTTCATCGGATTCGGCTGGGACGACTCAAGGTACGTCTTGATCATGACGGACAGCGCGTCCGGCATCGGGACGGGAGCCTTGCTGGCCTTGCTCTTGACGGTCTGGATTTGACCTTGCCATACGGATCGGCGAACGTGGATCATCCTTCGTTCGAAATCCAGGTCAGTCGTTTGCAGTGCCAGTATTTCTCCAACTCGCATCCCGGTCATTGCAGCGATTGCGAACATGGTGCGAAAGGGCTGCCCTGCCGCGGCGATGATTTGCCTGGCCTGGTCCGCCGTGAAGAATCGCGCTACTTCCTTCACTTCCTCCGAGGGCATTACGAGCTTCCCGAAATCGACGGGTTCGCAGATATATCCCCAGTTTTTGGCCGTGGACAATATTACCGACAAAGTCCCCGTGACATTCGCGGCTGTCTTGCTCGATACGGTTTCCGCCAATCGAGTCACAAACGTTTGTTGCACCTCCAGGCCTAAGTCTTCCAGTTTTATTTTGCCGAGAAGGGGCAAGATGTGACACCTCAAGTGTGATTCGGCCGCTCTCGCTCCTGACGGCTTGCGGTGGATCAAAACTTCCGTTCTCCACCTTTCGGCGAATTCGGCGAACGTTGCAACGCGGCCTGGACGATAACTTGGCGAGTTAACGCGGGAGAGGATGGTTTCAAAGCGTCTCTCCGCGAGCCTTCGCGTTGGAATTTCCGTTCTCGTCCCGATCACGATAGATCGCTTTATTCGCTGTATCGAACCGTCAGAACGCATGACATCTTCGCGCCAGCGTCCTATCCACACCGAAGTCTTCTTGCCGCGCAAATACAGATACCCTCTTTGGTAACGACGACGGGCCATGCTTTCTCCTTGCCCGTCGAGTCGTTGCCTTTGCGAGAGCAGGATACCACTTTCGGTCAACGGTTCTGCCTTCATCGTTCTCTCGCGTCGTGTTGGCCCTCAGTGCTCCGGCACAACTGCCGTCGGTTCGCTCCTCGATGCCGCTCCGTCCGGTGCCTTTTTCGCCGCCGAATCGAGTGCAGCTTGAGCCTTCGTAACGGTGTGCCGTGCGTAATAATTCGGATCGTCTTTATCTTCCGAGCGGTAGTCGGCAATGCGCTGAATCACGACTTCGGGATCGTCGCCGCGAGCGAGGGCGCGCTTCGCATAGGCCCAATCGTGCTCGGATTGGCTTTTGTGGTCGCTGGGCACCGTCCGTGGGCGTTCTTGGTCGTCGCTTAAATGCCGGGGTGTTTCGGGGGAATCTTCATGAATCGTGAAATCGCGGAGAGTGTACACCGCATCGTTTTCCTGGCGCGCTTGGACGATGAATTCCTCTGGAAGCTTCCGATTGGCGAATCCCGGCAAACGAAGTACGCGCGTCGAGTCCGTTGCCGCGAGATCGCCGCCAAATTGATTGGCGAGGCTGTGCAGCAAAGATTCCGCTTCGTCCTGACTGAATCCGCTCACTTTCCATACGACCTGGTGCTTACCGGGCGAGGTATCGAGGACAAAGTTTGGCGCTGGCACTGAAGGCGAATTTCGAACCGCTTCGAGAGCTACGTCACCCTTTCTGTCGAGGTCGAGATAGACGTGGCGAATATTCTTTATGTTTCCCTTCGTCCGGCTGTGAGCGCCGTCCTTGATGGGATTCATTCCCATGAACACGTCGGAACCGCTGGCATTCTGATTGGCGAGCCAGGTTTGAAAGTCGGGGCCCGCTATCGTCTCAGCCCTGGCGATTCTTTGGACCGTGTGACCTGTGGAGCGATTCCGCACGAGGATCGCGGCGTTGTCCGCGGGCTCGAAGAGCTCCCGTACATACTCCGAAGCGGTGAGAGATCGCGGTGTGAATGCAGTGCCGGTGCTCATGGGTGATCCTGCTTGGCCAAGAACACCGCGCCGTAGTCGAAGAGGTCCGCATCCGGGTGGTATCTGTTGATCAGGAGGACTTCGGAAATGTATCTGCGTCCAGGCCGGCGCTCGACATGTATTACTACGTTCAGGGAGTCGGCGATGTTCGTCTTAATCGCGCGGTACGGCAGTTCGACGCCGCTCTGCAGGACGCAGCTCGTGAACCGCGCGAGCCCCTGTTGCGCGGAGTTCGCGTGGATGGTGGATAGCGTCCCAGAGTGCCCGGTGTTCAGGAGTTGCAGAAGATCGAAGGCTTCGCCGCCGCGAATCTCCCCGAGAACTATGCGGTCCGGGCGATGGCGGAGAGCAGCCTTAAGGAGATCGCGGATGGCCACTGCCGGAAGCCCGTTTTGCTCCCGGCGTGCTTCAAATCGGACGAGGTTCTCCTGCGCGAGGTGAATCTCGGCAGTGTCCTCAATCACAAGCACCCGCTCGTCCTGGGGAATGAACTTTCCGAGTATCGATAAAAGGGTGGTTTTTCCGGTGCCCGTGCCGCCGCTAATGAGGATATTCTTGCGTGCGAGCACGTAATCTTCAAGGTGGTTCGCGAGGGCGCGGTCGAGAGTGCCAGCCCGAATCAGATCCTCCATCTCGAAGTGGCGGGTGTTGAACTTGCGGATCGTGAGCGTCACGCCGCCAAGACTGCACGGCGGGATGATCGCTGCGACGCGGCTGCCATCGGGCAACCGCGAGTCGAGAATGGGTTTCGATTCGGAGATGTCGTCACCAAGACGCCGGGCGATGTTCTTCACGGCAACCATGAGCGATTTGTCGCCGATGGACACGCCCGGGACCTGCTGAAGGAAGCCCTGTTTTTCGATGAACACGCGGTCGGGACCGTTCACCATGACCTCGCTGATCGAATCGTCGAGGATGAGGTGCTCGATGGGCTTCAAGAACGGCAGGATCATTTCGAATCCGTTCATTAGAGTTTTCCTTTGGCGAGCTGGACAAAGTACGACTCGTTCGGGTCGTTGTAGTAGGGCTTCAGATAGCAAAACATCGGCGGTGCGGGGTCGATTCCGTCGTACGCAATGATGACGGACTGGGCGTTGCGCAACTCCATGAACGTCTTCATGTCGAAGCGGTAGTCGCTCTGCGTGTTGTAGCTCTTGGAGGCGATGATGTTGGCCTTTTGGGAGAGGGCCTTCCCGGTGAGCCAACTGACCTTGGTGTCGTGCCCGCTTTCGGACAGACTGTAGCTGACTTTGAGCCGGTCCTCGCGTCCGCAGAGATCGCTCGCCGTCCTCGCGGAGAAATCATCTGACAGTGAGAGGAAGATCTTGGTGCGGAAGGTCTGGAGAAGCGTGCGCCAGCTTTCACCGGGTAGCGCTGATCGCAGCGAGCTGATGCTCTGGGTAGCGATGATCGGGATGCACTTTGGCTGGCGCGAGAGGCTGAAGAATTTCTCGTCGCCGGTCGGGTCGCTTTCGCCTACGGTTGCGAAGTGCTGGTATTCGTCGCAAAGGAATAAAACTTGCCGGAAATACTGCTCGGGGTGCGCTTCGATTTGCGGAACGCGATTGAGCACGGCGCGCTCAAAATCGAGCTTCATCATGACGCCGAGAGCTTTCGCGAGGCCGGCGTTCATGCCGATTGGGAAATTCAGGGCGCAGACAGCCCCATGCTCGATAAGCCAGCTAAACGAAGGCAGGGGCTTGCCGAACTGATTGTTGGCATTTTTCTGGGGGTCGTAGCACTCCTTCTTTGGGCAGAAGACTTTCTTGACTTTCGGGCTGTCATCGAAGAGCGAAAGGAAGACGGACACACCCTCGACAATAGAGGTGCGGAGCTTGGGCTCGATCCTTCTCCAGTCGTCATTAAACCAACGCTTCACGGCCTCCAATTGCGCTAGTTTTTCGGGGTTAGCTTCGGCCGGGTCCAGGACCGTGCGAGCCTCGGATTGAATGCCTCGCATCCTTAATATGTCCCGCAGCTCGGGGGTAGCGGGCGCGAGAAAGCGGTCTTCCTTCTCGTCGTGCACGAAGCCGAGGTCCGTGAGGTCGGCGGTGCGCTCGCCATAGACCTTCGGCGTGACCGCTACGTAGTGGCGGCCGAGAATGGCCTCCTCGGCCTCGGCGATCCGCTCTTCGAGGAGCGGCGGAGAGATCGCGCACTGGTAGACATCGAAGAGCGTGACGTAGTCGTAGGCGACCTTATGAAGAAGGATGATGAACTTCACGAGGTTGGTGTACGCCTGCTGCCAGAAGGGCTCCTTGCCTCGGCCAAAGAGATTGTTCAGGAGCGAGGCGATGTTGTACGCGAGGGCGTAGGCGTCCAGGTCGTTGTGAAGGGGGTTATAGCAGTACTCGGAATTGAGGCCGATTTCGATGTAATCCTCGGCCCGCTGGTGACGGTCGAGGATGTCTTTTACTTTGCGGCAAAAATCACCCTTCACCTCTAGGATCAGGCCGCCGATGCGCTTATCTTTGTCGGCGGCTTTGTAGGCCAGAATCTGCTCCGCGAACGGAAGCATGCAGCAGGACGTTTTGCCACTCCCAATAGCGCCCAAGATGGCGATTCCCGTGAACAAACCGCGCTCGGGAATCGTGAGCCAAGAGGGAGCCTTGGCGGGCACTGGCTTGCGCGGGTTATGCACTTCGCCGACGACGAGAAAGAGGTCGGCTCTCGAACTGGGATCGGGATACTTGGGAAGGCGGCCTGGCGAGATGGTGCGGCGCGCTTTGAGAGTAAAGATGTAGAGACCGGAAAGCGCGGTCGAGCAGACCAGGTAGGGGGTGGTGAACAGGAGCGCGTAATAGAGGTATTTGAAACTCAAGAAAGCGTGCGGAGCGCGCAATGCAATGACACGCAGGAAGATTTGCTCATCTGGGAAAGGGTGCGTGTAAAACAGGAACGCTCCGGTAGCCATGGCGAGGATGGCCGAGATGAAAACACGCGATTCGAGTGTTCTTTGCATCAGGCCCTCGATCGCGCTTCGGTGGGTTGGGCTTTGTCGGGGCCGAGCTGTGCCGTGCGGCGCGCTTCGCGCCACTTGCGGTAATCCTGGTCCCGCCAGAGCACTTTCTTCAGGACGGCGTTGATGACGTGGTCGGCGTTGCTCTCGATGAACCGGGCATAATCTTCAAGGAGCTCGTTGACCGGCTCTTCGAGTCGTACTTCCCGAGTCATGATCCCTGGTGCTTTCTTAATGATCGACATTCTGTTCCTCCTCTAGTGATGTGTGTTTCTTCCGAACTCCCTGTCACCGTGGAAAAAACGGCCGGCACGATTTACCGTGCCGCTGGGCGGGAGCGACCCCACGAACTTTTTGGGCGGCTGAAAGCCGAAAAAGTGGGGTCGCTCCCGCCCGATTTAACGTTTTTCCCACGGTGACTTTCGCTTCCCCCGGTTTCGTATTGCTCCGGTTTCCAAGCACTTCAGGTCTCTTGCAGGTGAAGAAGTGTCAATTTCAAAAGTGCAGAACGTAATTCTTACCTTCTTCACTTGGTATTCACTGAATTACTGACAGGTGCAATCCGTTGCAGCAGAAACGTATCGAAGCCGACGGTGTGCTTCCTGTCATTCGTTCCAACCTCCTGCCTGATGCCGATTTCGCTGACGCGGCCGTTTTTCCATCCGCGATACAGCCCTTCGAATCTCTCGCCGGTAAACCTGGCTCGCGCGTGGTTGCGGAAGATGAGGTCGGCATCTGTGACCGCCGCGTACTGTTTTTCGTCCCAGGCCTTGCGCACGCGAAAGTAGTGAAGCAGATCCCCGGCGATGTCGGATTCGAGTGGAATCTTCACGAGGGAATCAAAGATCTCGGCGGCCTTCCCGAAGTGCGAATCGGCACGGGATACATAGACCAGCCGGAACTCCGAAAGCTGTCGGAAAAGCGGCAGGTAGTTGTCCAAGTGCCGGACGAAGTCCGTGAATGCCGCTGCACCGTCATGGATGTAGGTAAACGTCACCACAGGCGAGGAAGGAACGAAGAACATCGGAAACTTATCCACGAAATACCGGACGGAAGTGCTGGGGGTCTTGCTCCCCAAGTAGAGTCTGGCCGGAAGATAATGCTTCTGGATGTTCAAAGTCCCGCAAAAGAAGCGGACTTTTTCTGGCTCGGTTTCAAGGTACTGATACCCCTGATTTAGGAGAACGAAATCGAGGATGGCGACGCGGCGCTTGATGAAGTCGAATTCGTGTTCGCGGCGGTTACGAAGGTTTTCCTTTTCGATCTGGCGGTAGAGCCGCCGCGCGAAGAGGTGATAGACCACGCCGCTCTTTGGAAAGCACTCCATTCGGGCGTGTCTTTTGGTTTCGAGCTTGCTCCAGAAGGTCGTGGTCCGCTTGCCCCAATGACCGCCGGTGAACGCGAGGAACTGGCGGGCGGTGAAGTAACCGGAATGCGTCGCCACAATGTAGAGAAAGCGGGTTTCTGCTTCGGTGTAGCCGAGAGCTTTGAGAGCATCGAGATGGGCTGGGGCGATGTTCATAGCGTTAAGATTCCCGCGGTGATTTCGCGTTCGTCGAGAACGCGGCGCAAACGCGATGCGTCTTCCGAACGCCCGTACAGCGAGAAGCCTGCGGAGGCTTTTTCCGCCATAGCCCGCGGCCTGTAGTCACGCGTCGCCAGTTCCAGGTCCACATGACGCAATTCAAGTTCGGGGGTCTCGTATTCGACGCGCAAATCGGGCACTGGAATTTTTGCATTCACAACGTGGAGGTGGTGCTTTTCGGCGACTTGGCTCTTGCAGTCCGGGTCGTCTTTCTCCGGTCCCAGCAGGGCCAGATCGTGATTCAGATTCCGTTTGAGTTCATAGTCGAGGAGCACGCGGATTGGCCTGCCTCCGGCGCGCTCGATACGGGCGGCCTCTTTCTGATAGAGCCGGTAGAGATCGGCATCGTGTTTGACTTCCCGCGGTTTCACCAAGCCGTGATAGATGGGCTGATCGTCGGGGAGTTGGTTGGTGTTTTTGAGAAGGCGGTGCCCGGCTTTCGTAAGCGTCACAACTCGCAGGGTCTTTTTCTGCGAGATTTCAATGGTCCTGTCGGTGGCAAGAGACTGCCGGGCAAGCCGCCGAATGTCTTGGTCCATCCGTTCGCGATTCCCGCCGTAGGCATACTTCGCCAGGTCCGACACCGCAATCACGCGGAACTTGCCGATTTCCTTCAAGGAGTGCATCTCGGAATTGCGGAGGAGATAGGCGCGGTCCCGGACGTAATAGGTGCGCGGAGAATCACTGCGTTCGTCGCGGGTGGAATGCTGGTCCCGAGCTTCGGTGCTATCGCCACGGCCAGGGGCCTCCGGCGCGGAATTCCTACCGTCTCGTGCATCGGGAGGTGTTGACCTCTGCTGACGGACGGAGCGGCGTGGGGACGTGTCGCGCGTCTCGCCGGCGTCCTGCGGATCGTAGGAAAAGGCGTCGCGCGACACTAGTTGAAATCCTCCTCGTTCGTGGGAGCGGGCATGTCCGCATGGCTGACGTTGAACTGCTTGTCGAGGTGCGAAAGTTTGCGCCCGGTATTCTTGAGGAAGAAGCGGCGGCTGACGGCGAGCGCAGCGCCAAACAAGTTCGCGAAGAGAACCACGACGAAAATCAGAATCGTTGTTCCGTAGGCGTGGTACAGGACTGCTTTGTAGCGGGCCATGAACTTCAACTGGTCGAGCAGCCAAAATCCGTAGCCCAGCAAGATGACTATGGTGAACAGCAGTGCGTTGGCGATCATCGTGAATTCCTCGGTTTCAGCGAGGGTTTTGCCACAAACCTTTTGCGCTCCTGGGAGCGGGCGGAAAGCGGGTAGCAACGGAAGCCCTCCAGAAGCCCGCCTGGGGTTTCCGAGAGGGAGGACGAGCGGCTGTGATGTGGCGTGGGTGGGGAGGAAACTTTCGTGGAGGGGACGAGCGAGGCGTGCGGACGTTGGGCCGATGTTGCGCTGCGTCCGCCGGCGACCTCTTCGGTTTGCGCGTGGACTGGGATTCTCATTTGAAGGCCTCATCTTCGCGGAAGTAGGTAATGGTCATTCCCAGCGGATTGATCGGGATCAGTTCGTTGGGCACCTGGGACTTGAAAACGAAGACAAAGTTCGCGGTGTAAAGATCGCGTTTCAGCTCGCTATGGTCGGCGGGCGAGTAATAGACCATGTAGAAGTCCACGCGCGCGCGGAAGGGCGGCGTTTGCATCTCTTCGAGCGCGACTTTCTGCACGTCCACATCGATCTCGGGAGCGGCGGTGTTCGTGATGAATTTCTTGATGATGTCATCCTTGCGGTAGGCATCAAGGATGCCGTCAGCGAGCTTGCCGTCGAGGAAGTAAAGGGACTTCGAGAAATCGTCCTGAATCGTGTAGCGGTTGCGGCGATAGTAGAGGGCACAAAACTCGGACAGGAAATACTTTGCCTCGGCGTCCTGCGGTTTGTATTCGAGATTGTGGTAGTTGATGGCTTCGGCGCGGCCCAGATCGTCGATGCGGATGACGAGCGGGCGGAAATTCTGGAAGGTGCGAATGGTCCTGAGGTCGATGAGCGCGAGCGCAACACAGACGATGGACAACAAAGCGAGAGCAATCTTGAGATAGGTATTTGTCACCATGGGATCACCGTACTGTTCGAGGTAGAGCCGCTTGGCATCCTGGAATGTGGCATCCCGGTCCATCACATCACCCTGTTCAGGACCGCGGCTGGCGCATCCAATAGGCCTGCCGACGAGCCTCCGGCCGTGCCACTGAAGATGTGGTTCGTAAGGGAAGGAATTTTCAGGAGGACATAGATCGAGGCGAGAAACGTAATGAAGAGGACGGGAAACCAGGCAATGAGTTGGACGGTCGAAAGCGTGCCCGCAGGCGGGAGGCGGAGCGCGCCCAGCATGAGATTTCCGATGACGTACACCACCGCCGCTGCGATTACTTGGTAGAAGGCGTATTGAATGAAGCAGCGGAACCAGCCCCAGAAGAGCCACTCCATTTTCGGAACGATAAAAAATGGAACGAAGACAGGTCCTACCAGCACGCAAACCGCGGTCGCAATAAACCCGTAGGCGATGACCACAATCGCTATGGCCTGGGCTGCGGCAAGCAGGATGGTCACGATGACGTAAATGGCGGTTCCGAAAAGATCTCCCCAACCGGGAGAGTCCATACGAGCTTCGAAGTCAGCAACCTGCGTCACCACCGTTTGGAGCTGCGCCTGATCGATCTGGGCCGAGAGAAACTGTGCTTCATTGGTGACGAGGTTGTGAAAGCTGGTCCCGATGCCGGGAATGGGCGTGCTGTAGTAATTGATCATCGCGAAGCCAAAGCTGATGGTCAGAAGCAGGCTCGCAAAATGATCGAACTGGAAGGAAGGCCTGCCGCTGGCGGAGGCGAGAGCGGACTTGATTCCAAACCAGGCCACCAAGATGGTGGCGAACGAGCGGAAAAGATTCTGGCCCATTGCATCGAAGAAGCCGAGGTTCTGCGTGAGCAAGTTGTTGATCGCCTGAAAGATGAACTGCAGGAAATCGGTTTGCATGGCCGTCAGCTCCTTCGACGCGGGGCATCTATAAGCGCACGCCTACGGCATGCGGAAATTTTGAAGTGAATCGGTGATGGTTCCGGTCACCTGGGCGATGTTACCGGCCATGCTCTCTTGGCGACCGATATCGGTGTTAATGGCGTTGGTTGTGGCGTCGCGCTGTTGCTTCGCGAGGATGGTTTGCTGTTCGAGAAGCGACGCGAGAAGTTTGTTCGAGTCCTGGACGGTGCGAAGGGTCAAAACACCCGCCGCATTGATTTTGTTCAGGACGGAAACTTCGCTGTTGAGATTTGAGTCGCCGGAAAACGAATCTTGTTCGAGGTTCCCGATCTGAGTCTGGACGTTGTCGGCGCTTCCGCGGATGGCGCCGATGGTGGCCATCGCGTTAATGTTTGCGCCGTCGGCAAGTTCGATGGACGCGTACTGCGACTGCACGCGTCCGAGTTCCGCAGAATCCATTCCCGACAATTCATATGGACTGTACTGAGAGAGTGGAGTAGTCGCCTTCAAGTAGCCGGTGTTGATGTTGGGAAGCACACCCGTGTTGATGCCGTTAATCCACGAGACTGTGTTCCCGAAGGTGTTGAGCGAGGTCACATTTCGCCATTGCGAAAAGAGCGCGCGGTAACGAGCGGGCATGTTTTTGACGAACTGGGCCATCTGTAGAGCGAGATTGAGTTGCCCGGTGATCTTTGCGTAGCTCTTCTGCAGTTCAAGAAGGTGCTGCTGGAGCTGGTAGTAGCGGAGCAACGCGTTCTGGTAGTTGGTTGGGTCGTAGACGATCCCGCTCCCGAGTTGCGCGGTGGCGGTACCAACTCCCAATCCCAATACGAGCATGCAAATCAGAATCTTTCTTTTCATTGGACTGCTCTCCTTTTTTGCCTTCAGAAATCGGAAGGCATTCTGTGGTTGGTGTAATCGGGCAACGCGAGATCGCCCGAGAGATAGACTTTGACTCGGTGGCCTTCCCGGATGGTCACCGTGGGCATGATGTTGAGGAACTTGTCGAGGATCTGCGCCGAAGACTGTGCGGTGCTTTGCGCGAATCCCTGGCGCATGAGGTCGGCGCTGGACGCGTTGAGAGAGCCTGCTGTTCCGCCTTCGGCGACGGCTCCGAGAGCACCGACCGCCAGCGACACCCCGAAGATGCGGAGATAGTGGTTGTTGACCTGATCCCGCAATCCGGTGTCGCCGATTTGGTTGAGGCCCTTGAATTGATCGAGGCTGACGGAATACCCGTCCGGCATGAGCACGCGATGGAAGACAACGGCTAGACGTGCCTGGCCGAGGGTGTCCACCTTTTTCGTTTCACCGAGCAACTTCGAGCCTGCGGGTATCAGCAGGTGCTGGCGGTCGTTCGAGTAAACGTCGGTTGAAAGCAGGCACTCGACAGGACCTGCAAAGCCTCCGTCGAGGCGGTTGATGAGAACCGTTTCGAGAATGGTTCCTTCAAAGAGTACGTAAGTTTTGCCTGCCGCCGCATTGGCGGAGGTGGCTGACACAGCGGCAGGATTTCTCGCTTCCTCCTTTCGATCATGGGTTGATTCCGGGGAATCGTTTCGCACCGGTTCCGGCGAAGTCGGATTCTGTTGCGTCTGTTTCAAGAGTTGCGCGACCTGAGGGGAGTCGGGTCCCACGGGAACGAGATTCTGGCCGGTAGGAGTTGCTTCGGGCGGTTGCGTTGGCACACCTGCCGGAGTTGACGGAGTTTTGCGGTAGGTCAAAGCGACATTCGAGGCAAACAGCGACACGTAGGCACGCCGCTTCCGCTCCGCCTGAATGGGGTCTTCCGCTCGCTGGTCGGGCGGGTTACCGGACGCACTCTGTTGCAGGGCTTGCTGTGAATCTTGCGGGGTGCCACCAAGCAAGCGAGTCTGTTGGGTAAGAGCGTTCTGGGCGACCATTTGATCGCGCTGCAATTGCTCGATGCGGTTTTGCAACTCGTTGATCTTGGTTTCATTGACTTCGAGCGGCGCCAGGACTGGGGCTCTGGACGAGGTGGTCTTCGCCGGAGTCGGGGGCTTTTTGCCGCCCGTCAGCCACATGATGGCGACCATGAGGAATGCCAGTCCGATGAGAAGCCAGGACTGGACGTTCTTCGGCAGAAGACCTTGGGGTTTGGGCGCTTTTTCCTGAATCTGAGCAGGTTGGGTCGGTTGGCTCATGGGTATTCCTCAGTTCGCGGAAACGCGACGCGCAAAAGGGAGTTTCTTGTTGCCGATGGCGAGGTAGCCGGTGTCGATGATCTTGGGTGCGATGTAAACGCCGTTCTCAAACTGAAAGGAGATCAAGTTCGGTTTGCCATCCTTGATTTCATACAGAGCGGGCCTTTCACGCGCGCCGCACTTGATGTAGGTGAACGAATCGTCGTGGTAGATGGCGGAGACGAGGAACGGCTCGCGCGCGGCTTTCGAGTCGAGCAAATAATCGAATTGGAGTTTGGTTGCGTAACTGGAGCGGAACTGGTTGAGCTGCTCGGCGGACTGGGCCTGCGCCGCGTGGATTTGATCCGCCGTCTGGGAGCGTAACGCTTCGAGTTCTTTCTTGTATGCTTCCGCCTCACCAGCGCTCACATAGCCGTGCAGCCCCGTGCTCACCGCGATGCCCGAGCCTTCTTTTGGTTCAACGAAGATTTTAAGATCGGGCTCGGCATTCGGCTGGTTGCTGATTTCGGTCAGCAGAAACGAATACACGTGTCCGCTCGCGGTGATGAGATTCAAATTGCTGCGAATGCCGGCCTGGGCCGGGTGAACGTAGCAGAGATTGTGCGCGCCGTTGATGACCCAGAATTCCTTGTCGCCGGTGGTGAAATCGAGGATCTCTTCGTCCTCGGGTAGAACGATGAGTGTCGAAAATCGAAGCTTGGCGCGAACGGCGATAATGTCTTCCTTCGAATACTTGACGACGCGCGCCGCAGCGTCCGTCGTGGCGTGCGCAGCCGAAGCGTGGAAAGCAGCTACGCCAATAACAACGACGGCGAAAACGCGAAAGAAAAGGCTGTACCGCTGGGTGTGAAACGTATGTTTCATCGAGATGCTCCTTTTGAGATGGATTGGTTTTGCCGGAAACTTTGGTCGCGACCGGAACGGAGCCCGACAAGCCACTGCACAGCGAGAACAAACGCCGTGAGAGCTCCGCTTAGGAGGAGGGGCAGGAATAGATACAGCGGAGCGCGAACAGCCGTTTCCCCGAAGAGACGGTAAAGAGGAATCACGGCTGCGCTCCCGCCAGAATTTCGAGGCCTTTCTCAAAACCGTAAGTCTCAAAAGCCTCTTTTCGTTTCTTGTTGTCGTAAGGATCGTTCGTGTACAGCCAATAACTCTTGGCGTCCACGGTGAGATTCGCGACCTTCGCGAGTTCCGGCGTTTTAATCAGGAATTGTTGTTTAGGGATAAGGCCAGAGATGAGCTCGACTTCGTTTTCGTTCAAGTGAAACTGGTGACGGTAGAGGTCGCGGTCCATGTCGGGGTTCGCGAGGAAGATTTTGGTGGCGCAACTTTCGATGATTACGTCGAGGATGTCCGAGCGCTTGAGTTCATCGAGGGATTGTGTCGAGAGGACCATGGCGGCGTTGTGCTTGCGCCAGGTCTTGAGGGCCTCGACGACATAGCGTTGAATGCTGGGGTTCTTCAAAAATACCCACGCTTCATCGATGAAGAAGGCTTTGAAAACGGATGAGACTTGACGATCTGCGATGACGGCATTGGCGCGATGCAGGATGTAGAACAGCAGCGGCTCCAGGAGTTCCGGGTACTGGCTCATGCGCTGGAAGTCGAAGCACTGAAAGCGGGAGAACGAAATCGTGTCCTCGGGGTTGTCGAAGAGGAATCCGAACTGGCCGCCTCGGGTCCATTTGGCGAGGCGGCTCGAAATGTCGTGCCCCAGGGTGTTCGCCAGCACGCCCAGAGTGCGGAGCGCTGGGTCCACCGCATACAGGTTTTCGACTTGGTGGAAGAGGTCGCGCTCGGTGGCAGGATCGAGCTCGACCGCCCTCTGCCCCTGAATTAACACTTTCAGGAAGAGAGCGAGGAAATCGAGATTTTCCTTGGTCGGTGGCAGTGAAAACGGGTTGATCTTGAAATCCTCAGATTCAAGGCCGACGCGAACATACGAGCCGCCGAAAAGCTGCGTGAGGCTTTCAAAACTGCCGCCGAGGTCGAAGATGAACGTGTGTGGATCGTATTTCTGGAGATTGGTAATGAGGAAATTCAGCAGGAATGATTTCCCGGCACCCGTTCGCCCGAGAATCATGGTGTGGGCGACATCCCGGTAGTGGAGATTTAAGAAGTAGGGGGTATGGTGGTTGGTCTCCAGAACCGCGAGATATTCCTGCCGGAGATGGCTATTCCGAGGCTCGCCACAGTGAAGTGTGAAAAGGAACGAGAAGTCCGCATAGTTGGTGTTGAGCAGATACAGGGAGCGCAAGTTGAAAACGTGGTTGCCGGGAACCGCCGCGAGAAAGGCGTTCAGAAGGTTGTATTTTTCTTCATAGAGCTGCGCATCGTGGACGCTAAAAACTTTGTAGAAGTCGGCGCACGCCCGGTCTACTTTGGCCATGTCCAGGTCGTAAATCACGACGGTCAGCGAAAACTGGCCAAAGTAATTCCCGTGTAGCTCGATCTCCTTGATGCCTTCACCAAGTTCCCGAACTTGGCTCTCTTTCGAATCGTCGAGCAACACATCCTGCGGAGCTGCGTCGTTCATGTTGACCTGGCTCACAAACGAACGCTTGGTGTTGTGAAAATGGCGGCGCTTGGTCTGGATGACGCGGCGCATCTTGCCGGAATCTTCCTTGTTCCACTCGGTCACCACGTAATAGTTCGCTTCCACTTCGAGCAGGCGTTTGAAAATAAGCGGAAAGCTCTGGGCGGAAGGTTCCTTGAGCGTCAAAACCTTGACGTAGTAGTCGTCCACGCGCAGATGTCCGCGATGGCATTCGAGAGCGGATTCGGGGAGGTAGTAGTCGAGGAAGGTGTCGTATTTGAGCTTGGCAAGCGCGACTTTGTCGGGATCGAAGTTGAGCGTTCTCTTGAGAACGCGGAAGGCTTCCTGTTTGTCGAGCATCCGAACAGCGAGAAAGTCGCAGACTTGCAGGATGAAGCTACGGGCTTTCTGAAGCAGCGCTGCCTGAGCATTGCTGACGTGCTGGCCAAAAACGCCGACCTGCTTCTGACCCGAGAAATGCGCCCGCAGATCGGCAACGGCTTTTTTCGGATTCTTGGGAAACTCGGCGAGCGCGCTTCCGAGCTTGGCTGAAGTCTGAAATCCGTGGTACAGCACGACGTAATAGACCGACAGGGAAAAGAGCGTGTCAGCCTTGCTTGCGAGGTAGGCGATGCGAGTTTTGATCGCGGTGTTTACGATGGGGTCGGCGTAGAGCTTGTAGGGGATGGTCTCGTTGTTGCGCTTGAAGAGGTATTGGTAGACGCGGTAGTTTTCGTCGAACAGCTTCAAAGCTGATTCGAGCCGCTTCGTGAAACCGTCAATCGAAGCGCCGTCGAGACACTCATAATCGACGCCGCGAACTTCGAGGATGACGCCGACCTCTCCGCTCTTTGTGAGAAAAACGTGCGGACCGATGAAACCGTAGAGATTAACCTGCTCGCTGAGAGAGCCGGTCTCGTTGTAGTTCTTGAAGATTCGGCTAAGCCTGAGCATGGTTATCCCTTCGGATTGGAATCGGAGTGAACTTCATCGGGTCGTATTGCGCGCGGAGTCTTGCGGCGGTCAGCAGAAATCGCAGAATCTGCGGATCAGTCTGGGTGGCCCAGCGGGCCATGAAGTAGAGCAACAAAAACATCAACAACCCCCCGAACAAGCTGTTGAGCAGATTGAAGGTGGCGGCGCCAAGGCACATGGCAAAGAAGAAAAGCTTTCGCTCGGCCCCGAGGATCGTCAGTGGCCGGGACAACGTCCGATGCACTCTGTTGATGCGCCTGGTTTCTGCCATGTGCTTCTCCCTTCGGAACGCGAGTGTTTCAGTTGCCGGGAAAAAGCCACGACAAGAAATTCACCGCCGCGATAGCCATTCCGACGCCGAAGAGCACACCGGCAAGCACACGCTTCGAGCCGCCTTCACCGAAGGCGAAGGTGAGGCCGGCCACGACAATGGCAACGAGCGAGAGGCCGCGAGCGATGGTGCTGGTGAAAGCCTGCTGCAGCACGCTAACGGCGTTCTCCCACGGAGAAGCTCCCTGGGCGAAGGCCGGAGCCGCGAGGAAAAGTGTGAAACCGAGGGTGACCAGAGGTGAACGCAGCCAAGAGCTGCGGAGGTATGTGCAAAGAAATCGCTTCATGTTCGGGTTCTCCCTGACTCTTCGAGTCTCAGAAATGGGCCGTTGAGAGGGAGTCCCCGTTGGCTGCGGCTGCGGGAAGGAAAGCGGATGGCGATTGATGGGACGGCTGTATGCGCCGGTTCCTGGACTTCCCTCCGTCCAGGCACACTTGGAGCGTGCGCTCCGTGTACAGCGTTGTCCCACAATCGCGTCCGTCCCCTCTAGCGGGCCGTACGCGACACAGAGCGAAACACTGAAGGAATCGATTGCGCCCTGTCCGCGGGAGTTAACCGGCGAGAACTCCCCTCATCTATACAGAGGGGAAAAAACGGAAAAAGCTCACCAACAAAATGCAATTTTTTCGCTTTTACGCTCTTGGTCGTTTGGGGGATCGGGTTTGCGGCCTTGGGTTGGAGTTTCTTGCTTTCATCCGCTGGAGGAAGCCACTGTAGGTCGTGTAACAAGGTGAACACAAGGCGATGTGGTCCAGAACTGAGTCTTCGACCTTTGTTGGTTGTTCGGCCAAAAGTCTTAATACATTGTCCTGAGGGCAACCTTGGCGCGTGGGGTTGGGAAAATCGTGGGCGAAATGTCTCCTACCAAGTTCAAGAAAGGCCTTGTCCACGGATTGCTTCCGCTTGTGGCCCTTCGAGTTGCGACTGTCAGACGGCAAGGGTGACGCCCTCCTCAACCCTTTCGCCTCCGTATTTTGAGCATTTTTCTGGCGTGGTCAAGTGCTTTGCTAAATCGAGCTTCTGCCGCATGGCTTGAAATGTCAAATTGTCTCCCGATCTCTTTCCATGTGAAACCCTCCAGGCGAAGGACGACAACCTCTCGCGATGCCCTGTCACAGGTTTCCATCACTTCGTTCAGAAGCACGGCGGTCTCCACTTGGGCCTCTTCAGTCAAGGGAATCCGCGCCTCGCCGGATTCCCTAAGAGATTCCTGAAGAATTTTCTCTTTGTGCTTGGCGTCATCCACCATGCGAATGAATGTGCGGAACAAATATGCTGCGACATTCCGTACAGCGGGTGCGCCAGAAGACTTCTTCTCCTCGATTGCGGCGGACACGGAGGCCGCTGCCTCCTCAAAGTAGTTCATAGCCAGGGCGGGATCACCGATCAGGTTTTGGGCGTACGCGAGGGCGCGTGGGCCAATTTCCATCGAGACAGACAACACCGCAGGAGTGATTTGCCTGCCGAAGCGGTCAACCGAGTTCAATAAGAACGGAGGACCGGGCTTCGTTTCTCGCCTCGGGCGCATGGGGACCCATCTCTTGTCGCCGCGAATCTGCTGATTTGGATGTGCCCAGATGGCTTTGGGATTGCTGCGAATCCACGTAATCGTTCTAACACCTATGGTACTTTCGTACTACTCTGGTTCTCGTTACTTTTCGCTTCTTGTTCGGTAACTTTGATCTGCGTGGGAAAGTTTGAGCACCGTCGATGACGATCAGGCACCGTCTGCAAAAATGAAAAAGGGGCCCCGGAGAAAACCGAGGCCCCTTCGTGTGAGTCCGGTCAGAAGGGGACCTCCTCCGGTTGCGCGTCGAGTGGCGCGTTGTCGAGCACCTGATCCTTTTTGGTGCGATTGAGCTTGCGGATGGAATCCGCCTTCACCTGCCAAGCCTTGAGCGGCACGGTGATATTGCTCTTGCCTTTGCCGAATTCTTTGTCGTAGGTGCTACTTACCAGCGTGCCTTCGACATAGATGTGGTCGCCCTTGCGCAGCTTCGTCGCTGCGTACTCGCCGAGGCCGTTCCAGGCGACGACGCGATGCCACTCGGTCTTCGAGTGCCATTCTTCGTCAGCGCCTTTCCACGACCGCTGAGTCGCCAGCGACAGAACCGCGAACTTGCGGTCGGACGCTCGAACCGACTTGTGCTCCGGGTTCTTGCCGAGGTAGCCGATGAGGTGAACTCTGTTTTGGTACATTTTCTTTCTCCGTTTCTGCCCTTGTAATTGGGGCACCCCAGAGCGAGCGGATACTGCTCCCAAGGCGAGCGGCTGCTTTTTGGGAGGGACACAAGAAATCTTCGGTGCTGTTTCAGAAGATTTCTAGGGAGGAGACGGAAAAGCAGAAGACCCGAAGCTGCCGGGCGCAGGAATTATCCCGAAGCTGTGCCCAATGGAAAGGGACGATAGGAAAGAGAATGGACAAGAGCGGCACACTCGGTGGTTGTCGAGGCGGGAACCGATACCAGCCGGGGCGCTCAATCGCAATCACGACGGCGAGGCTACATTCACAGCGGCGGGTGGACACCTCGCGTCAACCCGGCTTCAGGCTATCGATGCACCAGTTTCAAGGCGCTCAAAATAGATTACCGTGACGGGGTCCTGATCAAGAACTCGTGGGTACCAGTGCTTGAGATCCTTCCACAGTTCCTCCCGAGTCTGAAATCCCTCGTCCATCGCATCTTGGTCTGTTAAGTCTTTGAAGCACCGACTCGTATCAACCTTAAGTATTCTCACGGGCACGGACGAGCGCCCATCTGTCATTACGATCTGGTCGGATGCAACCGATGCCATCCCCAGACGTACTGTGCATGTCTTCTTGCCAGCGCGCAACAATGCCATGTCCCCAGGGCTGATTTTCATAGAACCACGGTACGTGTATTCGCGCGCAGTCAATTCGCAACTCCTACTTGGGCGAGAAACTGACCTTGCCAGTGAGAGCAAAAGCAGAAGCCACTCCACATAATAATCCGAAAATCTTGAGAAGTATGGAAATCAACGGATGACAGTCGAGAAGTTTAGAATCCCCTAGAACGTATGTGCAGATTGCCACTGCCCCCGTAATCGTACCGACGCCGACGCGCCATTTGTTGCGCATTACTCTATATTTCAGAGCAAACACGGGCCCAGTGACCCAACCAGTTGGCTGAGGTGAGGTCGCCAATGTGATTTCTGCCGAGGTTTGCCCAATTAGTTGGGCACTCTGCGCACGGAATTCGATCATTGTTCCAGTGTACCGCCTCAGCGGAAAATTCGGATTCCCGGTAAACTTTACGACCTTATCGTCCGATGTCGAAGCCTCAACATGAAACGTATCGCGCGCCCCTACCCCTTGCCCGATCTCACTAATTAGTTCAAATCTCCATCCAGTGTTCTCAGTGATGTGATAGACAGCTTCGGATTGGCGCGTTTTCCCTTTTTCGACGTGCGTGTGAATCCTTGGCAGAGTCATGTCATCTGCTTGGCTTCTATAGGGACCTTTTAATCTCCAAAATGCGTCCTCTCTGAATTGCATAGGATCAGCCGAGAGCCGACTAACTATCCCGCTCCATTTCTCCTGGTCCTCGCCAGCTTGCAATTTCCTTAGTGAATCCATTCCAGTCGATACGCATACATACTTCCCAGATGGTCCTCCATCCCTGACGACGGCCCACGGCGTCTCCCCCTTCCCTTCGAGCGCCTTCATGAGTTGATCGAAAGCCTCATTGTGGGTCGGATAGTTACCGACTTTAAAATCGAAGTAGTAGCTCTTTCCGTCCTTCACAATGCTAAGCATCGTTCCTAAACGCGTCCCGACGTAAGCAAAAGGTAAGACACCTTGCGGGGCGATAGTACGTTTCTCATCTCTGCGATAACTTCCCTGCTTTTGCATGTATATGAAGAGGACGGGTGCAGACTCGTTGCCGTCAGCGCGCCTTACAGCCTCATCTGATAAATATTTTTGCTTGTAGTCATAGCGCATAGTTGCGCCAGCGGGGAGCGCTAGAAGGTTGTGAACGTCTCGGTAATAGTCCATCAGCTGGGACGTATCGAACACGATCCAAAACCAATCGTTCATTGCTTTACCTTATCTCGTCGAGAAAAGTGGTCACAAAATCCGCTGCTCGAAACTGCGACGCTTTTTCAACTATGTCCGGGCGAAGCATAGCCTTCGAAAGAACTCTTTCTTTCCAATACCGAACAACATCAATTTCTCCTGGCCACGCGGGGACGGATCGACCGCCCTCTCCCGTGTTGTGCAGATATGGAACCGTGAGGTAGACACCCTTGCGAATTCCAAGCCGCACAATCTTGTCCCGAGGAATGTCGCAGATATTTAGCGCGCGCTTCAGCGTGCGGATTGCCCTGTTATCAGGACAGCTACCATCACGTTTGATGACCAGAGCCCGCGCTGCTAACAGAGTGTCCCTGCTAAATGCAAGAGTGGAATAACCCATTGTTTCGCCGATTCTGCGGTACAGACCGCCGGGGCGAACCATAATTCGGTTGAAAATCGGACTGTGCAGTCCATTAGCAGAGGTGGTGACTATGGTTTTGAGGCTATCCGGTCGGTATTTGCGGAAGAATTCCGCAGCGACAGAATCGCTGGCTGCCAGTCCAGCGATCATCTTGCCGGCTCTCAAAAAACTATACGGCGGAACCGCGATACAAAAGCTCAATTGCATGCATGATCGGAGGCCCCGATGTCGCGCTCGGGTAGATGTATTCCAACCAAGAAATTGATCTCGGCAGGTCAACGAATAAACTGTGCTGGATAATCCGAATGCGCCGATCAGAGGAGTTCCAGGCTGCCCTTCATCTCTGACAAGCGCTGCAATCTGCCGGTATAGGAGCCTCGGAGCAGGAACCGATTGGAGCAACCTGCAGAACCGGAACGTCTCTAGCTCCTCGCCAGATGTGCAGAATTCGATCTTCGGATTAATGGAGTCAAAATCCAATGATGAGCCAATGGCGAACTGCTCGGTGATGCCGTTCGACAGTGCCCGTGTAAGGAACTCACGCTCAGCATGCAATCGGCGATCTCTTTCGTCCCTCATCAGCTTGACGATCCGTCCCGTCTTGAGGGCCACGGGTCTTAGCATGAATCCCAATTGATTTCTGTTCCATTTCATCGAGACTGCAATCCCTATGCGCCGCAGGTCCACCTGCAGGAAGTGCAGGAAGGCATATTTGTCCTGGGAGTAGGGCGTATTTGTCCTGTGAACTTGGCTGGACTCCAAGTTAGGCATCGCGTCTCTTCGAGAAGAAAACTTGAGTCTTCAACACTTATTTAGTCAATTGTAGACGAGATTCTCAACCATGGTGTCGAAGAGATAGCAGACTAGAACGAGTTGATTACTTCTGCTGGTCTCATGCAGCTTGCGCCACAAGGCGATCCTTAGCCACGGCACAGTAGGGAGCGTTCTCCAGCGCGAAGAGCTCTGCACCGTGGCCTATGCGTCGCCGATGTCATGGCATGGCGACTCGGCTGGTCGCAGCGAAGCGACGGGCAGGTGGACGATCTGGAAAACCCGCGGCAAACTTGATGTTCGCTGCCCGGCGGTTCCTTGCGGGAGCCGCTTAGGGTTATTCTTGCTAAATCCCAGTGAAAGCGTTTGCGATTGCGAAGCCCCGGTGGGGGAGTGCCCGGACTTCGGATCGGAGGATGACCGCGTATGGCTGACGTTGAAAAAGCACGAACGCTGTTCGAAGAAGCGGGTTTGGCCTTTCCAAACATTCCCCAGGAACTGGCAGAGCGACTGAAGGAACAGGACAAATGGCTCTTCGCCACGCGCGAGGTCAGTATGTCGCCGTATAACCTAGAACACTATGTCTGCGAGGCGAATGTGGAGGATTACGTAATCCTCTCCCATTCAGGACATGGCGTGAACTCATATGCGATTCAGTACTATGTAGTGTATAACGTCCTGCGGATGTTCCTGCATCTCGACTGGGGCGGCGTGTACACGGATGCAAAGGCGGCGGCGACCAAGATCCATGACTGTTTTTCGCTGGCAAACGAGATCATCCCCGTAGCACATCAGGCCGGGGCGATTCTGGGTGGCGACCGGCTGACAATCGTGGGGTCGGACTTCTACGGGAGCTATTGGTCGTTGCCGGGGGAAAATCGCCGAGACGAAGTCGAGGGCGCCAAAGGTCCAGCCATCGTGCTCGCTGGAGCGCTTCGTTGGCTTCAGGGCAGTGCTGCATGAGATGGAGCCAGAATGAGAATTCAGAACTTCCATCTTCCTCTTTGGTTGATCAGCGACTTGGCTGAGGACGCGTGCACCGGATGTTCCGTGAACGATGCGCAGCGCAAGCCAGGTTAAGACTAGCCTTGTGGGATGGTGATGCTTGTATTCTTTAGAAAATAGTTTTTCGAATATAGCCAAGCGGGGGTGAAAACCGCATGCCGCAGCCAGAGCCTATCGATCCCGGTAAATACAATTTTCCTACTCTGATGAACGATATCGAGAATGGCCGCGTTCGACTTCCGCCATTTCAACGGGATTTCGTTTGGAGCCTCGGAAAAGTTATCGATCTCATGGACAGCATCTATAAGGGCTTCCCGATTGGCAGTTTCTTTTATTGGAAAGCCGACCGGAAGTACGTAACGCTCTTCCGTGATATCAAGAGCCTTTGCCTTCCGTCACCCGCCCCTGAGCAGGAACTCTTCTTCATCCTGGACGGACAGCAACGATTGACTTCGATCTGGGTGACGTTTAAGGGCAGTGTGATTGACGGCGCGAGCTATGCCCAGATCTGTCTCGATCTTGAATCTGCTGCGAAATATGAAGAAGGTGATCCCGAAGCGCGTCGCCAAATTAAGGTGTTTAAGGAAACAGAGCCGGACAACATCACGTTCATTTCGCTGCACGACATACTGTCGGAGAACGTAGCGACCTACGATGCGATCCGCGATCCATTGCCGCCAGAGAAAAAACAGACGCTCTCAAAGGCTCGCGACCGATTTAGAAACTATCCCTTTTCCGTGGTCAAGGTTTTCAACTTGGAGTTGGAAGATGCCGTTGAGGTCTTCCAGCGAATTAACCAGGGTGGGAAGCGCCTGACGCGCTTCGAGCTGGTAGCTGCCAATTGTTGGTCCGAGTCCTTCGATTTGGCAAAGGCGGTCAAGGACTTTAATGAGAGGGTCAAACAACGCACGGATTTCGGAATGGTGGAGCCAATCGCATTCGTCCAATCGATGTCTCTCGTTGAGTTCGGGCAATGCAAGACCGAACACGAGCTGAAACTCAGGAGCAAGACCGTCGAGGAATTGTGGCCCCGCATCTCGAAGGCTATCGGGGATGCAATCGATTGGATGCGGGACAATTACGGAGTCATCAGAGGAGACATGATTCCATACGGTGCGATGCTCCCCGTCCTCGCCTGCTATTTTGCCGAACATGGAACAAACGTCCCGATTGAACACAAACAATGGATCGATCAATGGTTTTGGCGGTCGGCATTTTCCGAGAGATACGCCAAGTCGCAGACTACACAGATGGCAACTGACGCAAAGGCGATCCGGGAACTAATCGACGGTAAGCTAGAACTGCCGAGCTATCCGTTGACGGTGACCAAGGACGGCATCCGACAGATGAAAATAAACCGCGCATCTGGCGCGGCCCGAAATGCGATTTTGTGCCTCCTGGCGCACGCCAAACCGAAGAACTTTGTCACTGGAGCCGATATCTCGCTTGCTAAGGATCACTTCAGCGACCTTAAAGACCCGAACGCTCACCACATTTTTCCGAAGAACTTCATAAAGAAGGAGCTCAAACGTTACGTCGAAGATGTTCATCTCCTACCGAACTTTTGTTTCCTACCTGCGGACTTGAACAATAAGATCAAGGACCGACCGCCCTCGGACTACTTTGCAGAGTTCAGAGGTAGTGACGGCGACAATCCAAATTTCGAAGCAGCTTTGCGCTCACATTTGATTCCCTCGGGCCCAGATTCACCAATATGGAATGATGACTATGACTCGTTTTTGCAGCAAAGGGCTGAATTGATTTGGGCTGCCATCGTGACGGCTGTGGGCGAAGGCGACATCTATGACTCTGGCGCCCCCGTCCCTCGCGATCAGGCGCGACTTGCGGTGGATGAAATCGAGGTTAAGCTCCGTCGGGTACTGCACGATGTGCTGCGTTCGCGTCTTGGGGACGACTATTGGAAGAGTGCCGTGCCAGGCGATTTACAGGCGAAAATAAAGGAACGAATCAGTGAACGAAATCGGTCAAAAATCGTTATTCGGATCGAGGATCCGCTTATTCGGATCCAGTACGCTGACATCATGGACCTTCACAAGATTGTTGACAAGAACTGGGACCTCTTCAAGGACCGATTCGAGAGTCGCGAAGCCCTCAAGTCACACTTCTTAGCTCTCAAGAATTATCGGAATCCCCTGGGGCACATCCGAGATGTGGATGTCGTCGAACAGAAGCAAGGAGAAGCTGCGATCATTTGGTTCAGAAGGGCCCTCAGCGCGCCCATTGATTCAAATATTGTTCCCGATGCCGACAAGGAGGCGACGACGGCCTAGAACCGACAAAGCACGTACCATGTGCCGCTTTCAGTGGGGCGGCGCGGATGATTCATCCGCATCGATAGCACTGAGAATCTGAGTTGCGGTCCGCTGGACGCATTCAAGGCTCTCGTTGAGGAGTTTCGCATCCCCGCCGTACAGACCGATATAGTCCTGCGCGGCGGTGCCGGTTTCGAGGCCGATTGCGCTGCACACGACAAACGCGACGGCTTCGGCTTCAGTTTCGCGGACGCGCTTCGATGTACTGCTCCGGCGTTCGTCTCGATGCATCATCTCGTGCGCCACCTCATGCGCCAGAGTCGCAAACTCCTCACCCGCCGACTGGCCGGGCAGCAAGGTAATCTTGCCGCCTGCGGAAGTGCCACGGGCAGGCGCGATATCTTCGGAGTATTCGAGAGCGATGCCCTGCTTAGCTACGAAGGTCGCAAGGCGTTCGCGGTACTCGCAGGGATCGCCGTTAACGCTGCCGATCTCGGGCAGTTCTTTCCCATCCGTCTGGCTGATATCGAACACGTAGGCCGCGCGGAATCCGACCGCCGTTGACGATTCGTCGGGTTCGGTTTCGTTGTTGTTCTCGGCCTTCTTCCGAATGATCGGGGCGAGAATCAGAATCCCTTTCTCGCCCTTCTTCACAAAGCGGCCCAGTTTGGGCCAAGCATGAAAGCCTGCGACGTGGGTGGCTGATGGGTTCTGCGATGCGATGAGGATAATGTTGTGCCACGAGTAGCGATGGAACCGCGCCATTGCCGCGAGGTGCTCCCTCAGCTTCTCACTGTGGCCCGCTTCCAGGGCCTGACTGAGTTGCTCGATGGCTTTGCTTGCGATCTGTTTTGCTTCTTCGACTTTCATTTTTTCCTGTCCTCCTGTTTCGGGGAGTCCTTGCTCCCTTCATCCACACCCGAGGGAGCAAGGACGCGAAACAGGGGACAGAAGCGGAGAGATTGGCGCGTCCAGGTCGGAACGGGCCGCACGTCTGAGTGACACGGGTTTTGGTGGCGCGAAGAGTGCTAGTGGAGACCGGAGGCGGAGGTATTAGTCGCCGGGACGCGGCAATCTCGAAGCGGCGAAACGAGGAGAGCGAGGTCAGATCTTAAGATAGGACGACTAGCCATCATCGTATTGATACTCTCTTGACAGTATCGGTGTGCTTAATCCATAGTGTTGAATCTTCGGGGGAGCTTAAGCCATGAGATCACGGAGTGGCCTTGTTGTGAGATTACTCGTACTATTCGGCCTTCTAATTATGGTGTCGCCGCAGGAACGGTCACAAGATCTTACGACCGCCGCAACATGCGGGGAAATCATATCTGCGGCGCAGGCTGTGATCCAACAACTGCAAAACCTCGTGGCCACTGCCGCTGGCGATGCCTCCATTTCGGCGAACGGCGCGAGCACTCAGTTGAGTGCCCTGATCACACAATTCCAAACTGCTGTCGGTGACAAAGTTACGACGCCGCTGAACAGTCTTGGATACGACATACAAAATCTCGGTCAGAGAATAATTTTTGCAACGAATAACCTAAATGAGATTCTTACGCGCCAGCGGAATTGCGCGTACGCTAACGCCGCATCGCTCGAGAGCGGTATTCGAAACGTGGGATTGAGCATAGGCGCTAACATCCCTTTTGTTGCATCAGGTGCTCCGCGAATTGATTTATTTCAGTTCGTCGGACACGATCCAATGGAGGTGCCTGCTGAGGGCGGGGATCTGCTCATAAAGGGATATAGGCTTTATGTGGGTAAAGCCCCTTTAATTTCTCTCGTGACAGACAGCGGCGCGCTCATCGCGAAGTTATCTGCCAGCAAGGCAGGCAGTCAAGATGAGGTCTCAACTGCGATACCGGGAGCTACATTGACGGCTAACGCTGGTAAGACGCTGGCATTCAAGCTTGAAATATACGTGCCCAAGACAGTCATCGGTTTTATCCCTGCAGGGAACCAAACTGCGGAGTTGAACCTGCCGTTTGTTGTGCCCAAGGCTTATGCTTTGAGCTATCAAGTGACAGCGCAAGTCACGTACTACACGGCTACACCAGAGAACGTAAACTTGCAGTCCGTGTCATTTGATTTTCATAACGCTTCATGCGAAGACAGGCATAACTTGCCCGGGGATACCAGGACTCCACAATTGCCTAGTGGACCGCGGATATCAGATGCTCAGATTACGGGATATCATTTTGCAAACTGGCCCGACGGGCATGCATCGCCCAACACCCGAAATCAGTCTTCAATTGCTGTAACGACGACCGCCACAACAGTGTCCGCTGCAGGATGGTTGGATACCGCGAGTTGCGTTCAAGAGGGCTTCATTGTTCATGTTGCTAGACTGCTCCATGATACATTCTGGCAGGCCGTTGTGGTTCCTGAAGCTCGCTACACCGAAGAGAAAGAGACATCTGTTTCATCTGCGCCGGTGACGGCGGTCGCAGTTCTTCCGGAAACTACGGCGATACTCACATTTCCCACTGCATCTGCGGAGGCAGGAGTTAAGTCCTTTTCATATTCCGTCGTGCCCGTTGTAAACGGCGTGGCGCAAAAAGCGCTGTATCAAAGTCCGGTGGTCTCTGGTAATGAACGCGGGGTGGATGATGCTGTGAGCCTAGGGCCAGTGTCGATTACTGCCCATTGGAATCCGCAACCAGTAAACGGTATGACTCAAGTGACCGTGAAGATCTCGGAGCCGACCTGCGGCTATTAAGCGGAACGATGACCTTCGCGAGGCTTACATCTGGGAGTTTGAGGGCCACGTAATTACATCGCAAGCTAGCTCTCGGTGATCGGCAAGACTCGGTAACAATCGGAGGTTGTAGAATGTCGGATGCTCGGCAAGGCGCGTACCCTCATAAGGGGTTGTTGAGTCCTTTGCTTTCCCATCCCTCGGTGGTCAGTGTCAGAGCTTGATTCATCTGCGTCTTTCCGGCCCCGTCAATGGTTGAAACAATTCCGGGAAAAACTCTTTGAATGTCCGGATTCTTTGCCCAGTCGGAAAGATTCTCGATCCTGTATGTATAGAAGACTGTGACTTCTTCGGAGTCCCCAGCGGCAGTCGGCCCCTGCCAGTTGACGATTTTGTCCAACGCCTGTTGTCCGTAACAGAGGTCACCCTGAACCTGTTTGTTTCCGGCTAAGCCGAGGCGGTCTTTCTCCCGATAGAATGTCTTGCCGTTGTCAGTCAGTTCGTATCGGAGGACTTTTGTCTTAACGGGGCGACTGCTGAGCGGTGGCATGTATTCGGTTTCCGCCTCGTGAGAGCGCACCAAGCCGACCTTTTCGAGAGCGGCCATTTCCGCCGCCGTGCCCATGCCGCTTCGGCGCTCGGCTTCATTGAGATCGACCGGCCACGCGGAGGGAATGCCGAGGCAAAGCTGGCCCTTCTTGGCCAGGTAAGAATTCAATGCTTCTGAGAAGTTCTTTTCGTTCGCGTCTTTGTTGCTTGCACAGCCGATCAGTAGGAAAACGCCCAGAAACAGCAACAAAGGGAGGCTCTTTTTCATGGGATTCACCCCCTTAGTATCTGTAGATGTGGGAAACGGTTGGAGCGTTGCTATCGGGGGGCTTCCCGTGCTGTATAGCAAGGCTCATAATTCCAACGGATGCGGTTAACCCGCGCGGTTGTAAGCGAAGAAATGCAAGCCATCGGGCTTCGGACCAAGCGAAAAGACCTTGGGTGTCTCGCGAGAGTAGGGTGCGAGTCTCCCATCCCCCAGCACAAACGGCAAGCGGCGCATCCGGTGGCTAAAATCTTGAGATTCGGCTAGCATCCGAATTTCAAACTCGTTCCCGCCGAGGATAACGTGTCGGCCAAGTATATCCCGCACTTCCCGAAGCCCGTACTCGATGACCTTGTCACCGGTAAATGGTTGCCGGTTGTCGGGGCGGGAATGTCGCTCAATGCAATCGTGCCGTCTGGGAAGAAGATGCCGCTGTGGACCGGGCTCAGCAAAGCGTTGGCAGACGAGCTGACTGACTTTACCTCGACCAGTACGCTCGACTCTATCTCCGCCTATGAACACGAATTCGGCCGCACGCATCTGATTGAGAAGCTATCGGATATTTTGCTCATGAGGGATGCTCAGCCAGGCCGCGCTCACAAAGAATTCTGTACGATTCCTTTCGACATTGTCTGCACGACAAATTTCGACTTCCTTCTAGAGCGTCAGTACGACTTGACGCCGCGTTACGTATACCCAGTCGTTGACGAAGAGCAACTATCGATAAATGCGGGGAATGCCGGGACGCTTCTTCTGAAACTGCATGGGGACCTTCGTCATCCAAACCGGTTGATTGTCACCGAGTCCGATTACGACGGATTTCTTACAAGTTTCCCACTGCTTGCTACATACCTTTCAAATCAGCTGATAACGAAGACGGCCGTGTTTATCGGCTACAGTTTAGAGGACCCAGATTTTAGGCAAATATGGCACGTCGTCTCAAATAGACTTGGGCGGTCCCGGCGAATGGCATATTCGCTAGCCGTGAACGCGAGCAACGCCGATGTCGCTCGATTTGAGCGACGGGGCGTAAAGGTTATCAATTTACCTGGTAGCCGAGAGAAGTATGGTGAGGTACTGGCGGGGGCGTTTAAGGAACTGAGAGAGTACATGCGGGAGAATGTAATTTCCGTGAGCAAGGTAACTGAGGAACAGCCTCTCCGTGAATTGCTGCTGCCGCGAGATTCAACAACGCGCCTCTGTTTCTTTTCACTTGCCTTGGATCTTCTTCCGTTTTATCGCGAACGCATCTTTCCGGTCGTTGAGGACGCTGGTTTTGTTCCGGTGACGGCGGACGATGTCGTAACACCCGGAGAAAATGTCAGTGCCAAGCTCGACACTTTGATCGATAGGGCCTCGGTGATGGTGGTGGAACTCACATCATCGTGGACTACAGCTGAGTACCGCATGGCAATTGCACGGCTTAAGGGGGCGGAAGCGGATTCTCCCAACCGCCGACGGCTTAGGTTAATCGTGGTAGTGACCAACTCCGAGCAGGTGCCGCCATCGGCCTATGACTTTCCAATAATTACACGGCCGAACAAAATAACCGACGATCCGGAGGGCTTTGTTGCGGAATTGGGAAATCTTCTGCGGAGTATTGCGGCTGAAACCGGCGTGGCAAGGCTAGCGGAACCCCGGCGGTTGTTCGAGGCAGGAGAGTATCGCGCGGCCGTGATTTCTGCGGTGACACTTCTTGAGGCAAAATTACGCGAGCGCTTGAACAAAAGCCCCTGGCCACAGGTGCGAAGGCCCATGTCCTTGCGGTCGTTAGTCGAGCACGCCGTGGAGCAACAATTTATTCAGCCTGCGCTTAAGATGCGAATTGATTCCTGGATGCGCATACGAAACGAGGTCGTCCATTCGTCCATGCCGATCACGAAAGCGCGGGCGCGCGACATTGTGGAAGGCGTAATGGAACTAGTAGATCAGTGGAATTGAAATCTGTTCGCGTGTCCAACTTTATGGCGATTTGGTTGGTTGATCAACTGTCGGCGGCAGAAGAATCTCCCGTGCAACAATCGGACTAATTTGATCGGGCGCTAAATTGCTCTCTAAGGCCCGTATCGCCCGATAGCCTGTAAATTCACCGGCCTGGTGTAAAGTGGTGACGGCACTTGAGGCCGGCAATGAAGATGAAACGGTCGCAGGGAAGAAGGCCGAAGGCTCAGAGGAAAGCGGCAGTGCGGGTGTCGATCACGTTTCCGCCCGATCTTTACGAAACCCTCGAAGAGATCGCCCAGGAGAAAAAAGTGTCGCTAGCGTGGGTCGTGCGGGACGCGGCAGAGAAGTATACCGCCGAGCAGAAGACGGGTGTTCGCAAGCAGCGGGAAGGTTAGGGGATGGCAGTGGTTTTAAGTCATTTCCTGGGGTTCACCACATTATGAGGCTGAAAGAAATCACGCCGGGTCTCAGCCTTACGGGTGTTGAGCCGACAGAGATCGTTAGTGTGGTGGCTACCGTGCCGCTCGGCGACGGTGCCTTACAGCTGATCTATCGCACACCTGATGGAGGGATGAAAGAGCGGCTTCTGGGCGGCGCCGATGAGGCGTCCATCAGTGTGGCCACGGTCGAGCGACCGTTTTCGTTTGATGGGGACGGTGCTGCGTTCCAACTCGCTTGCGAAGCCAAACGTATCGACCTTGCATTTCTGTTCGACCCGATGATGGCGGTGCACACCTCGAATGTGGAGCCGCTACCGCATCAAATCACTGCAGTCTATGAGTCGATGCTGCCGCGCCAGCCGCTGCGCTTCCTGCTGGCTGACGATCCCGGTGCGGGCAAGACGATCATGGCCGGGCTGTACATCCGCGAACTCATCATGCGCGCTGATGCCCGACGGATTCTCATCGTCGCTCCGGGGAGCCTGGTCGAGCAGTGGCGCGACGAGATGTTCGAGAAGTTCGGGTTGGAGTTCAGCATTTATTCGGCGCTTCTGGAACAGGCCTCGCCGAGCGGAAATCCTTTCGACAATCACTGCCAACTGATTGTTCGCCTCGACCAGTTCTCGCGGAATGAGGAAATGCAGGAAAAACTCTGCGCGGCCGGTTGGGATTTAGCTGTGTTCGATGAGGCCCACAAGCTTGCCGCCCATTATTTTGGCTCGAAGCTTGAAAAGACAGCGCGGTTCCGGTTCGCGGAGAAGCTTGGTGCCCAGGTGCGTCACCTGCTGCTGATGACAGCCACGCCCCACAGCGGGAAGGAAGAGGACTACCAACTTTTCCTTTCACTGCTCGATTCGGACCGTTTCTACGGCAAGTTCCGCGATGGCGTACACAAGGTCGATGCCTCTGATCTTATGCGGCGGATGGTGAAAGAGGAGCTGCTGAAATTCGACGGCACACATCTCTTTCCAGAGCGCAAGGCGTACACCGTCAACTACACGCTTTCAAACATTGAAGCCGCGCTTTATGAGAGCGTCACTCACTATGTGCAGGCCGAAATGGGGAAAGCTGACGCGCTTCAAGGCCCACGGAAGGGCTCGGTCGGCTTTGCCCTGACAGCGTTGCAGCGTCGCCTTGCTTCAAGTCCCGAAGCCATCTACCAATCACTCAAGCGCCGCAAGGAGCGTCTCGAAGGACGCCTTCGAGACGAGAAACTCGGTCTAAGAGGTCGCCAGGCACTGGCCGAGACGCTTGTTCCGGTGCCGGAAGATGATGACGATCTCAATGCTGAGGAGCAAGAGACACTCGAAGAAACGCTCGTCGATGAAGCGACTGCGTCGGCCACACTCTCCGAGTTAGAGGCCGAAATACGCATTCTGGAGGACCTTGAAAAACAAGCGAAAGCAGTCGTGGTGTCAGGTCAAGATCGTAAGTGGGAGGAGCTATCAAAGATCCTTCAGAATGACCCCGAGATGCGCGACGCATCCGGCCGTCAACGAAAGATCATCATTTTTTCCGAGCACCGCGACACGCTGAATTATCTGCACGGCAAAATTGCTGGTGTGCTCGGGAACAGCGATGCCATTATTACCATCCATGGTGGCACACACCGTGACGAGCGCCGCCGGCTTCAGGCCATCTTCCGCTCTGACCCAGACGTGCGCGTACTCGTTGCAACTGACGCTGCCGGCGAAGGCGTCAACCTTCAGAATGCCAATCTCATGGTCAATTACGACCTGCCTTGGAACCCCAACCGAATTGAGCAGCGCTTCGGGCGCATCCACCGCATTGGCCAAACCGAAGTCTGCCATCTGTGGAACCTTGTAGCCAAGGAAACACGCGAGGGCGATGTCTATCACCGGCTACTCAAGAAACTGGAAATTGAAAGCGAAGCTCTGAAAGGTCGTGTCTTCGATATTCTGGGCGAAGTCTTCGAGGAAACGAGCCTCAAGGACCTGCTGATACAGGCCATCCGCTACGGTGATAAGCCAGAGATCCGCGCTCGTTTAACGAAGAAAATCGACCAGGCACTGGACCGCGACCATCTGAAGTCTCTTCTCGACCGAAACGCACTCGCGCAAGAAACCATGAGTGCGGAACGCATCTTCGCCGTGAAGGAAGAGATGGAGAGGGCTGAGGCGCGCCGACTACAGCCCTATTTCGTCCGCGCGTTCTTTCTCCGGGCGCTGGATGCACTCGGCGGGACGGCTCATGCCCGCGAAGCGGGTCGCTACGAGATTGCTCATGTTCCGGTCGCTATACGCGAGCGGGACCGCCGCATCACGGGCCGTAATCGTCGGGAGCGAGAGCCTGTCCTGAAACGCTACGACCGCATCTGTTTCGAGCGCACCGCTATTCAGCCGCTCGAAAAAGCGGGCCTCAGTCGCGCCGTGCTGATGCATCCCGGCCATCCGTTGATGCTCTCGATTTCCGACATGGTTCTTGAGCAGCATGCAAATCTGCTGCGCCAAGGCGCGATACTGGTGGACCCGGCAGACGAAGGCACGGAGCCGTGGCTGCTTTTCCTGCTGACGCATGAGGTCAAGTCGGGAGACGGACTTGTGCTCTCAAAGCGCCTGCAATTCGTTCGCGTGGGAGCCGAGGGTGCTGCCAAATTCGCCGGTTGGGCACCGCATCTGGACCTTGAGCCCTTGCCGGAATCCGAGCGGACATTGCTGAAGGACGTGCTCGACGCGCCGTGGGTCGCCACCAACCAGGAAGCCCGTGCGGTAGCACTCGCCGCCGCGACATTGGTGCCGGAGCACTACAACGAGGTTGCCACGCGCCGCATTAGCCAGGTTGAGAAAACGCTGGCCGCCGTACATGAGCGGCTAACCAAGGAGATAGATTTTTGGCAGGACCGCTGGATGAAACTCAAGGAGGATCAGGAAGCGGGTAAGGATGTGCGGCTTAATCTTGAGAATGTCCGCCGCACGGTCGCCGACCTCGGAGGTCGTCTTGAAAGCCGGAAGAAGGAACTTCAGGCCATGCGGCATGTCGTCAACGGCACACCCGTGGTATTGGGGGGCGCGCTCGTCGTTCCGGCTGGTCTGATGCGTAAGCGCCGGGGAGATGAGCCCGCCGATGCCGTCGCTGGAACCTTCGCAGCAGATGCTGCGGCACGCGCGCGCATCGAACGAGCTGCGATGGACGCCGTTCGCCGTGCCGAAGAAAGACGAGGATGCCGCGTTGTCGATGTGTCCGCCGATAAATGCGGATGGGATCTCACTTCCTATCCGCCCAACGTTGGTGGCAAGCAGCCGGAGCCGCGGCACATCGAAGTGAAAGGCCGGGTGAAAGGGGCGGGGACCGTCTGCATTACGCGTAACGAGATGCTCTACGCCTTCAATCAGGGTGACAAGTTTGTGCTGGGCATCGTTCTCATCGGCGAGGGCGACGAGGTGGACGGGCCGCACTACGTACGCAATCCCTTCGACCGGGAGCCTGGCTGGGGAGTGGCGTCGATCAACTATAACCTGGGCGATCTGCTCGCCCGAGCAGAGGCCCATTAAACATGCACCATTCCGTGAAAGCGCCCAAAAAACTGATCGAAGTCGCACTCCCGCTCGACGCGATCAACGTGGCCTCTGCGCGTGAAAAGCAAATCCGACACGGGCATCCGAGTACCCTGCATCTGTGGTGGGCGCGGCGGCCTTTGGCGACAGCACGAGCCGTGATTTTCGGCCAAATGGTCAACGACCCCTCATGGAAGTGGGAGATGGAACATCCGGGAGAAATTCCTCCTAACAATCTCAAGGCGAGCTGGGCTTCGAGCCGCAATCGTCTTTTCAGTATTCTGGAAGAGCTGGTGAAATGGGAGAGCACCACCAATGAAGAGGTTTTGGAGAAAGCCCGCGATGAGATACGCAAGTCGTGGCGGGAAACCTGCGAACTAAATAAGGACGATCCGCAAGCGGTCGAGTTGTTCAACCCAGAGAAGCTTCCCGGTCTGCACGATCCGTTCGCGGGTGGCGGGACCATTCCCTTGGAGGCGCAGCGCCTCGGCCTCGACGCCTACGCGAGCGATCTCAACCCGGTGGCCGTGCTCATCAACAAGGCCATGATCGAGATCCCGCCAAGGTTTGCGAGGAGGCCTCCTATCAATCCGGTTTGGCAGCGCGTGTCCGCAGGGGAAAAGCTTCTGCGCCAGTGGCAAGGTGCGCAAGGGCTTGCGGAAGATGTGCGGTACTACGCCCAGTGGATGCGTGATGAGGCAGAAAAGCGCATCGGTCATCTCTATCCCAACGTCGAGATCACAGCCGACATGGCGAGTAAGCGGCCTGACCTGAAACCGCTAGTTGGTCGGAAGCTCACGGTCATTGCCTGGCTTTGGGCACGGACGGTGAAGAGCCCAAATCCGGCGTACCGCCACATAGACGTACCATTGGCGTCCACGTTCATTTTGTCGAGTAAAGAAGGGAAAGAGGCTTACGTCCTGCCGCTTATTGATGGTGATCGCTATTCGTTCCAAGTGAAATTGGGGAAACCGCCGACGGAAGCAAAGGAAGGAACCAGGATAGCTCGCGGATCGTTTAAGTGCCTGCTGTCGAATACTCCTTTTACCTACGGTTACATTGATGACGAGGCGAATGCGGGACGAATGAATAGCCGATTGATGGCCATCGTCGCGGAAGGGGATCATGGCCGCGTGTATCTCGAGCCCACGAAGCTTATGGAAGCTATTCCCAAGAAGGCAACACCAGTTTGGAAACCGGACACGCCCTGCCGAGGAACGTGGGCGAGCAATGCACAAGGTCGCATTTACGGTTTCAAGACATTCGGCGACTATTTCACTCCGCGTCAGCTTGTGGCGCTGACGACGTTCAGCGACTTAGTGACCGAGGCGCGCGAAAAAATTCATCAGAACGCGCTCGCCGCTAGTATACCCGACGATGAGAACCGACTCGACGCCGGCGGTACCGGTGCAACTGCGTACGCTGATGCGGTAGCGGTCTATCTGTCCTTTGCGGTTAGCAAGGCTGCTGACCGCAACACATCTCTATGCTTCTGGGAATACCCTATGGATCGGTTGAGGGGAACCTTTGGTCGCCAAGCACTGCCCATGATTTGGGACTATGCCGAAACGAATCCTTTTGCTGGCGCGGGTGGCGATATTTATGGTACCGCGCACTCCCTCTGCGAGGTACTCGACAAGCTACCTATAGTCGGTTCCGGGACTGCAGTGCAGGCAGACGCAGCGGTGCAGTCAATTAGCGCCGGAAAAGCCATTTCAACAGACCCGCCGTATTACGACAACGTCGCTTACGCTGATCTTTCCGACTTCTTCTATGTTTGGCTGCGCCGCACAATGAAGCCAGTTTTCCCGGAGCTGTTTGCCACGCTCGTGACACCTAAGACCGAGGAATTGATAGCCGCACCTTATCGTCACGGCAGCAAAGAAAAAGCGGAGGCTTTCTTCCTTGCCGGTATGGCGCGGGCGATGCATTGCCTCGCGGAGAAGGCTCACCCCGCTATACCAGTCACGATCTATTACGCTTTCAAGCAATCTGAAACGCAAACCGAAAAAGGCACAACGTCAACGGGTTGGGAGACATTTCTTGAGGCCGTTAATCGTGCAGGTTTGGCGGTTACAGGAACATGGCCCATGCGCACGGAACAGTCAGTGGGCTTGAAGGGAAATATCAATTCGCTTGCCTCTTGTATCGTCCTCGTCTGCCGTCAGCGTTCGGCAAATGCACCGACCATTTCACGCCGAGCATTTCAGCGTGAGCTGAACCGAGTGCTTCCCGAAGCCCTTGACGAGATGACCCGCGGTTCGGGCGGTGATCACTCGTCAGTGGCTCCAGTGGACTTGTCCCAAGCGATTATTGGCCCTGGAATGGGGGTTTTCTCTAAATACGCTACTGTGCTCGAAGCGGACGGCTCACCGATGAATGTGAAGACGGCCCTCTCGCTGATTAATCGCTTTTTGGCGGAGGACGACTTCGATCACGATACTCAGTTCTGCCTTCACTGGTTCGAGCAGTATGGTTGGAAGGACGGAAAATTCGGCGACGCTGACACCTTGGCACGTGCCAAGGGAACTAGCGTGGAAGGCGTAAAACAGGCGGGAGTGCTGTCTGCCACTGGTGGAGTGGTGCGGCTGCTGAAGTGGGCTGAGTACAATGCCGATTGGGATGCCGGGTCAGATGTCCGGCTGCCTGTGTGGGAGGCGCTGCATCACCTCATCCGTGTGTTCAAGACCGAAGGCGAAAGTGGCGCGGGGGCCGTGTTGACTGCTGTGCAAGCCAAGGCAGAAGCCACTCGTCAGCTCGCCTACCGGCTATACACATTGTGCGAGCGTGCGGGCTGGGCCGAGGACGCCCGCCCCTACAACGAGATCATCACAAGCTGGAGCGCCATCGAATCCGCGGCCACAAGAGTGCCGGGGCCGAAACAGGGGGCTCTATATGAGGTTTAAGGAAATGATGCCATGAAACCCTGGAGAGAAATCATTTTCCCCCACCGTGACGTTCTGGAAGGAACATTCCAGCAATCGGAGTTCGCTGCCGACATCACGGCCGTTCATACAGGCAAGGCGACGCGCGAGTACCAGGACGCGGTTGCTTTCTTCGATCGCACGTTCATCACCGAGGGCATGAGGCTTCTGCTCACGCAAGTCGCTCAACGGCTGGCAGGTAAGGGTGGTGAGCCCGTCATCCAGCTTCAAACAGCTTTCGGCGGCGGCAAGACACATACGATGCTTGCCGTCTATCACTTAGCAACCCGCAAGTGTGCCTTATCCGAATTGGCAGGGATTCCTGAACTCATTGAGCGGGCGGGCCTGATGGATGTGGCACAGGCCCGCGTGGCCGTGATTGACGGCATGGCCTACGCGCCTGGTCAACCGTGGAAGCACGGGAAGCAGAGCGTGCGAACGCTTTGGGGCGAGCTGGCCTGGCAGCTCGGTGGGAGCGAGGGCTTCGCGCTCGTTAAGGAAGCGGATGCGACCGGAACCTCTCCCGGCAAGGACGTACTGCGGGAGCTGCTCGCGGCTAACGCGCCGTGCGTTGTCCTCATCGACGAGCTGGTGGCATACGTCCGGCAGTTCCCGGAAGGTCAGACATTGAGCGGTGGGAGCTACGACAGCAACCTCTCCTTTCTTCAAGCGCTCACTGAAGCGGCAAAGCTGGTGCCGACAGCAATTTTGCTGGCTTCACTACCCGAGTCAGACGTTGAGGCGGGCAGCCAGCGTGGGGCGGCGGCACTTCGGGCCCTGGAGAAAACCTTTGGCCGTGTTCAGGCGCTGTGGAAGCCGGTTGCAACGGAGGAGGCCTTCGAGATCGTACGCAGGCGGCTTTTCGAGCCGGTGCGAGACGCAAAAGCCCGCGATGCGGTGTGCCGAGCCTTTGCCAATGCCTATGTAACGGAAGGGGCGAAACTACCGGCCGAGACCCAGGAAGCGCGCTATTACGACCGCTTGGTGCAGGCGTACCCTATTCACCCGGAGGTTTTCGACCGCCTTTATGAAGACTGGACTACCATCGAGGGCTTTCAGCGCACGCGGGGCGTGCTGAAGCTGATGGCCAAGGTCATCTACCGGCTCTGGAAAGACGACAACAAGGACCAGCTCATCATGCCGGGCAGCCTGCCTCTGCATGACGGCAGCACACGTAACGAGCTGGCCTACTACTTACCCGCAGGATGGGACGCGGTCATCGAGCGAGACATTGACGGTGACAGAGCAGAGACGACGGAGTTGGAGAATAAGGAGCCACGTTTCGGTCAAGTGAACGCCGCCCGTCGTGTGGCGCGCACAGTTTTTCTTGCGAGCGCGCCCTCGTCGGTGGGCACCACGGCTGGCATTCGCGGCATTGATCGAGCCCGCGTAATCCTTGGATGTCTACAACCTGGGCAGATATCCTCGGTATATTCCGACGCGCTCAACCGGCTGGCCGACCGCCTCCACTACCTGAACAGCTCCGGCGATAAGGCGCAAGATGCGACCCGGTTTTGGTTCGACACACGCGCCAACTTGCGCCGCGAAATGGAAAACCGCAAGCGCCGCTTCGATGATAAGACCGAAGTGCCCGGAAAGATTGCCGTCGCCCTAAAGCACGGGCCAGAAAATGCGACGTTCTTTGATGGTGTTCACATTTTCACCCCACACAGCGACGTGCCAGACGATGGTGCGCTACGGCTGGTCGTGCTCTCGCCAGAAAAGTGGTACTCGCGGGAGGAATCGCGCCTCGCGTTCGAGGCCGCGTTGGAGTGTACGCGGAACAATGGCCCCAAGCCGCGGCATCGTTGGAATCGGCTGTTATTCCTTGCTGCCGACCACGGTACGCTGTCTCGCCTTTATGACGCCGCTCGGGTGGCCCTCGCCTGGGGTTCCATAGTTGACGATGTTAAAGAGGGACGGCTCAACATCGACCTGTTGCAAAAGAAGCAGGCCGAGAAGGAGCTACAAACTGCCGAGGAAGTGCTCCCGCGGGCTGCCCGGGAGTGCTACAAATGGCTGGTATGTCCGGTTCAGGAGACCCCGACCGACCCCAAGCCGACCGTCGAAGCTTTCCCCGTCAACACGACCGGAGGTTCCGTTGGGCGCGAGATCGAGCGGGTTTGCGTGGAAAACGAGCTAGTCATCACGACCTGGTCGCCCATCCATCTTCGGACGAAGCTTAAAGAGTTGTATTGGAAGGAAGAGAAGCCCGCGGCCGGGGCGATGGCCTTCTGGGAGGACACTCTACGCTACCTTTACCTGCCGCGCCTCAAGGACCGCGATGTACTTGCGCAGGCGATCCGCAGCGGTGCGGCCAGTCGAGATTTTTTCGGCACGGCCTACGGCCAGCACGGTGGCAGTTTCGACGGCTTCCAGTTGGGCAGCGGAAATGTGCAGGTTGACGACACGTTACTCCTCATTGAGCCGGAGGCGGCCAGCGCCTATGAGGGAAAAATTCGCCCGATACCGCCGCCAGTGCCGCCCGGTTCGGGCCCAGGGCCAACAACTCCTTTAGAACCCAAGCCGGCTATCCCTCTGCCGCCCGGAACGCTGCCAAAGGCCTTCCACGGCACGGCGGAGGTTGCTCCAGCAACCGCCAAGATGCGCATGGTTCAGATCGCGGAGGAGATTGTGTCCGTGCTCGCCTCGGACCCGAACGCTTCGGTAAAGGTTGTGGTGGAGATTTCCGCTGAGTTTCCGGATGGGGCCAAGGACCAAGTAAAGCGCGCCGTATCAGAGAATGCGCGGAGTCTTGGCTTGAAGAGTGCGGATTGGGAATAAATCCTAAGCGAAGGTACGAGTGGAACGAGCTGCACTTTTCTTCTTTTTCCTCACACTGTTGGCCTTCACCAAATCATCGTCCAGTGCACGTTGTAGCAATTCCCTCTTCTCTTCAACAGATAACTCGTCGTGGGCTGGAAGTTGCTTCATAACTCCTCGACCGATATCACCGGCAAGGAACAAACCATTCTCATGAGCTGCTTGAGTTCGCCGCTCAATGTGATTCTCGCAATTTCAGCCAATTCCTCCATGCAAACGCCCGCGTATCGCAATGCTCTGATGTCCTTCTCATCCGCGAGAGTCGCGACGACTGCAGAGGCGATGTGGTGCTCGCCTATTAAATTCCTCACCCTCTCATCTGCCTCGGATTGAACACGCGCAGTGGCCAAATTAAGAGCCTGCCCACGAAGCTCATCATCCGTCACAACGTTCCTCGACACGTCCGTAAGCAGCCGCTGCGACATACGCTTGCAAGTGGAATGAAGTAAGACGATGTGATACTCGGAGAATCGGACATGATCCCGTTGGCCGTCACAGATGATAATCAAAGCGGACCCGATTCCCGCCAGATGTTGAGTTTTGTAGACCGATTGCATCCTTGTCCTCCACACAAGACAGGACTGGACCATCAAAACAATTTGTCAACGCAAGCTTTACTGGATAGGCCGAACGAAGAGACCCCAGAACAATTCTGCTGCCCCTTCCGTGCTCAGCTTGTCGGCGGACCGAGCTAGAGACTGCATACCCAACGGCTTGAAATAAAGCGACTGGTCATCAGCATCTACAGAAAGCGCTTCGTTGAACGAACCCGGACGAGCCTCGTCATCCATCGCATAAGCAATCCCACTCGTCATACCTTCCAAGAATACTGAACACCGGCAGATCTTTTCGCCCTGGCGGTACGCGCTCGCAGTGAATTGATTCGCGTCGATGCGGCGGAAATTCTGGTCGATACCGGGGTTCCGAGTAGCCAGCTCATGAAGAGAGTTCTGGAAGTATTTCGCTACATACTCAAACCCTTTACGCAGAAACTGATCCTTATCAAACTGGCTAAACTGCTTGGCAACCCGCAGGTTGCTGGAGCGAATCGCTGGCGATGATAAAGGAACGCTCACAGCTCCCAATTTTTTGACGCCAGTCGTAGGTGTCGCCCCACAGCGCACAAGGGCACTCTTGATCCCTGTCACAACGTCGAGAAACGCTTCATCAGGATTTGGCCATTGAGTAATGGGCCGACCGTCCTTTGGGACTGCCAGGAGCTTTCCAAATGCGGCGTCGTGCCAATCACAAGGCCGCAGAATGACTGGAATAACAACCGCACTTCCACTCTCGTGTCGCTCCATTGCACGCTTCATCTCTCTGTCGTAACAGTACTCCGAGGCTAGAAAATCCGAACTGACAAGGAGCAGGACAATGTCAGCTGATTCCAGATGCGCATCAATTTCCTTGCTAAGAGCCTCTCCTGCAGGAATCCTCCGGTCGTGCCACGCCTCAATTACACCCTGATTCTTGAGGGCAGAGAGGTGCTTTTCAAGTTGATCTCTTAGACCCTCGTCCGCATGCGAATATGAAAAGAAGAGGCTGGCCACAAGCTTTTCTCCTGGTGTATCCCTGGAACACGACTCGTTCACTCATTCTGCGCGCAAAGCCGGAATTCCTGGCCGGCGCTGCTGGTCAAAATCCTCAAAATCGAATGCCGTATTCCAGTAGACTACGACTGCACATTTGGGGCATGTTCGGCCAGGACGGCATTTTCGGCACCCGCCACGGCCTCGCGCTGTTCTTTCTTGGCAATAAACAAATTCTCTTGCCCACTGAGATCCAGTCCGACCTTATGTTTCAGCACGGCCAGAGTTCCGACGCGCGCCTGCCGGTTAGAAAGCACCGAACCGGCCGTGATGCATACATTTTCCCACTCTGGATTGACCTTATTTCCCACAGCCTTTCTCCAATCGATGTCGTGTAACGCCTCTAGCTTTGCTTCCCACGAATCAGGAAAGCTCTCGATGACCGCCCTGCCGAGGCCTCCCAGCGCACGTAAGACCACGCTGTGGGTATTTATCTTTTCTTGGCGCAACTGAGGAGCTGTGATCTCTCCCTTCTTGACCCTCTCCCAATCGGCAATGACTCGACTAACCGCGTTCCAGTAGCGAATCGCGCGATCAAGTTTCTCTTTGTATTCCTTGGTATCAGGTTTCTCGAGTTTCGAGCCTACGAGCTCATCGTTCGCATCATAGACCGTGGAGAGAGTGAAGAGCTTTTGCGAACGGACGGGGATGGTTAGCTTTTCTTTGTCGATCATGCCCTTGAAAACGGGAACTGCCTCCGTAAGCGCCATTGTGAAAGCTGAAAGAACATCACGATGGTCGTACAGAATATTCAAGGATTTCGAGGTCTTTTGAACGAAGCGGTTCAGGTCCGTGAACATCTGCTGAGCTCGCTCAAGGCTTTCCCACGGGAAAAGTAAAACACTGATTTTTTCCTTGCTGAGAGCGGGATTCATGCTCAACGCAGCGGTGATCGCCGCACAACGGTGTTGCCCGTCGTTAATCAGAAACTTAGCGTCCTCCAGCTCCATTTCGAGGAATCCGATGTCGTCGGCTTCCTCGATCGGCTTGAACTTCACCTCTGTGTTATAGGCCGCCGTGATAGAGGAAAAGAGATAGCTGTCCTCATTGTCGACGATGTATTTAACGATCTCGGGTACGCGCGATTTTACGAGCACCCGCTGGGCTCTCAACTCTGGCGTGCTTTGTTCCCAATCGTTGAACTTAAAAAGATGGGGAATTTCGGAGAGGGCCATCATCGTCGCATAGTACTGCCTCTTTCCGATTACACCCCGCATCGCCGAAAAACTTACCTTCATAGTCGTCCTCCGAGAGCATTTAGACCGTTCCCTAAGATCGAAGACGAGTGTACCACGGACAGGTCTCAATTTTTGAATAAGGACGTGCTTGCTATCTCATGGAGGACCTGCTTGACATTATACATGAGACCTGCTAATATCTTGTTGTGGAGCTGTAGAAGCGCAGTTCCGGGGGTTATTGTGGCTAGTGGTGGTCTCGACCTTTCCAGCGAGTACGCGCGAAATGCAAGGCTGAAACCCGCGTTTCTGGTTGCCTTGCCCGTTGCAGCATTAGCTGCCACCTGGGGCCTGAGCGCCTCCGTACTTCTCGGAGTTGTTTCTGGTCCGCTGGCCGCGGCGGGGCTGACTTACCTTCTTGCGCATTTGAGCCGAGACTTCGGCGTCAGGAAACAAGAGACGCTTTTTCGCAACTGGGGCGGCAAGCCGAGCGTCGCGAAATTGCGTCATCGGGACACAACCCTAAACTGCGTCACGCGCGCTCGATATCATCAAAAGGCCGCCGAACTGTTGGGCAGGTCGATGCCAACCGCTGCCGAGGAAGAGGCGGATCCAGTAGCCGCAGACTTGCTCTATGAAGCCTACTCCAATTTACTGCTGGAGCGCACCCGCGACACTAAGACGTACCGGCTGCTCTTCGATGAACTGATTAGCTATGGTTTTCGACGCAACCTCTACGGAATGAAGCCACTCGGAGCAACGTTGTCCGCCTTCGCCGTTACCCTGCAGACAGTATCGCTCGTCCTTGCGTTTCGGACGGGCCATCAAGTCGACGTAACCAAAGCGGTTTTCTTGGGCCTCAATCTGTTCTTGTTGACCTGTTGGCTGTTCATGATTACTCCTGCCTGGGTCAAACGCTCTGCGAATTCCTATGCAGAGCGGCTTTTGGCTGCTTCGGAAAATCTCCAGCCCAGTGCCCGGCGCGGCGACCCGAGGCATAACGCAAAGCCAAGGGCGGCGGTCGTAGACGGGCGCTCTAACGCCAAGCGGGGATCGGCGGCCGTAGGGGGCTCGGAAACATAAGGGTTCGGGGACCGGCACTGTCCCAGCAGGGCCCGTCTGCGAGAGGTTGCAAGGAGTGATCGAGGTTAGTTTGAAGACTACGGGTACGCCCGGGAGGTTGGTAATGAGCAAAGAACGCAAGACGACTATTACTCTTTTTCCGGTCGACAATGGCGATATGACTCTCATCGCCCTGGGCGACGCAGCGGAAACCAAGATTCTGATCGACTGTAACATCCGGGCAGCAGCGGATGACCCCGAAGACGCAACTCGCGACGTTGGCAAGGATTTGCGCGACCGTCTCAAACGCGACAGCAAGGGCCGTCCTTACGTTGATGCCTTCCTGCAGACCCACCCCGACCAGGATCATTGCCGGGGCATAAGTAAACACTTCTATCTCGGTGCTCCCAGCGAATACCCAGACGACGAAAAGAAGGACAGCGAAAAGCGCATTTTCATCCGCGAAATCTGGTCCTCCCCTTTGGTTTTCCGCCGCGCTAGCAAGGACAATAAGGTCTCCCAGGATGCCCTGGACTGCAATGCCGAAGCAAGACGGCGCGTCAAAGTGAACCGCGATAAGAAGTTCACCGGTGTCGCCGAAGGCGATCGCATCTTGGTTCTCGGCGAAGATGAAAATGGAAAAACCGACGACCTCGGTCTGATTTTGGTCACAGTCGACCAACTGTTCTCCAAGATCAATGGCTCACAGAACATGCTCTTCCAGGCTTGCTTGTTGGCTCCCCTTCCGAAGTCAGACAAGGCAGAGGAAGAGGAACTCCTGAGCAAAAACCACTCCAGCGTGATCCTCAATATCGATCTCGCCGATGACGTCTCGCCCCGCAATTGGCGTCGATTTCTTACGGGCGGTGACGCCGAAGTTGCCATCTGGGAACGGCTCTGGGAGAAGCACAAAAAGTCGCCTTCGGTCTTGGCGTACGACATGATGCAAACGCCACATCACTGTTCGTGGCATTCGCTCTCCTACGATAGTTGGTCGGAAAAGCGGTACCAGGGAAAGGTCTCCTCTACAGCCAAGTCCGCGCTTTCCCAAATCCGCCACAGCGGAACCATCGTCGCAACTAGCTGCCCCATCAAAGACGACGACAACGATCCGCCTTGCTATGGCGCAAAGCTCGAATACCAGAAGATCGTGAACGGAGCCGAAGGCAAGTTCTACTGCACGGGTGACGTGCCCGCTCCGCTCGAATTCGTAATCGCCGAAGAGGGATGGGAAGAACTTGGAGCAAAGAAAATCACTGGTGCGCCTGCCATCCTCACCTCAGGGATGATCGACGCCATGGGCGCACGCGCAGCCGAAGCTACCGCTGTCAAAAAGGAAGGCAACCGGCGCTATGCCTGATGCACAGCCTCTGGCTGAGCGTCGGACACGTGCAGTCGCAGAATTGGATCGCTTCCTTTCCGCAGAATGCGGCGCTGTTCGTTTAGCAGAGGTCGATGTCCGCGCAATACCCATCCGGCAGTTTGTTGCTGGCTGGCAATTAGCTGTGCAGCCGGTCCGGGAGACTCGGCAGCTGAACCTATATGTCGACGCTCTCTTCCCTTTCTCTATGCCGCGATTTCTGCTGGTCGACAGGCCTCCGTTTCTCACGTGGCCCCACATAGAGAAGGACGGAGTCTTATGTTTGTCCGATGGAGCCTTACCCCTTGACTCCTCTCGACCGGGAGCGATTGCGCGGGATCTCCTGCCCTTGGCGTATCAGCTGCTCAGGGATTGCGAGTTAGGCAAGAACCAAGAAGACTTCCGCGCCGAGTTTCTCTCGTACTGGAATTGGAAGCTCTCTCCCGGTACAGTCACACTCTACAGCCTGCTTACCGCGGGCGGACCTTCCAGGCATATACGCCTTTGGCGCGGTACGAAGTTCTCCGTGGCCGGAGAGAGCGAAGCTGTCGTTCTCGATTGGTTAAGGAACTTGGGCGGTGCCCAAGAGCAGCAGTTTGACACCACAGAACCCTCTTGCCTTTTGTGGCTTGAGAAACCCCTGGTGCCGGAAGACTATCCAGACGATTGCTCCAGCATTTGGCGTATGGCCAGCTCTGTGGTTCGCGGAACAGAAACACTTTCCGACCTTGCTTCGACCGAAAAACGCTCGTGGCAAATCGTGCTCGGCGCTGTAAGCGAAAATGGGCCCTGCCTTGCTGCCGTAGAAATGACTAGATCCTCGAAAACCGATGTACTCGGCCGGCGGGTGGATCTGATTAACAAAGGATTTCGACCGGGTCACGTTCCCCAGAAGCTCGTCGGCCAGCGAGTTTTTAACACCGCGGAGCCGGTATCTCGGTCAAAGGTAGAGCGTGTCGATCCCTCTTGGATTCACGGGCGCGATCACGACCCGAGACAATCCGCTCTCCGTAATTCCCGCGTTGCCATCATTGGATGCGGAGCGATTGGTGCCCCCGTCGCGTGTCAACTCGCGATGGCGGGAATCGGTGACATCCTTCTCGTTGATCCGGAACCGCTGACATGGTCCAATGTCGGCCGCCACCCTCTGGGGGCTGACGCGGTTGGCATGGAAAAGGCATCCGCTCTAGCGAAAAAACTTCAGTCGAGCTTTCCGCACAGCCGCTTCGACAGTCGAGCTCATACGTTTGGAGAAGTTCTTCTCGCAGAGCCGCAAACCTTGGCAGGCCGCGATCTACTTCTTTGTGCCACCGGCATATGGAGTGTCGAAAGCTCCGTCAATGCATGGCAACAAACCCAGGGAGCTCCGAGACATGCAGTTTATGCTTGGACAGAACCTAACGCTTGCGCCGGGCATGCGGTAGCCATCGCCGAAGGTAGTGCTTGCCTTCAATGTCAATTCTCTCCCCTCGGAGACTCGAAGGTTATCGTCACGGACTGGCCCCAAAACGGCCAGCTCCAAGAACCGGCGTGTGGTGCGGCCTACCAGCCCTACGGACCGGTTGAGCTATCGTGGACCGTAGCGCTCACTTCTGCTCTCGCTCTCGACTGCTTGCTCAAGAAAATTCCTGAATCCACGCACCGCATCTGGGCTGGTCCACGCCAATTGCTGGCCGACGCCGGAGGAACTTGGAATAAGGAATGGATCAACGGGAAGGTAGAACGTGAAGCAGGAGCGTTTCAGGAAGAACGGCCTTGGATCAAAGATGGAAGTTGCTCTGTATGCAGCTAAGCCTGTTCCGACAAGACCCATTGAAATTTGAGATTGGCCAATCCTCGCAGCGCCTCGTACTGAGCCGACGTGTGGTAAAGCATTTTGAAAAACACAAACAGAAGCGCCCCAACTCCCTGGAAGCTGGCGGCCAGCTCTTTGCTCGCCTCTCTGCCCTCCCTGAAGTGATAATCGAACAGGCCACCGGACCTCGCTCTTCGGATTTCCGAACTCGGACTGTTTACATTCCAGACCGTTCGGCCGAACAACCAGAGATTGATTACTGGCATAAGAAAGGTCTGCATTACGTCGGAGACTGGCACACCCATCCCGAGGTGGTTCCAAATCCGTCCGGCTCCGACAGTGAGAGCATCCGAGAATCTTTTGTTAACTCTAAACACAGCTTGTACGGCTTCTTGTTGATTATTGTTGGAACGGACGCGTTCCCTAGCGGTCTCTATGTTTCCTTGAACAACGCAGAAAGCAAATTATCACTTGTCTGCATTCCGTCGTGACCGACACGCGTGCTCATTTGCCTCTTCTACCATCGTTTGGCATTTTACCGGGCCCTGAGCTCCACTGAAATCTGCCAATGTCCGACTCATTCTGAACTCGACGGAGCAGATCTCGACTTGTATCGATTTCAAGCGTACAAATCGGGAAACTGAAGCTGTAACTGAGTGTTGCAGACTGGGCAGCGCATGAGGGTCCAGGCGGGATCACGATAAATCCGATAGACAGACCTACAATTCATGCACAGTATTGGAATGCCGGAGGGCGGCGCCTGCTTGTTACCGCGCAGGAGAAGCCAAGTAATACCACCAGTGACAAGGCCCGAAACAGGGTTTTCGGCCGCTACGCCTCCCGTGAGTCCTGTACTGACCGCTGGCAACACGTGTGAATCGTCGTAGGCCGCAACTTTGGCACGAATATTAAGCGAGCCAAGGATCGGTGTACTCAAAGCAGACGTGATGGGGATCGAGACTATTTTGTAGCTGCGAAATAGAGCCGATTGCAAACCCGGAAGGACAATAAGGCACCTACAATAAGCCACTTACGGCGATAGCGAAAATATTCGTGTTGACAACACGAAATAGTTCAGCTACACTGTTTTTCGAGGATCAACTTCTATGTCCGACGTGCTGGTGTGCGCCGAACCCGAAACCCGCGAGGAAGCGACGCGCTTTGTCTCGCAGTGGGGTGCTCGTCCCCAAATCTGTTCTGTGAACAGACTCAAGCGGTGGCGTGGGAAGGCAGAAAAAACAAAAGTCATGTTCGTGTACCTGATGGGAACCGAATCTCGGGCCACACTCCGGAGTTGTCTTCGGCACGTATCAAATGACCGTAGGCTTGATGTTGTTGTCTATTCCCACCCCGACAGCGACCATCAGGCGGCCGAGCTTGGAAAGATCGTTGGAGAGCTAAGACCGCACCGAACGTATATGTGTTTTGCCGACGACGAAGTCGAACAGTTTTTTCAGGTCCGTATTGGTTTCGTGCCGGCGGAAAACCGCGGCCCGCGCCAGACCTTCGCCACATTGCGAAGGGACCTGGGTCTGACGCAAGTTGACGTGGCCGCTGCTCTCGACGTGACGCCTCGAACAGTCCAGAACTGGGAGAGCCGCGGACGCGTTCCGGAACGGCGGTACCGGAACCTCAAGGAGCTGCACGATCTGCTCGCGAAATATATCGGTCGCGGTGAGGTCGCCGCTTGGATGGACAGTCCGAGCGACGCCTTCCAGAAACGCACGCCACGTGAGCTGATTCGTGAAGGTAAAACGCGGGATCTGATTCTCGAGTTTGGACGGCTGCAGACCGGCGAGCCGCTGTGAAATTGCCGGACGGCTGGCGCGCAGCGCTTGACCTCTTGTGCGCCTCGGCCGAGCCGTTTGACGATTCCTGTTTTCGGTCCGTCGAACTCGCATGGGCTTATCCGGACGATGTTATAAGTGGTGATGGCACTCGGTTGAAGGGCGGCCGTTTTGCCGCGAAGGGAACTCGGGCGGTGTATGGGTCGCTTGACGAGGAAACGGCCACCCGAGAGGTTACGGCTCGGAAAGCCCGGCTCGGCGGACGGGCGATCATTTCACTGAAGGATTATCCGCGTCTCACCTACGTGGTCGCCATCCAAGCGAAGAGGTGCGTGGACTTTCGGAACACCGGAAATAACACTGTGCTAGAAGATATCCTCGCGGCTGCGAGCGATCCCAACGATCTTGGACCTTCGCAGGAAGTTGGTACCTATCTGGTGGAAAAAGGAATGGATGCCGCCATCTTTCCCTCCGTCGCGGGCAGTGGCTCAAACATCGTGGTCTTTCTGGATGCCGATCCGCCTGCCAAGGTCGCGATCCGCAATCGGGACGAAATTCTTGCAGCAATGAAGAAATTTGCAGGCCGTACTTCATAAGAAGGCAATCGCTAACCGCGTGTGATGCGTAGCGGAAGTCCCCGCGGTCTTCTAAGTTGTTGGAAAACCTAACCACGCTACACTGTCACGCGGGCGTCCTCGATTTCGCAACTTCCGCGCTCTGGGGGGCAAAAAACAGCGTAGGGCAGTTGTGGGATGTCCTTGCGACCTGGCGGGCGAAAGCGACCTCAACGGTAACCGGGCGCAGTCTCGATTGCGGCCATTTCCTGCAGGAAGAACGTCCCGAGGAAACCTTCGAGGAACTGCAGCACTTCTTCGGCACCGTGTAAGGTCAGAAGCAATCGAAGAGACACCCACACCATGTACGAGGTCTGAACGATGTCAGCCGGTCGAAAGGCTGTCGAGCTGAAACTTGCGCGGCCACATTGCTTCTCGCCAATCAAGATAGGTAACGAGAAAGTCGACTTGTCGGAAGTGATCTCCGCGCTTGACATTGGTGTGCCAATTGAAATTGTCTCACTTAGGGGTTCACCCAGGCGGTTCGGTAACTCGGCTGTGCCAGAACTGTGCCAAAACCCTACTCGTCCGTGCCATTGGGGTTAGCTTTGAGCGAAAAGCAGACTCCCCAAATTATTGAAAAGATTGAAAAGCCAAAGGAGCAAATGGAAGGTTTGGAATCGAGCGTGGTGCTTAGAAGTCAGACGCCCTATCGGCTAACAGCATGGTTGAAAAGGCAATTCACGAAGTCCAGAAAGGGACTCATGCCGCCGAAAAGATGAAAAATAAGCGACGCATATCCCGGCCGTCCTGAGTCATCTCCGGCGTCGTTTGCTCGGCCAGCGAAGGTTTCCGTCAAGTTCCTGGAGGCCCAGCTCCTCTTCGTCCTCGCGTAGTTCTTCTTTCTTTGCCGGCGGGATCTCATCGTCCTGAAACGACAGCAGCGTCAAGGTCTGATCCCACTGTGGAAAATGTTTCGCCTCCTCAAACAGAACACCGCCTCGTTCCCAGTCTGCGAACCAAAGGTCAGCATCCACCTTTTCCGGTCCATCGGATGTTGCGCCTGACCGAATTTTTTCCGACAAGGAACCGCGTGGCAAGTCAAGGCGCGGTTGAATCCAGGCATACGCGTCACGCAGCGCGTTGGATCGCGAAGCGTAACGTACCTTACCTTGCTCGGACAGCACAAAAGCACACGGTGCCGGATGTACTGCGGCAAATCGCGATCCGGTAGCAGTGATCGAGGCAAGACAGCGGCCTGCCAACTCTTCGATGCTGCTCATCTCTATCGCGGCTTCATCCGCTAGAGGCTTGAATAGTCGATAAGGGAGAAGCAATTCCGCTGCAAAAACGTCGCAAATAATCTCGCCAGGAGGCCGCTTCGCGTAGCTCCACCACGGTAGGGAATTGTGTTCCGACTTTATGTCCAAAATAATATGTGCCAGCTCATGACAGATCGTGAATCGCTGGCGTTCAGGCCGATCGGACGCATTTACGCAGATGTAGTGCTTGCCCCCGGTGCAAAAAGACCAGCCCGGTTCCTCGGCACCCAGATCGTTTTGCATCCGGAGTATCGCTTTGGCTTCTTCGACGTAAGCCTCAACCCGAACGGGTATGCCGCCCGGATTTGCTTTGCGCACAAACTCCCGCGCCTTTATGACTGCAGCGAATTCATCCACTGAAATCCTCTTCGCCGAGAATTCTGCGAACCCTATGTATCAGTTTCGGATAGTCTGGTCGGATGTTGCCCCGATACACGGCACCGGCGGCGGCGGTGAAAACCTCGATGGAAACGCTCGTATCCTTGAGAACATAGGCGGCGAGCCCCGGGTCGGTATCGGCATGGCTGGCAACGTAACGAAGCATCTCTGCTTCGCGCTTCCCCAGTTTCAAAGCGCGGATGAGCTTGGTAAGGACCTCTTCCGAAGGAGCTTCCTTGTCGCCAGTTTCGAGGCGATAAATATAAGCGTGATCGACGCCCGATAACTGCCCCAATTCGCGTAACGAGAGCCCTCGTTGCTCCCGAAGGGCTTGAAGCAGAACACCGAGCCCTGATTGAGCCATCCCACCTCCTTGACGAGCAGAGTCCGGTAGTTTATACTGTTGTCTGTATGGACAACGGCATGCCGTTGGAGACTGATCTTCTCGGCGATTTTAGCTGTATCGCCAGATCAGGGTTGTTGTCTCCATGGACAGCAATATCGCATTTCGCGCTGCCTGACGCAAGTTTCTATGCTGAAAGGTTTAAGAGGTGATACCACATGGCGAATCAGGAATTGGAGCTTTTTGTTCACAGGGAGAAGATGCGATGAAAAGGCAAGTCCAGTTTGGTGCGCACAAGCAGGTCAGCAGGCGGACGGCTGTGGAGTTCACGACGCGAGAGGGCAAGGACGTGGAATTCCGCGCGAAGAAGAAAGTGAAGGTTCCCGTGCATGTCAGCTTCAAAGCGAACGTCAAAAAGTGAGGGTGGTCGAGGGAGGAACCCATGGCGGTGAGACTGTTTACAGATGATCCGAGCAAGGCTCTCGGGGCTCTGAAACGGATGATTGATGAAGGTCACATCGACACTTGGAGGTACGACAGCCAGGGCGATTTCACGCATACCGCTGCGAGCGGGCAGTGGAAGAACAAAGCCTGGCTGCGCCCGAAGCTCTGCGCGGACCGCCTGGAGATGAACATCATTCGCCCGAAAAATGGGAGCGTCGATCGCGAAGTATACGCCGTATATCACGGACGCTTTATCGAAACGGCCGTTGCCCACATTCCCAAGCTTTTTACCGTGGGCGCGGCAACGGCCGGGGCGACAGATCACGACCTGGTATAGAAGCCCGGTCGCGCGGAGGAGAAATGTCCCAAGGGCAGCAGCAATTGAAGCACTTGGTCGTGCTCATGATGGAGAACCGCTCGTTCGATCATATGCTGGGCGGCTTGAGCCTGGAGATGGAGAACGGCAAGAAGAAGTATCCGGCGATCTGCGGGCTCACGGGCGAAGAATGGAATCCGGACACGAAGGGCAACCGCATCAAGATTCAGGCCGGCGCCAAATTTCAGAGCCAGCTCGATCCGGATCCCGATCACCATTTCCCAGGAGTCGATCTCCAGCTCTACAACGAAGCGCCGCAAGGGCCCGGTCGGACGGCCAACATGATGGGGTTTGTGAAGGATTATTTTTCGCAGACGAAGGACGTGGGTCGCTCGCACAACATCATGTACTACTTCCGTCCTGCCGATTTGCCGGTGCTGACGACCCTCGCGACGGAGTATGCCCTCTTCAACGGCTGGTTTTCCGCGATCCCGGGACCGACGATCTGTAATCGTGCGTTCGCCCATTACGGGACTTCTTTTGGCCAGGTGGGCATGGACATCTTTTACATTCTGGACCGGACGATTCTGAGCATCTACGAGCGGCTCCTGCACGCGGGCAAGACCGCGAAGATTTACTACTATGATCAGGCGAGTTCCACGATGGAGATCGTCAACCTGCTGAACAACCAGCCGCAGATATTTGGGACGTTCGATCAATTTGTCGGGGACTGCCAGAAAAACGCACTTCCCGATTACTGCTTCATCGAGCCCTGCTACAGCGATCATCCTGGCCCGGATGGGGGCGAGGTTCTCGCCTCCGATCAGCATCCCGATCACAACGTGAGGGAGGGCGAGCGCTTCATAGCGCGCGTGTACAACGCGATCCGCACCAATCCCGACCTCTGGCCGAATACGGCCTTGCTGATCGTCTACGACGAGCACGGTGGCATTTTCGATCACGTTCCTCCTCCCGCTTGTGCGCCGGACGGATACGTGGCCTCGGCCGAGACCACCGAAACCGGTGCACCGTTCGTCTTCGACCGTCTGGGGGTGCGCGTGCCGGCGATCCTGGTGTCGCCCTGGATTCCACGCGGGACAGTTGTGCCGGGCGCGGAAGACCCGGTCAACGGAAGAATTTTCGAACACGCCTCGATTCCGGCTACGGCAACCGAGTTTTTTCTGAATGGAGATGCGAAGCGCACTCCTCGCGAAGAGAAAGCCAGCACATTTTTGCATTTGCTGACCGACACGATGCGCGCAGATGACGACTGCGTCGTGTTTGGCAATCTGGATTAGCCGAAAGGAGCGTTATGCCGACGAAAGTGATCGACGTACCAAAAACAGACCCCGGCGCCTATAACCCCGGTCGGGCCGCCGGGGCGTTGCTCCAAGCACAGGCCGCGCACATGCGTGAGGCGCTAAGAAAGCGGTTGCAGGAATTTATAACTCTCGTCGAGGTGGACCTCACGTCTTTCAAGACCGAGGCCGACGTGAGCGCTTATATCCACAAAGCGACGGCGCTGTTGCATACGTATCACGGCCGCCCCAAGGACGAGTGAGGAGACATCATGCGCATTGTCTCGATGGTTTTACTCCTGCTGTTCGCAGCGCCTGCGCTGGTTGCACAGACGTCAGCAACTGCCGGTAGCGGTCCGGACAACCCGTCCGAGTCCTACAAGCTCGAGCACAGCTGTTTCCGGATCGGATTCCAGGAGATTGCGGATTGTGCAGAAGAGCTTTTCACCGGACAGCCCGTGCACATCGCGGTAGGAAGTATCGGTCCTCAGGATGGTTTCGGTGCTGGCGTAGCCTACGTGGGCCATCTCACAACCGACAATTGGCGAACTTCCTGGGATGCGGATGGAATTGCGTCCGGCAACGGTTCGTGGCGCGCAGGTGTCTATATGAAGCTTGTGGACACCAAGGAAAAGGCTCCCACGGTCGACTTCGGAACCAAAGGACGGAACTTGAAGCCGAATCTCACCTCTCTTCCCGAGCGGCCCGTGATCAACCTCTACGCGCAAACAATTACACTCAACAAGCTCACGTATTTCGGATTGGGTCCCGGGAGTGTGGAAGCGAATCGCTCCTTCTTTGGCATGCGGGAGACGATCGTAGGTGCGAGTGTCATTAAGCCTTTTGCTCCAAAGCTGAGCGCGGCCTTCTACGGCGAAATCAACGGCCGCTTCGTCGACATCTTCCCGAGCTTAAATCAGGCGAGCCCAACGATCGGTGCCGTGTTTACGGAAGCCACGGCTCCCGGGCTCACGCACCAACCCGGAAGCCTACAATTAGGCGAGGGAGTGCGCTTGCGCCCGGTCTGGTTTGCAGATTTCCTGCATCTGGATTACAACCTGGCCTATCAGGAATGGATCGCGCCTGGCTCGGACTTTTCCTTTGATCGCCTCGCCACAGATTTGTCCCATCAGTTTGTGATCTTTCGCAAGACGACGCGCATGCTGTATCCGCGGGATACGAATGGGCCGGACGAATGTTCAATCGATCAGGATTCCGAAAACATGGAGTGCTCGGTCGACAAATTCGCGCAACACCATGAGTGCCTGACCACAGAAGGTGCGGCGACGCCCACCTGCAAGGAGCTTAGCCGGGATCTGCAAGGCAGTTTCGGGTTTCGCGTTTTTTCGGTTCTGTCGATGACTCCGGACGGGGATACTGTGCCTTTCTACTTTCAGCCGACACTAGGAGGTTCGGACATCAATGGAAATCAGTCGCTCGCCAGCTATCAGGACTATCGCTTCCGCGCACCCAACCTGCTTTTGCTCCGGGAGAGTTTCGAGCAGTCCCTGGGGAGTTGGCCCCTGGGCATCGCTTTGATGGCCGATGAAGGGAAGGTCGCTTTGACCCGCGGCGGGTTGGGGACGAGCCCTTGGCTGCACAGTTTTTCGGCAGGCTTGACGTTTCGCCTGGGAGCTTTGCCGCAGGCGGTTCTGCTGTTTTCCTGGGGCGGGAAGGAAGGCACTCACACCATCGCCAACGTGAACACGTCGCTCCTAGGCGGTGCGACGCGGCCTTTGCTCGATTAGTTCGGCAACTCGGAAGCTACAGGTCTCGGACTAGGGAAAGGTACGCCGAAGTGCTCGCCTTGCTGCAGAGGTTCACCCCAAAAAGTTGGGGCCAACTTGGGGCCAAAACTAGGGCCTTTTAGGCCCCAATCTGGGGTTCTCGGGAGGCAAAGGCAACAGACTCAACAGGACTTTTGGTAGGGGCGGTGGGGATCGAACCCACGACCTTCGGCTTAAAAGGCCGCTGCTCTACCACTGAGCTACGCCCCTGGTTTGCAAAATCAATGCGGTTGCGGATTGCGCCGGGAGACAAGGCACGAACGACGAGGTTGCCGTCTTTCGGTGTCAGTTGATTCTAGCGTGTGCGCCGGGAACGGGCAACCGATGGCGCAGCCGTTCGCGCGGCCGATCCGCACTCAGCTCGCGGGAGCCTCGCCCGGCTTGAGAAGGCCGCGGCCGCGCTTGCGTTTCCAAACGTAGTCTTTGCGGACCTTCTGCTGGTGTTTTTTCACCTGCGCTTCGATTTCGGCGAAGGCCGCCTTCGCGCTCGTGCGAACGTCCGCGCCGCTGCCCGTGGCATGAAGTTTTCCCGTCGGCAGCGTCAGGTGAAGAGCGAATTCGAACCCCGTTTTTCGGGGCGTCTTTTCGAGAGAACCATGGAGCTGGACCGAATCGGGCGCGTAGTGCTTGAGCAGGCGATTCAGTTTTTCGACGTGACGCGCGAACTCGCTCTCAACAGACTCGCGAAACCGGGCTTCGATCTGGCTGTACGTGATTTTCATCCGGGCACCTCGTCACAACCTGACTGACAACCTGAAGGAAACTTCCCAAGAGGCAAGTTCAGAATAGCGCTCCGGCCAAAGGCTTGCAACTCTCCTCACGCATCGGTGATGTCCTAGTTTCAGCGGCAGAACTCCCGCGCCCGTCAAAGCACGCTTTCAACCGTGCCGGCGCACGATCACAAGAAGACGGCTTTAGCAGCTGAGGCCTCAGGGGTTGAAACCCCATCATGCTCTATGACAAGACGGCACGGCTGAAGCCGTGCCCTGACGAATCTCCAGGTTGCGACACGAACCCACCCATCGCGTGAATTGACAGGTGCGCAGAGGACATCATAGGCTCGTTGAGAGTTTCCCTGACGCCGAATCGTGCCTCTCGCACCCAAATCGCCAAGCGCCAAACGGGGCCGCGTTCTGGTTGGTCCTGCCGGGTGGTCCTACTCCGACTGGAATGGAATCGTCTACCCGTCGCCGCGGCCGCACGGCTTTCACGAAGCGGCCTATCTCGCCGAGTTCTTCGATACGATCGAAATCAACACATCCTTTTACAACCCGCTGCGGCCGGAGCTTGCAGCCCACTGGCTCGATCGCATCGCCGCGAATCCGCGGTTTCTCTTCACCGCGAAACTGTGGCAGAAGTTCACGCACGAGGAGGGAGCAACGGCCGCCGATGAGAAGGCCGTCCGGCTCGGCTTCGACGTGCTGCACCGCGCGGGGCGGCTCGGAGCCGTGCTGTTGCAATTTCCGTTCTCGTTCCACAACACGCCCGAGAACCTCACGCGTCTCGGCCGGATTCTGGCGGATTTCGGCGACTATCCGCTGGTCGTCGAAGTGCGCCACTCCTCCTGGGCGCAGCCGGAGTTCTACCACTTCCTGCACGAGCACCGCGTAGGGATCTGCAACATCGACCAGCCCGTGATCGGACGCTCGATCAAACCGGGCGAGCGCGCAACGTCGGCGCTCGGTTACATCCGGCTGCACGGCCGCCGCTACGACACGTGGTTCAGCGACGATCCCGAAGTCGCCAGCCACGAGCGCTACAACTATCTCTATTCCGAGAAAGAACTCGAACCATGGGCCCAGCGCATACGCCACGTGGCCGAGCACGCGGAGACGACGTTCGTCGTCGCGAATAACCACTACGAAGGCAAAGGCGTGGTAAACGCCTTGCAGTTGATTCATATGCTCAGCGGCGACAAGGTGAAAGTCCCGGAGACCCTGCGGCATCGCTATCCGCAACTCGAGGCCATCGCCGACGAGCCTTCCCGCGAACCCACGCTCTTTCCCCTTCCCCCACCCTGAAGCATGAGGATTGCCGAGGCTTTCGCGGCGAATTGCACGTGCGGATGAAATCCGCCGGGCGCGCGCCCAAATCGCTTTTTTCGATAAGGCGGAGCTACTTCTTGAAGAGGTCTTCGAAGGCCTTGCGCGCATCGGTCGGACGGCCTACAGCAGGAGCGGCCGGGGCGTTCGTGGCGTAGCTGACCGGCGACGTATCTTTCTCGACCGTCACGCGAAATTCGAAAAACGTGCAATCGTTTTTCGCGTCCTTCTTCGCAATCCGTTCCGGAATCGGCTGCGTGCACTCGAACTGCTTGCCGGTGTCGAAGTGCACGCACTGTTTGCAGCAATGTAGCTCGGAATGGCAGCGAGGACACTGCGAGTTGAGATCGAAGCCGGGCGCGAGCGCCGCGCCGCAATTCGAGCAGCGCGCCCGCGTGACCGTTCCTACCATCCGGGGCGTTCGCGGGCCGAGCATGTCCTGCTTGGGACGCGGCTCGCTTGGCCGCTCGGCGCGCTCCCGCTTCTTGTCCTCCGCATCGCGGTCGCGGTAACCCCTCTGCTTATACTTCCGCTCCATGAATACCTCCCGGGGGGATTACCCCCATGATACTCCCAAACGCACTCCGTAAAGCCCCTTCTTCACGCAACGTGTGGAAGGGTAATGAATCGCCGCTCGGCGCGGTGCTCTTTAGGCCGCTTACGACGCCGGCACTTCCTTCTCCTTCGCCCAATACTTGGAAAGGCCCTCGAACGGCAGGTCCGGTTGCAGAAACTTCTGCGGCCGTCCGAAACCCGCGAGCACGGCTTCAGCGGCGAGATAGCCGCTGCGCACGGCGCCTTCCATCGTCGCCGGCCAGCCGGTGCGGGTCCAATCTCCCGCCAGGAAGAGGTTTTTCAACGCGGTCTCCTGGAGCGGGCGCCAGCGATCCACTCCCGGCTCGGGCGAAAACGTCGCGCGGACTTCCTTGATCACCGTGGCTTTCTCAAGCCTGGCCCCGCGCGTGGCCGGCAGCACATCCTCGAGTTCTTGCCGGCAAAGGTCGATGATCTCCTGACGCGAGCGCGGGACAAGATCGTACGACGCGCTTATGACCAGCTGGAGATACTGACCCTGCTCTCCAGTTCCCGGCTTCGCCTGATCCGAGGTTGCGCCGTTAGCACCAGCTCGTGCGTACAGGAGCGACTTATTGAAAATCCACTGCGTCGTGTGGTCGAGCAGCGTCAGGAACGGCTCCGTCATCACGGTGCGGTCGAACCACAAATGCACGCCCGTGATCGGAGACGTCCGGATATGCCGCAGCCCGGCAAAGAGACCACCGTCTTCGCCCATCTCTTTGGGGAGAAGGCCGAGCAGCACGTCGTGCGGCACGGCGGCAATGCAAGCGTCCGCTGACACTTCCGAACCATCTTCGAGTACGGCGCACTCAAACCGGCCCTCCCGGACGCGGATTTCGCGAATGCCGCACCGAAGTTTCACTTCGCCGCCCCGCTGGGCGATGGCTTCCCGGCAGCCTTCGTACAGTTCCGCGAGCGGCACAGACGGAATGCCCACGCGATAACCATCACGATTCCCGAGAAACGCCTTCCAGAACACGTCGATTCCGTAGCGCGCGTCCGTGCGGGCAAGCTCTTCGTCGAGCGCGCTGACAAGCACAACGCGCCAAAAGCGCTCGATCGCGCCCGGCGTCTGCCGCATGCGGTGCAGCCAATCCAGCATCGAGACGCCCGCGAGATCCGGCGGCTGGCCCCCGGCTCTCGCGATCGCAGCCAGCGCCCTCGCGATCCCCAGCCGGTCCGCGACGCCCAGCGCACCGAAACACGCGAACGATGGCGCCATGTGCAGCGGCGGAGGAAGCGCCGATGCTTCAATCGTCGAACGGCGACCCTGGCGGTCCGCAAAATGCAGCCGGTCGTAAAAACGAATCTTCCCATCGGCTCCGGCGCGGCGGTAGAAGTCCATTAGGTTGGTGCAGCAGCCAAGCGTGACGTGCTGGCAATTGTCCACGTCGCTGCCGTCGGGCAGCGTGTAGGAAGTGGCGCGACCGCCCAAATGCGGACGTTTCTCGAACAGCCGGACTTTGAGACCCGCCTCAGCCAGCGCGACGGCGGACGCCAAACCCGCCAGCCCGCCGCCGATCACCAGAACGCTTTGCGAGGACATCCGATCTCCACCACCCACTCATGCGCGCCGTCAGCAGATACTGGATCTTTTCGACACTCGACAGCGAAACGCGAGAAGAGAAAACGTCGAATCCGCGCTCCTCGATCCGGGCGAGAAGCGTGCTGTAGGTTCGGATCAGGGCCGCGAGCGTCGCCCGGCTGTCAGGATCAACTTGCTGCACGAGCGGCGCGCCTTCTTCATACAGCCGCCACGCCCGATCGCTTTCGAATTCGAGGAGGGCCCCCAGCGCGGGTGTGAGCGGGCCCCGCAGATTTTCGGCGCGACATCCGAATCGGCCGAGGTCATCCTGCGGAATATAGACGCGCCCCATCTCAAAATCGGTGCGCACGTCGCGGATGATATTCGTGAGCTGAAAAGCAAGGCCCAGCCGCTCGGCCAGATCGGGCGCGCGCGGGTCGCGAAAACCAAAAACATTCAGGCACGTCAGCCCGACCGTGCCAGCCACGCGGTAGCAGTATTCCGACAGCCGGTCAAATGTGGCGTAGGACGCAACGGTCAGGTCCATCTCCGCGCCGAGAATCAGATCATGGAAATACCGCGCGGGAATGTCGAAACGCACCATCGTATCGGCGAGCGCTGGGAGAATCGGGTGACTTTCGGTTCGTCCCGCGGCTGCTTCGTCGAGCATCGCCCGCCAGCGAGCGAGGCCCCGGCGTTTCGATTCGAGATCGCCCGGCTCGTCCGACACGTTGTCAACCAGGCGCATAAAGGCATAGAGCGCGCAAAGCGCGTTGCGCTTCTCCTTGCGCAGGCCGAAAAATGCGAGATAAAAGCTGCTCTGCGCCGCGCGCGCAATGCGATTGCACTCGGCGTAGGACGCGCGCACGGCTTCCGCTCCATGCGGCACCGCCGGGACGCTCGCAGAACGGCTGCTTACGCTGCTTTCCGCGGGAGCGTGATGCAGATCGGAACTGCCGTCTCCGCGGCTCGCAGCGTGCCCAAACGCTCGCTGAATCAGAGCGCGTCCAAGCAGCCCGAGTTGGGTCCACTTCGTGAGCGCGGGACGATGCTCAAGCGTGTTGTATCCCGACGCTTCGATCGCGTCCAAGACGGCGAGGCCGCCGCGGCTGAAAAGCTCGATGTCGATGCGGAGGGTGCCCGCCACACGCCCTGCAAGTGGCAGGCCCGCGGCAAAGAGGTCTCTCGTTTGGGAGATCAAGGCCTTCATCAACGCTACGTAGCGGGCGTCGAACTTGCGCGCGACGATGTCGCTTTCGGTCAATCCGTGTGCGGCGAGCGCGTCGAGCGGAATGTAGATGCGGCCCTTTTCGAGGTCCCGCGAAACGTCCTGCCAGAAATTCGCGAGTTGCAGCGCCGTGCACGTGAAATCGGAGAGGCGCTGGCGCTCCGGGTCGCGGTAGCCGCAAAGATACAGCACCAAACGCCCGACGGGATTCGCCGAATAGACGCAGTAGTCCAGGACAGCGTCCCACGTCGGGTAGCGGTGCACGACCTGATCCTGCCGGAAAGCGCGCAGCAGATCGCTAAACGGCCCGATCGGAATGTCCTTCGCGCAAACCGTTTCGCGGAGCGCGATGAGGACCGGATGCGCGGCGCTGCGGCCCGGCTCGTAGATCAAACGCAGTTCGTCTTCCCAAGCATCGAGCAACTCAAGAGCCCGCTCGCGGTCCGGAACTTCGTCGCCGAGATCGTCGGACCAACGGCAGTACGCATACACATTATAGAAGTGCTGATGCAAATGGCGCGGCAAGAGCCAGGAAACGACGTTGAAATTCTCGTAGTGGTGCGTCGCAAGCCAGCGCGTATAGCGCTGGGCCTCCTGGGCGGTGCAGCGCTCGGCAGGAAGGTTGCGAGCGATTTCCAGTTCTGGTGTGGGCAGCATGAAACGTACCGCCGGACGACGATCAGGATTAAGGGATAATGGCTGTCTTCAATTCGCCGTTCCGGTTCTTCATATGCTCGAACACGCTGGGAAGATCGGCGAGAGGGACTTCCCCGGTAATGAAGTCGCGCGCACGAATCTCGCCGCGCGCGATCGTATCGAGCGCCTCGCGAATGAATTGCGGGGTGTGATGGAACGTGGACTTGATGGTGATTTCGGAATAGTGCAAGGTCCACGGGTCGAGCTTCACCTCGGTTCCCTTCGCGCAACCGGCGAAGAGATTGACCGTGCCACCCTTACGCACCATCTCAAGAGCCCATTGCCACGTCACCGGCTGACCCGCCGCCTCGATCACGGCGTCGGCACCGCGCCCGCCTTCGGTCAACTCCCTCACGCGGCCCACCGGATTGTCGATTTCGGACACGTCGAATGCCGCGACGGCGCCGAGGCGCTCCGCCGCCTGCTTCCGTGCGGCGCGCCTCGCGACTGCGATCACGCGCACCTGCCGACGCGAAAGGATGCGGATGAACTCGAGGCCAATCGGCCCGCAGCCGATCACGACCACGGTATCGCCGGGCCGAATGCCCGTTTCATGGATTCCGCGCAGAACACAGGCAAGTGGCTCGACCATGGCCGCATCCAGGAACGACACGCCCTCGGGAATCTCGAGCAAGTTCTGGCGGACAATCCGACCTGGGATGCGGATGTATTCCGCGTACGCGCCGTTATTGAAGAGCAGGTCCTCGCAGAGGTTCGGCTGTCCCTTCCGGCAGTAGAAACACTGGTTACATGGCGCCGAATTCGCCGGCACGACACGCATACCCTTGTGGACGCCGCCGTTCACCGCACTGCCTTGGTCTTCAACGACGCCGGCGAGCTCATGGCCAAAAAGCGCCGGGGGCTGAATCATCCGCGCGTGGTAGCCCTGCTTCCAAACCTTGAGATCGGTGCCGCAGGTAAGCGCAACCGACACCCGCACCAGCACTTCGTCTTCCGCGAGACGCGGAAGCTCGACGCGTTCGAGCTTCACATCCTCGCGGCCGTAAAGGACCGCGGCAGTCATGTGCCCGTTTCTCGTTGACTTGCTCATTCGTGCGTGATCAACACTTTCAGTGTGTCGTCCTTCGGGTGCGCGGCCAGCTCCAGCGCGTCCGCGATTCGCTCGAGCGGGAAGCGGTGAGAGATCATCTCGCGCACCGGCAGCCGCCGCTCGAACACAAGGGCCGCCGATTCCTGCTGGTTATCGACCGAAGCGCTGTAGCTGCCCAGAATCTCTTTTTCCTCGATGCCCACGGCCGCTGCCGGAAATTCGAGTTGCAGGACCGGGTCGTTATGAGCAAACAGTAGCACGCGGCCGCCCGGTCGCGCGAGGCCGAGGGCCTCGGGGACCAATGACGGGTTGGGCACGGCTAACAGAACCGCATCCGCGCCGCGTCCCCCGGTCCGGGGGCGTATTTCTTCGAGAAGACTGCCTTTCGACGGATCGAACGACTCCTTCGCCCCAAAGCGAACACTTGCGGCCCGGCGTCCCGGCATCGGGTCGCTAGCATACACGGTTGCGCCTTCGTGCTTCGCGATCATCGTCAAAAGCATTCCGATGGGGCCTTGCCCGATCACGAGAACCGTCTCGCCTGCGGCAACGCGCGCCTTGCGAACCGCTTTCAGACACGTGTTTACCGGCTCTACAAAAGTCGCTTCCTCAAAGCTCACGTCCGGAGGCAGAACGATCATCCCGCGCTCGACGATCCACGGCATGGCGCGAACATATTCGGCAAAGCCACCCCCGTTCGGATCGAAGCCGGCTGTCAGGCCGGTTTTCTTGTAGCCCGCACACTGGGAATAGAGTTCCCGTTCACAGTAGAAACAATCGCCGCAGGGAATGTGGTGAAAGCTGACGACGCGGTCGCCGGGCTTGAATTTCGTCACGCCCCGGCCAACGCGGACGACCGTGCCGGCAAGCTCATGGCCGAGGATTTGCGGCGGCGCGATGAACCCGTGCTGAATTTTCTTGATGTCCGTCCCACAGACACCGCATGCCGCCACCCGAAACAGCACTTCCCCTTCGCCAATGTCCGGGATCGGCACGTGCTCGACAACCACGCGCCCTTTGCCGCGATATACGCCTGCGCGCATCTCGCCATTGCGATTCTGCTGGACCTCTCGCGATCCGACGTCGACAAAAGTGTGGCTCATGTGGCGAGCGCCTCGGCTCGTGCGATTTCCGGCAAGGGCCCCCGCGCGATGCGCTGCACGTATTCATCCAGAAAACCAGCCAAGGCCGCAGCCGCCCGTTCGCTCTCATGCGCCAGCCGAAGCAGCCCGCCGATTCGATGCGGCCGAGCGACGATTTGTCCAATCACTTTCGGGACGCTCACGCTACCGCGATCGTTAAACGCCTGATCAAAATCGAGCGGGAGGTCCGACTCAACAGCATCGCTGATTGCTCGAATCGCCACCGACGGAATCTCGCGCTGTGCCGCCGCAGACAGTACGTAAACACTCTCCATGTCGACCGCGTCTCCAGAAGCGCCCAGAGACTTCTTTTCTTCCGCCGTCGAGACCACATGATTGGACGTCAGGAATCTCTCCACAACCTTCGCGCCCAGGTCCCCGGCGCGCGAAACCAGCTCTGCATCGCTCCGTGTCAGTTTTGTTCCCTTGGTATCCATGACCGTTCGCGCCGCGAGAATTGCCCCGGGACGATAGGCTGGCTTCAATCCGCCGGCAAGACCCGAGGCGATGCACACGTCGGGCCCATAGTCGAACGCTCGCGCCAGCACCCGCTGCGCCGCGAAGCGCCCTGCGCCCGTCAGAACCACGCGCACGTCCGTCGTCCCGACCTGCGCCCAATAGGTCTGGTCCCAAGCGTCGACGGAAACTCGTGTGAAGCGCCGCGACTTGCGCCAAGGGGCGAACTCACTTGCCAGCGCAAATGTAATGAGAGCTTTCATCGCAAAGCTATAAAAACGAATGAGGACATCTACAACTTATGAGCAATATATAAGAAGTAAGAGTACCAGACTTTATGCCGCGGCTGCACGCGCCACCGGCTTCGCACCGGCGCGCCCGTCAACGTACCCGCGGTCATCATACCAGCGCACCGCGCGCTCCAGCGCCGCTTCGATCGAGCCGGCGCGGTAACCCAACTCCCTCTCCGCCTTACTGCTCGCCACAAACATCCGGTGCCGGGACATCTTCACACCTTCCACCGGAATCTGCGGTTCCCGCCCGGTCAGGCGCGAGAACCATTCGTCCGCGTATCCCGCCGCGAGCGCGACCGCGTGCGGGAGTCTCAGGCGCGGCGCAGGACGTCCCGTGATCGCGGCAAGCCTCTCCAGAATCTGCTTCAGCGTCAGGTTCAGCCCGCCAAGAACGTATCTCTCCCCGACCCGGCCCTTTTCGGCGGCCAACAGATGTCCGGCCGCGACGTCCTCGACAGGGACCAGGTTCAATCCGGTGTCGACATAGGCCGGCATTCTGCCGTTCAGAAAGTCGACGATGATCCGGCCCGTAGGCGTCGGCTTCCAGTCACCCGGGCCGACCGGCGCCGTGGGATTCACGATCACGACCGGTATTCCAGCTCCCGCCGCTTTAATGGCCTCGAGTTCCGCCAGAAACTTCGAGCGCTTGTAGTGCCCAACCATCTGATCGAGCGTTGCGTGGGTTTCCTCGTTCGGCAGATCGTCGCCATGCCCCGGCACTGCCACCGTCGCCACCGTGCTGGTATACACGACCCGGTCAACGCCAGCCTGCGCCGCAACCTCAAGAATGCGGCGCGTGCCCTCGACATTGCTCTCGTAAATCTCGCCGGGATTTCTGGTCCACAAGCGATAGTCCGCCGCAACGTGAAAAACCCGGCGCACTCCCTTCATGGCCCGGTCGAGCGAGAGCATATCGCGAAGATCGCCCTCGACGCGTTCGACGGCCAGTCCCTCAAGTGCTTGCAAGTTGCTCGAGTGCCGAACGAGAACGCGAACGGTGTGGCCTGCGGCGGCGAGTTGCCGGGCGACGTGGCTTCCTACAAAACCCGTCGAGCCCGTGACAAGCGTGGTCATATAAGGTGAAAAACCTCGTTCTGCCGTCCGTTACCCCCAAAATCCGTTTGAGTGCTCAATTTCTTTCGCACGAACCTGCACGCCGGCGAATCGCACCCGGCCTTTGCGTACGTTATCGTAGCGCGCCAGCGCGTACAGCGGGAAAGAGTTTCTGTACAGGTGATATTTCAAATAGAACACGCGGGGGAAACCCGTGCCGGTGAATTCGGCCTCGTCCCACGTGCCATCGGCATTCTGATGCGAGACGAGCCAGGCCACTGCGCGTTCGACCGCCGGGTCATTCGCAGCCGCCCGGCCATCGGCTGCGAGCAAGCCAATCAGTCCCCATGCCGTCTGCGACGCAGTGCTCTTCCCTTTGGCTTTGAGCGCGGGATCATAGTAGGACAAGATCGACTCGCCGAAGCCGCCGTCGGGATTCTGCACCGAGCGCAGCCAGTCCTTAGCGCGCCGGGAGTCAGGCAGCGACCCGAGTCCGGCCGCTTCGAGCGCTCGCAGCACGCCGCTAGTTCCATAAATGTAATTGACGCCCCAGCGTCCGAACCACGAGCCATCGGCCTCCTGCTCATGGCGGAGGAACGCATGCGCGCGCGCGATCACCGGATGCTTTGCGTCCCATCCCATCTGCCCCAGGCATTCCACCGCCCGCGCGGTCACGTCCGCTGTCGAAGGATCGAGCATCGCGTTGTGGTCGGCAAATGGAATGTTGTTGAGAAACTGCAAATTGTTTTCGAGGTCGAACGCGCCCCAGCCTCCGTCGCCATTCTGCATGCTCAAGAGCCACGCGAGCCCGCGGCGAATGGCGGCGCGCAAGCGCGCCGGCTCCGGATCCGCCACGCGGCTCAGGGCCATGAGGACGAATGCGGTGTCGTCCACGTCGGGATAAAAATCATTGCGGAACTCGAACGCCCACCCGCCCGGCTCCGCCTTGCGGTTCTTCGCCTGCCAGTCACCCGGACCGAGGATCTGGTTCGCGACCAACCACCGCGCCGAGGCAAGCAGCGACGGATGCGCAGGATCCAGCCCCGCTTCCTCAAGCGAAACCATGGCGATGGCTGTGTCCCAAAGCGGCGAAATGGCCGGTTGAACCCGCAGCGTGTCGTTTTCCTGGATTTCGTAACGCGCGAGAAACCCGATTTCCCGCGCGACAAGAGGATCGGTCGTGTCACCACACTCGGCCAGCAGGGCGAAAATCGAATTCATCATCGCGGGGTAGATCGTCCCCAGACCTTCGCTGCGCTCCAGACGTTCGCACATCCACTTCCGTGCGCGCGCCAGCGCCGTCTTGCGGAACGGCTTCCAGGGCAGGTTTTCGTAGAGCTTCACGCTCCTGCCGAGTGCGAGGAAGAGATTCTTCCAGGAAACCACTCGCTTATCCCATGCGAGCGATGGTGGCGTCGAGCCTGGACGCTTGAAAAGCTCGCCGACCGTGACGCCTTCGGGCAATCGCCAGCCGGGCCGCAGCGCGTAGACAATCGCCAGCGGAATCACGATTCCTCGTGTCCACGACGACATCTCGTTGATGTTGACCGGAAACCATTCGGGGAGCAGCATCAGTTCCGGAGGAATGGCCGGAACGAGGCTCCAATCGATCGCGCCCACCATCGCGAGATAGAATCTCACGTAGGAATTCGTGGCTTCGAGCCCGCCGAACTCGTGGATTCTCTTCTTGGCTCGCTCGAGATGCGGGGCTCTGGGGGGATCCCCCGCCAGACGCAGTGCCACCCAGGCTTTGACGGTCGCGTTCAGCTCCGAGGGGCCGCCGTAAAAGATATTCCAGCCACCGTCAGGGATCTGGCGATCGCGAATATATTTCGCCAATTTCGCGACTTTTTCGGAGTTCAACTGGCCGAGGATATGCAGATAGAGGATGTAGTCGGATTCGAGCGTGGTATCGGCTTCGAGCTCCCCCCACCAATAGCCCGCCTGATTCTGCGTGGAAAGGAACCAGTTGACGCTCCGGCGGACCGCTTCTTCGACATCCGATCCGGTGTTTCGCGTAGAGACAGCCGCCGTCGCCGCCGCGCCGCTGGCGGCGTCCGCGCGCAGTCGCGCCTCCGGTGTCATCAGCCCCTCAGACATGCACTTTGCCAGTCACTAGCGGTCCCTCTGGGGACCTCAAACTTAACGGTCAGTGAAAGCATTCCTCCGACGGGGGTGTAGCAAATGTCTCGGTAGCACAGACAGTTACAGGATGACCCCTACCTATTATCTTTTGTATCAGACCGACCGTCAATCGAAAACACTCCCCTTAGCATCGTTCAGGCCATACGATTGGATGATCGTAACCGCTGCCGTGCCGCCTTCTGTGGAAAATTTTGTTCGCCAAGCGAGAGCCTTCTTAGTCCCCGACTGCGACTGTCAGCGAACAGAAGACGAAAGTTCCAGTTTACGGATGCGCTCCGCCAATTCTGGCAGCCGTGCGAACCACGCGTACTGCTGCTTGAATCTGTCGAGCGGCCGCGCCGGCGTGCCCCATACGGTTTGTCCGCGGCGGATTGTTTTGCCTGTCGGAATCCCGGCCTGCGCTCCAGCGACGGCACCATCCTCAAGCGTGCAGTGATCCGCGATTCCGACCTGCCCGCCGATGATAACGTTCCTGCCGAGCGTGCTGCTGCCTGAAATACCCGTCTGTGCAGCCAGTATGGAATGCTCCCCGATGCGAACGTTGTGAGCGATTTGAACGAGATTGTCGATTTTCACGCCGTTGCCGATCTGCGTCGTTTCGAGCGACCCTCGGTCGATCGTGGCGTTTGAGCCGATCTCAACGTCGTCGCCGATCTCGACGCTTCCCACCTGGGGAAATTTCCAGTGGCGTCCTTCGCCGAAGACGTACCCGAATCCGTCTCCGCCCACCACAACGCCCGCGTGCACTTCGACGCGGTCGCCGAGCCGCGCGCCGGCGTACAGCGTGACGCGCGGATGCAGCCGGCAACTCTCGCCGATGCGGGCACCGCGGCCGAGAAAGCAGAAAGGTTCAACGACTGTTCCGGTGCCAATTGCCACGTCGTCCTCAATCACAACATACGGGCCCACCGAAACACCTGCCGCAAGCCTTGCGCTCGCCGAGACAACCGCGGTCGGATGCACCGTTCCACTGGGCGAGGGTTCTTTCAGCAGCCACGCGGCTGCCTTCGCGAACGCCAACTTCGGGTCGTTCACGCCCAAGATCGTCTTCCCCTCGATCCGTACATCCGGATGAGCGACCACGCATCGGGCCGCCGATGCGCCCACGCGCGCCTGATGGCGCGGCGATTCGACGTAGATGAGATCGTCGGCGCGCGCGCGTTCAGGGCTCGCGATACCCGAGACCGGCGCGGACGCGTCTCCTTCCAGTTCAGCTCCCAGGTACTTTGCGAGCTCACCAGTCGTGCAGATCATTGGTCGCCTCCCCTTGCTCCGGAAATCACGAGCGGACACGCCATTCGCGTGGTCTCTCCGAATTCAAGCCCATCGCCCTTGCTAGAACGGATAAATTGGCTTCTCGCCAGGCGGGCGGGTCTTCCACCGTTTGTGCACCCATAGCCACTGGTCCGGGTGCGCGCGGACATACTCCTCGATCACGGTGGTGAACCGCTGCGTGTTCTTCGCGACATCTGACTCTTCGTTTTCACTGCGCACGAGTTCGACCGCCGGCTCGAAGCGGAGGCGGTACTTGCGCCGCGCTTCGTCCCAAGAGAGAAACCCGGGCACGACCGCCGCGTCTGTGTGCAGGGCAATTCGCGCGAGCCCCGAGGTTGTCGAAGCCGGAATGCCGAAGAAGTCGGCGAACACGGCCTCTTCCAGCGTCGTATTGTGGTCCGCAAGAATCCCCACCGTTCCGCCCTCGCCCAGCACTTTCAGGATCGAACGGGCGGAGCGGTTCTTCTCGATCGGCTGGTTCCCCGATCGGCAGCGGTAGGCGTTGATGAGCGCGTCGACCCGGCGATTCGCGACCGGGCGAACGAGAAAATGCAGCGGGTAGCCATACAGCGCATGCGCGAACGGAGCAAGCTCCCACGCGCTCATGTGACCCGTCAGAAACAGCACGCCCTTGCCGCGTTGCCGCGCCGCGTCAAAGTTTTCGAAGCCGTCGAACACGACGATACGCTCGATATTCTCGCGCGTGTATTTCGGGAACTGCGAGAATTCGCCCGCCATCCAGCCGACCTGCCGAATCATGCCACGGATCACCTGCTTGCGCTTCGCGTCCGTCCAGTCGGGGAACGCCATCCGCAAGTTGACCATCGCAGTGCGGCGGAGCGGCGCCCGGATTGCAAGGGCCGCGGCGGCAAAGCAGACTCCGACGCACCGCGCCGCCGGCCTCGGTAAAAGGCCAAGAGACTTCAGTCCAACCCACGCCACAGCGTACTCGAGCCATTCCCGCATCGCGAGTCATTATGCGGGAGCCGCGACGCCCGGCGCCAGAGTCCAGTAGCAATCTCCAAAGCTCACGCCTGCGCCCGAAGGTACAGAGGGACGACGGTGCAGCCGTGCTGCATGCTGCGACACAAATTCTCACGGCAGTGCTAGACTCGTCCGGCCTTGAGCGAGACTTCGCAAACACACACACAACATGGACTCCCGCGCGGCGCAGCGCTGACCGTCTTGGCGCTGACCGTCTTCATATGTTTGTTCGGACATCTGGGCGCTATCGGCCTAGTAGGTCCGGACGAGCCGCGTTACGCGTGGATCGCGCGAGCGATGGCCGAGACCGGAGACTGGGTGACGCCGCGACTCTATGGGCAGCCGTGGTTCGAGAAGCCGATTCTCTACTATTGGGCCGCGGCTCTGGGCTTTCTGCTGCACCTGCCTGCCGAGTGGGCCGCGCGACTGCCGTCTGCCATTGCTGCGTTCGCCGCAGCCCTCGCCATCGGATGGCTCGGGTGGAAGCACTACGGCAACGATGCCCGCATTGAGCAGAGCCCCGCGCTGCTCGCTCCGCTATTGTTCTCATCGAGCGTTGCGGCGGTCGGCTTCGCTCGCGCCGGCACACCGGACATGCTGTTCAGCGCCGCGATTGCGCTCGCCATGGCGAGCGCCGCCAGCGTGCTTCGCAGCGCCGGTGCGTTACGTGCCGCCGACGCCGCTTCCGAGGCTCGACGCAGTGAGTTTTTCGCTCCGCTTTTGTTTGGAGCGTTTCTCGGTCTGGCGGTTCTGGCGAAGGGCCCTGCGGCCATCGTCCTGGCCGGTGGAGCGCTCATTTTCTGGGCTCTTGCGACACGGCAGTGGCGCGCGACGCTTCGATTCGCTCACCCGCTCGCTATTGTCGCCTTCTGCGTTGTGGCGCTCCCATGGTACGTCGTTTGCGCTCTTCGCAACCCCGACTTTCTCCGAATCTTCTTCTTTCAGCACAATTTCGAACGATATCTGACTCCGCTATTCCAGCATCGCCAGCCGTTCTGGTTTTTCGGCCCGATCGTTCTCCTCGCGCTGTTGCCTTGGACCGCGTTTCTATGGCCGGCGGCGCGGGAAGGATTTCGGTTATGGCGCGAGCATTCATGGGCCAACTCACCGGGATTCTTTTTTGCGTGCTGGGCCATTGTTCCGGTCGTGTTCTTCAGCTTTTCGCAATCCAAATTGCCGGGCTACATCCTGCCCGCGATTCCTCCCCTGGCACTCTTGTGTTCCGTCGGAGCCGTGCGCGCGTTCCGCGGAAGCCGCGCAGCCGCCGTGTCCATCGCGGCCGCGATCGGCTTGACCTGGCTTGGGCTTGGAATCGTCGCTCTGCGTCTGGCGCATCGAATTCCCTGGACGAGCTACAGCCCGGACCACACTTCGCGGCTCGTTTCGCATGGCGAGTATGCGGCGCTGTTTCTAGGCGTCCTTGTTGCGTTGCTTGTCTTTGCGGCGGGCTTTTATCGGAAACCGTACTACGTGATCGCGTCCTGCGCCCTTTCCGTTGTCGCTTGCGTCGAAGTGGCCAATCTCGGGATTCTCCCCATACTGGACAGGTTCGAGTCCGCAAGGTCCCACGCCCAATTCATGCGAAACGATCAGCGACAGGACCGCATTTTCACCTACCGTCTGCGCCGCGACTGGAATTACGGTCTTGCGTTCTATTTTCACCGTGAGCTCCTGGAATGGTCCCCGTCCGACCCGGACGCGGCCCTCGTGCTGACTACGCCCGCCGGACTCGAGGAGATCCGGAAACTCGGCAGGTTCCGGGGCGCGCTCGACGAGCCGTACGTCGGTGTTCTCTACGTGCCAATCAATCGTGTGCGGCGCTAGCGGCGTGAAGTCGGGGGAATATTCTGCAAGAAGAAATTTACGATCTGGCTTTCGTAACTCCTGCGGTCGTCATCCGACATGTCGCGGTACGTCAGCCGCTCGCGCACCATCTGCTTCGGATCGGGCGCTTTGATGAACAACGCCAGCGTTTCATTCGCGAGCGCAGGACGGTCATCCGCCAGGACGAACAGCTTGGGGATTCCTTTAGTCGCGGCAAGACGCGTCGAGGCAGGCGGCTCATGCCGAAACGGATAGTTGAGCATCCGGAATCCGAAATCGGAAAAACGCAGGACGTACGGCAACACCTGGAGCCCGGATTTTTTCACTTCGATCTGCACCATATCGCGGGGATCGTCGTAGGCGTCGTCCACGGCGAAGGCCTCGATTCGGGGATCGGTCGCCGCTACTTCGAGTACGACGTACCCGCCCATGTCGGTGCCCCAGAGCCCGAAATGATGTGCGTCCACGTCGTCGCGCCCGGCCAACGACTGTAGCGCCGAACGAAGTTCGGCGGTCTCGCGATATCCCAGCGTCGTCACCCCGGGGCTCGTTCCGTGTCCTGTGAAATCGAACAGGAAAACATTGAATTGATGTTCCTGCAGCGCCGTAACGAGTGTCAGCACGTCGCCGCGCTGTCCCGTGTATCCGTGGCAAACGACGACGGTAGGGGCCCCGCGCAAACCCGGAAAGAACAAGCCTTCCCGTTTCGCATCGCCTGCGACGGGAAATGAAAACGTTGTCGGATGGCCCATCATGACGTTCAGGTCGAACGTGACCGAATTCCGCGCGGGATGCAAAATCTGATACAGAAGGATCCCGGACACTGCCGAGATCGACACAAGGGCGAAGAAAAGCAGCGCCAAAAGTCCGGAGAAAATCTTGGCGAGACGAGTTGTGGGATAGCGCAGCTCGGAGACGATGGCCATCCGATGGTCGCGGGCGCTCGCGGAAACACGCCTCTACGCATCGAATGTTAGCACACTTCTTTCGAACCCGATTTGACGCACCGTTACGGTTCCGACAATCGGCGCCAGTTGGGTTCCCTGCCCCGGGACGGTTATAATGGCTTGGGAACGGCCTTCGGATCTCATGCAGATCGTCGATCTTCGCACGCTATATTCACGGTCTCTGGAAAACCTCTTCCGGGAAGAAACCCGGCACTGGCGGGAAGAGTTGCACTGGGACTACCGCGCCTCAATCGATCTCATCCGGAAATTCATCGACTCACGCGCGCTCGGAGGGTTTGCCGCGGTCGAGAACGGCCAGCCGACCGGCTATGGATTCTACGTCCTCGAGGATCACAAGGGACTGATCGGCGGGCTGTTCGTATCCTCGAAGTGCGCGCAGGGACAAACCACGCAGGCGCTGCTGACCGAAATGATGGGTGCGCTCCGAGCCACACCGCGATTGGAACGCATCGAGGCGCAGTTGATGCCATTCGGCAGTGAACTCGATCCCGCCTTTCTTTCGCAGCATTTCCGCCTGCACACGCGGCAATTCATGCTTCTGTCGTTGGCCGAAGCGAATCTCTGCGGCAAGCCGCTGTCGTCCGGACTGCGGATCGAGCCGTGGAGTGACCGGGCCTTCGAACAAGCCGCGCAACTCATCCAACTCGCCTATGCGGACCACGTGGACGGCCGCATCAACGACCAGTATCGCAGCGAGGCGGGTAGCCTGAAATTTCTCCGCAATATCGTCCTCCTGCCGGGCTGCGGCCAGTTTTTGCCGGAGGCTTCCTTTCTGGTGCGTCCGGCGACGGGCGATCGGCCCGTGGGCATGATTCTCACATCGACGGTGGCGGAAGGTGTGGGGCACACGACGCAGGTCTGCGTCATGCCCGGCTACCAGGGACACGGCATCGGTCGGCAGTTGATGGAGCAGTCGATCCAGGCGCTGCGCAGGCGTCACTACGAGTCGCTTTCGCTGACCGTGACGGCCACCAACGAGCACGCGGTCCAACTCTACGAACACCTCGGCTTTCGCACTGTGAAGACGTTTGCAGCCGGCGTCTGGCAGGCCTAAGGGAGGGGACTCACTTCTTGGCGCGGTCTTTGAGCAGCCCCTTCAGTTCGTCCATGAATTCCTTCACGTCCTTGAAATCGAGATAGACGGAAGCAAAGCGGACGTAAGCAACCTTGTCCAGCTTCTTCAGACGCGCCATGAGCAGTCCGCCGATCTCCGTCGTCGTTCGCTCGCGCTCGGCGGCCTCGCTGACAAACGCCTCGGCCTCGTCGACGATCGATTCAAGCTTGCTCACGGGAACGGGCCGCTTCTCGCAAGCCTTCAGCAGTCCCTGCAAAATCTTCTGCCGGTCAAATTTCTCCCGTCTGCCGTCCTTCTTGATCACCATGTAAGGGATTTCGTCGATGCGTTCGTAGGTCGTGAATCGCCGTTTGCATTTCAGGCATTCGCGGCGGCGGCGGATCAAATCGCCGGTGCGGGCCTCGCGCGAGTCGATCACCTTGTCATCAAGATGCGCGCAAAAAGGACACCTCACTCGGGCCTCTCCTTCGAATCAGGCGACGGCACGGGCGACTCCGCCGCCCGCTCCGCCTCGGCGAGCAAGCCGGCTTCGCCGGCGTGCTCTTGCGCCTGCGCCATCCTCCGCAGTTCGCCCATCGACCAGCCCTCCCGGAACAACAAAGGCAGACCGGCAAAACAGCAAGATGCAAACGAGATCAGCCACAGAACGATAGAGGCTGTCGCGGCCGGCTCCTTTTCTACTCCAAAGATCAGAGTGAACACAAGGAAGGTTGCCAGTTGCGCTCCTCCGCCTACTCCTGGAAGCTGAACCGCAGAGCCGACAAGCGCGAAAGCGAGAACGAGAACCACGCTGCCAAAACTCAATTGCGCCAGCTGGCCGGGAAAGGCGCGTATGACCAACAGGTACACTAAAGCGACGAGCAGCCAGTGCAACACCGTATAACCCGCCAGCGCGCTGAGATCTCCCCACGTGCGGATTCCTTGCAATCCTTCGCTGAATCCCTCGAGCAAGAGCACGACCTTGCCCCGCCAGCCGTGGCGCCACTTGCTCTCGTGCAGCTTCCGGGCCAGCCAGCCGGCGCCGTGATAACGAAAATAGATCAGCAACGCGATGACACCGACAAGCCCTGCGAGCAACCCCATCCCGGCGGAGCGCGCGACTCTGATGAGCGAACCGCTTGCCGCGCTGGCAAGCGATCGATGCTCAAGAAGCAGAAGCGCGCAACCCGCGAGCACCACCGTGGCGGCGACGTCTGAAATGCGCTCGAGAACGTAGACGCCGAACATCCCCGGCATCGAAAGCGAGTCTTTCCGGGCGATGAGCACGGGGCGGATCGGTTCTCCAGGGCGGCCGAGAAGAAAAACGCAGGTGAAGCCCATCAACGTCGCACTGTAGACGTTTGAGAAACGTGTGGGGCCAAGCCAGCGGCAGAACCGCATCCAGCGAAGTGCGCGAAGCGCGAAGCAAACGTATACGGCCGCGATTCCGAGCAAAAGGAAAGAAAGCCGCGCGTGGCGAAGCGATTCGGCCACCATCCCCCAACGGAATCCCTCCAGCGTGATGGCGTTCCGAAACTTATAAAAGAAATAACCGAGGGCCAGCAGGGCGAGGAGGAGCAGCAGGTACCTTCGCGACTTTTTCATCGTCCGGCTTGCACCGTAACAGTAAGCTTCAGAGAGTGTCAAGGACGCGATGGCAACTCGCCGCGATGGGTGACGAAGGACGCGCGACACGACCGGGTGCGCTTTAATCCGCCGGGCTTTCGTGCTATTGTCTGCCCCGTTTTCGTGCGAAAGGGGGCCCACATGCGTACAAGGCTTCTGGTGACAGCTACGGTGGTTGCAATCTTGCTGTCTGGGATGGGCGCGCGCGCGGCCAAGGCCCAGGCTCCTTCAGCTTCCGCGGCCGGATCGGACTGCGACCGGGCATGCCTAACCAGTCTGGTCGACCAATACCTGGCCGCCTTGGTGAAGCACGATCCGAACGGCTTGCCCATGGCAAAGGACGTCAAATTCACAGAGAACACGGCGACTTTGCCCCTGGGCGACGGCCTGTGGGTGGGTGCATCCGAGGCGCCGACAACTCTCAAAGTCTACGCCGCCGATCCCACCTCTCACCAGATCGGCTTCTACGGAGTGATGAAAGAGTTCAACAAGCCGATCATTCTCGCGCTCCGGCTGAAAGTGGAAGGCGGAAAGATCACTGAGATTGAGCATGTTGTCGTGCGCGACGTCCGAGAAGGCAGCATGAAGAACCTTGTTACGCCCAGGACCGGGCTGGTCGAAACGGTGCCGGTCGCGGAACGAAGCTCGCGAGACGAGTTATTCCACATCGCGAATTCTTACTTCGACTCGATCGAGCAAAGCAATGGCGACGTCGCGCCCTATGCCGACGATTGCGAGAGGCACGAGAACGGTATGCAAACCACGACGAATAAAGCGCCGCAGTCGGGCCCCATGGGAGGCGCCAATAGCCCGCTCTCGAAGCTCGGTATGCTCGGATGCCGAGATAGCATGAATACGCACGGCCTGAGCTACATCACGAAGATATGGCCGCGACGCATCATCATCCTCGACGAAGAAAAGGGACTGGCCTTCAGCTTCCCGATGTTCGTGCATCGCGGCAACGTGCGCTCCATCAAGATTTCGGGCGTGCCCGGCGTGGACACCTTGCCGATGAATTTCGGACCGATCGACCTACAGGCAGCCGAGATCTTCGCCATCCGAGGCGGCAAGATTCACGAGATCGAAGCGATGGGCTACTTGCTGCCGTACAACGCAAAGACGGGCTGGGAGTAATCTCGCCAACCGGAGGAGGGCCGATCCGCCACGGGTCGGCCTCGTCTGGTGTAGAGATCGCAGTCAGTCGGCAGGTACCCCCCACTTGCCCCGCCGATTTCCTACCGCGCGATCACGAATCTGTCCACCAGAATAAGGCGCAAAAGTCGCTACCCTTGTATTTCCTGCCACAGCGCGAATAAGATGCCGGCCAAGCGTGGCCGCGGGATCGCCTGGGAACACATGGCACGGAACTTTTCGGCCTAGTTTTGCGTTCCATGGTTGAGGCCGGAAAGTGATGCAGGTTGCGAGGCTAGTACAGATTGGAGCCCGACGCCCAACTGATTCAGTTCTGTATCCGGGGCGACGGGCCGGCCTGGGAGGAACTTGTGCGGCGGCATACGCGGCGCGTCTACAACCTGTGCTACCGGTTCACGGCCAACGCAGCTGCCGCGGAGGACCTCAGCCAGGAGGTCTTCCTGCGCGTGTATAAGACGCTCGCGAGTTATCAGCCCGCCTACGGCGCGTTTCCCACGTGGCTTACGAGCGTGACGCGAAACCTGCTAGTGGACCACTACCGGCGCACGCGCCGCGACCGATTGACCGACTCGCTCGACGACGCGATGCCGAAGCTTGAGGAAGTACATTCACCGGCGCGCACGCCGGATAAACTGGCGCAAGCCGCCGAGTTGAGCGAACAGCTGCAACGCGGACTCGCAAAATTATCGCCGGAATTGCGCGAAGCGGTGATTCTGCGAGATTTGCAAGGGCTGGATTACGGCGAAATTCGCACCGTGCTTCAGGTCCCGGAGGGAACGGTCAAATCCCGGATCAACCGGGGACGAATTGAGCTGGCGCGAGTTCTGGAAGAAATGGGAGTGCGTCCGGCATAGCGCCGGAACGGATACCGATGGATTGGCACTGCACAACAACGGAAGAACGGTTGAGCGACTTCCTCGACGGCGCGCTCTCGCCGGAGGACGCGGCTGCTTTCTCCGCGCACACCGCCGGTTGCGCCGCTTGCACTCGGATCGTCGCGCAGGTTGGCGCCCTCGTCAGCCGGATGCAGCAGGTCCTGCCGGCCGAAGAGCCCGTGCATCTGGTTGGGAAGATTCTCGATGCGACGCTCGGCCCGAGAACTGGGAAGCAAGGCTGGCAGCAATGGTTCGGGTGGGTGCCGGCGATCTGGCAACCGCGGTTCGCGATGGGGTTGGCGACGGTTGCTGCGTCGCTTGCCATTCTGGTGCACGCAGCCGCTCCACAAGGAAGGAATGTGAGCCTGGCGGACCTCAATCCTGCGACCCTCGCGCGCACGGCTAACCGGCAAGTACATCTCACCTACGCGCGCGGGGCGAAATTCGTGAGCGACCTCCGCGTGGTATACGAAATTCAATCACGCCTGGGAGCGCAACCCGAGCCTGTGGGCGAGCCCTTACGCGAGCCGCAGCCGCAACCGCCTTCTCCCGAACCGCACGACAGGTCGGAAGCGAATCCGCATCCGCGCCATCGCGAGGCGACGGACGGCAGCATGCTGGCGTTCGCAGTGGCGAATCGTTGGTCCGAAAGCCTGCCCAACAACTTCATCAGGAGCCGCCCATGAAATGCGCCGTACATACCGATGTGGACGCCACCGGCTTCTGCCGCAACTGCGGCAAAGCGCTCTGTCCAGCGTGCACGCGCGACGTGCGCGGCGCACTCTATTGCGAAGGGTGCCTCGCGAGCATGGTCTCCGCACCGACACCGGCGCCGGCGCAAGCACACTCGGGAACCAATCCCGGCGTGGCTCTCGCGCTCGGTTTTATCCCAGGCCTCGGCGCCGTTTACAACGGCGAGTACGTGAAGGCGTTGATCCACGTGCTCGTCTTCGGCGGGCTTATTGCGGCGCAGAGCAGCGACATCCCAGGCAGCTACCACGCGTTCCTCGGCATTGCGCTGGGTTGCTTCTACTTCTACATGCCGATCGAGGCCTATCGCGTGGCGAAGGCCCGGCAGACGGGTGGCGCAGGCGGGGCAGAACCAGCACCCTTGATCGAGACAGGAAGCCGAAGGCCGACCGGGGCCATCATTCTGATTGCTCTCGGCATGTTCCTCCTGCTTGCGAATCTGGGGTTGTTCGAGTGGGACTGGTTCGCAAAGGCGTGGCCACTGGGCTTGATCGCGCTCGGCGTGTGGCTGCTTGTGTCGAGATTGAAGAGCAGTTCGTAGGAGAGAAACGCCATGGCGGACGAACCAAAACCGCGTTGCACCTGTGCACGCTGTCGCGTGCGCGGGCTGATGGGCCCCGTGATGCTGATTACGCTCGGCTTGATTTTCCTTGTGGGCGAATACACAAGCTACGATATGGGCCAACTCTGGCCGTTGTTGCTGATTGTCGCCGGCGGTGTGCTATTAGCTCAAACGGTCGCATCACGAACGGGCCACACCGGGCCGTGAGGAGCGCGTGAGCAACGGACACCATCGCAGTTCCCTTTTCGCGGCTTTGCTCCTGATCCTGCTGGGCGTCATTTTTCTGCTCGATCGTGTCGATCCCATGCTGGGCCTCGGCCATTTGATCCGGCTGTACTGGCCGGTTCTGATCATTCTCTGGGGCGTCGCAAAGCTGATTGACCGCCTCTCGGATCGAAACTCCGGACAACCACGCTCCACGATGCTTTCGGGAGGGGAAGCCGCATTGCTGGTTCTTCTGGCTCTCGTGCTCGGGACGTTCGTCTTCCGCGACTGGATTCGCGACCACTACGCCGACATCGACATTGACGTGCCGCCTTTCAACCAGCGATATTCCGAAAGCGTCGCGCTCGCGCCGCAAACGCTTTCGCCCGGCGCTCGCGTGGAGATCGCCACGAAGCGGGGAAACATCACGGTCCACGTGAGCGACGGCAATGCTCTTGTCGTGAGCGCGACAAAATCGGCACCTGGCCCCAACGAATCCACGGTTCAGACACACCTGAAAGATGTGGACGTTCGCATCGAGCCACACGGCAATGGCGTCCGCATTCACCCGGCAAACCTCGAGAGTGCCGGCGGCTGGGCGAGCGTTGATTTGGACGTCCAGGTCCCGAAGACGGCGACTTTGGCCATCAACTCTTCCCACGGCGACATTCGCGTCTCGGGAATTGCGGGCAACGTCGACGCGCATGCTGACAACGGAGATGTCGAGATCCACGACTCTGGAGGTGACGTCAGCGCCGAGTTGCAAAAGGGCGACGCCCACATCGCGAACGTCGGCGGAAATCTTCGCGTGAATGGACGGGGCGACGACCTCGAAATCGCCGACGTCTCGGGCGACGTGACCATTGATGGCGCGTTCCTGGGATCCACCAGCGTGCGCAATGTCGCGAAGACAACCCGTTACACATCGCCGTGGTCCGACGTAACCATCATCCACCTGACGGGACGCATGGAGCTCGATTCGTCCGACGTCGCCATTTCGGACGTCGCCGGAGACGCAAGGATCGTGACCCACAACAAGGACATCGATGTGGAAAACGTCGGCGGCCGGCTCGACGTCACGGACTCGCACAGCGACGTCAAAGTCGGCTATGCGACCCCGCCGGGCTCAGACATCAACATCGCCAATGACTCGGGCGATGTGGATTTGACGCTGCCCGCGCGGTCGAGCTTCGAGTTGTCGGCCGTGTCGCGCTCGGGTGAAGTCGAGAGCGATTTCCAAGGGCCTTCCCTGAAACCGGTGGATGATTCGGACAGCGGGCATCTGAGCGGGAAATTTGGCGGGCCGGGGCCGAAAATCACGATCAACACGAGCTACGGCACGATCCACTTGGGCAAGTCGCACTGACGATCCCGCCGGGTTCGCGGCTAACGCTTCTCAGCGCCGCGCAGGCGATCGAGTGTCGCAAAAAACTCCGGAAAAGAGACTGCGGCGCAATCCGCATCTCGGATCGTCGTGTCGCCTTCCGCCCCCAACGCCGCCACCGCGAGCGCCATGGCGATTCGATGGTCGCCCTGCGGATCCACCTTGGCACCGCGCAGCTTTCCTGCTGACCGCCCTTCGACGCGCATCCCGTCATCGAATTCCTCCACGCGCGCTCCCATCTGCCGCAATCCAACGGCCAGCGCTGCGATGCGGTCGCTTTCTTTCACCCGTAGTTCCTTTGCGTCGTGAATCTCGATTCCCTTCTCGGTGAACGGGCCGAGCGCGCCGAGCATGGGCAATTCGTCGATCATCTCGGCCACCTGTGCTCCGGAAACCGTCCCACCCGCAACCGGCGCGTGACGCACCGAGACATCGCCCACCAATTCTCCGTGGCGCATTTGCAGCGACGCAACGTGGACTGGCGCTCCGATCGAAACGAAGAAATCGAGCACGCGCGCGCGCGTGGGATTCAGCCCAACGTTGTGTAGCATCAACGACGATTCCGGGAGCACGAGCGCCGCGGCAATCAGGAAAACGGCGGCCGAAAGATCGCCCGGAACCACGAGCTGCTGCGCGACCAGCTTGGGCCGCGGATGGATGCGAATCGCGTTCTTGGTCCCTTCGACCGTGGCACCGAATTCGCGCAGCGCGATTTCCGTGTGATCGCGGGTGCAGACGGATTCGCGGACGGTTGTCACGCCATCGGCATAGAGTCCCGCGAGAAGGACGGCCGACTTCACCTGCGCGCTCGGAATCGGGGGCGTGTAGTCGATGGCGTGCAAATGGGCGCCGCGAATCTCGATAGGCGCGCGGTCGCCGTCGCGGGCGCGGATTTCGGCGCCCATCTGCCGCAATGGCTCGATGACGCGCCGCATGGGACGCCGGCGAAGCGATTCGTCGCCGGTGAGTGTCGAAGTAAACGGCTGCCCGGCGAGGGCGCCGGCAAGCATCCGCATCGTGGAGCCGGAGTTTTCGGCGTCGAGAGGCTTGCGGGGCTCCTTCCATCCGTCCAGGCCGGCCCCGTTGATGCGCACGCGGCGCTCGCTCGATTCGATTTCGACGCCGAGCTGCCGCAGACATTCGAGAGTGCTCCGGCAATCCGCCGCCGAAGCGTAGTTGTGTATCTCGCTCCGGCCCTCGGCCAGCGCCGCGATGATGGCGTAGCGATGTGAGATTGACTTGTCGCCCGGCAGCTCGACGACGCCGTCCACGATGCCCCCGGGTGAAATTACCCGCTTCTCCATGGGATGATTCTAACATGGCGATTTCGCGCGACTTATGCCGCGCTGGGTCCTGAGGTCATTTTCTTGACGAAACGGCGGAATCCTGCTAAAAGATGCGTTCCGCTGGGGGAATGTGTCGCAACAGCGGCTCCTGTTCAGGGAGCCGATATCCGGAGGAAGGACGCTGCTTCTGGCTGGGACGGTTGCCTTGCGGGTGTGGACAGATTCGTCCCGATGCACGCGGAAACCAACCCGGTGAGAGTTCCCCAATAAATCCCTGATGAAACTCGTCCATGGAGGATCACTGATGCGCATCGGATTCGCGGGCGCACGACTTGCTGCCGAAAGTTTGCGCCGATTCCGTTTCGAGAGAATTTTTGCGGCTGGCGCTGCGTTGGCGACCACGCTGATGACGGTTGCGGCAGCACCGGCAAAGGCGGCGGCTGAAGGCGGCGAAGCGAATCTGAAGCTTCCCGATTTGTCGCAAGTGAATTTCCTCGGGGTGGACGGGCACAAACTTCTCCTGTGGGGCCTCCTGTTCTGCGTATTCGGGCTGGCCTTCGGCTTGACCATCTACGTTCGCCTCAAGAATCTGCCTGTACACCGATCGATGCGCGAGATGTCCGAGCTGATCTATGAGACCTGCAAGACGTATCTCGTGACGCAAGGGAAATTTCTGTTCCTGCTGTGGATTTTCATCGCCGCGATCATCGTGCTCTACTTCGGCGTCCTGCGTCACTACGAGACAATCCGGGTTGTCATGATCCTGTTTTTCAGCGTCGTGGGAATTTTGGGAAGTTATGGGGTTGCATGGTTCGGCATTCGCGTGAACACATTCGCGAATTCGCGGACCGCTTTCGCCGGATTGGCTGGCAAGCCGTATCCCATCTATCAAATTCCGCTGCGGGCCGGCATGAGTATCGGGATGATGCTGATCAGCGTGGAACTCCTGATGATGCTCATCATCCTGCTGTTTGTCCCGGGAGACTACGCCGGGCCATGTTTCATCGGATTCGCCATCGGGGAATCGCTCGGCGCGGCAGCACTGCGAATTGCCGGCGGCATCTTCACCAAGATCGCGGACATCGGCTCCGATCTGATGAAGATCGTTTTCAAGATCAAGGAAGACGACGCGCGCAATCCGGGCGTAATCGCTGACTGCACCGGCGACAACGCGGGCGACTCGGTGGGTCCGAGCGCAGACGGATTTGAAACCTACGGCGTCACGGGCGTCGCGCTGATTACCTTTATTCTGCTCGGCGTCACAAATCCGATCGTCCAGGTGCAATTGCTCGTATGGATCTTCGTAATGCGCATCGCCATGCTGGTTGCGAGCGCGACGGCCTACTTCATCAACGGCGCCATCGCGCGCGCGCGGTACGGCAATGCGGACGAGATGAACTTCGAGGCGCCCCTGACGTCGCTCGTATGGATCACGTCGGCGGTCTCGATCGCGATGACCTATCTGATCTCCTACTACATCATCCCCGACCTGGGCGGCGATACGACGCAGTGGTGGAAACTCGCGACGATCATCTCCTGCGGAACGCTCGCCGGCGCGGTTATTCCGGAGCTTGTGAAGGTCTTCACGTCTATGGACTCCAGCCATGTTCGCGAGGTTCTGAGCTCGGCGCAGGAAGGCGGCGCGTCGTTGGGAATTTTGTCCGGCTTCGTGGCCGGCAATTTTTCCGCGTATTACCTGGGATTGACGATGGTTGCACTGATGAGCATCGGATACCTCGTCAGCCTACAGGGGCTCGGAAGCCTGATGATTGCTGCTCCCGTCTTCGCGTTTGGCCTCGTCGCCTTCGGTTTCCTGGGAATGGGACCGGTGACGATCGCGGTCGATTCCTATGGCCCAGTGACCGACAACGCGCAGTCGATCTACGAGCTTTCATTGATCGAGAGCCTTCCGAACATCGCGCAGGAGCTCAAGAAGGACTTTAATATGGACGTGAACTTCGAGCGCGCCAAGCATCTGCTCGAAGAAAACGACGGCGCGGGTAACACGTTCAAGGCCACGGCCAAGCCGGTGTTGATCGGCACGGCCGTAGTCGGCGCGACGACCATGATTTTCTCGATCATCATGGCCCTGACAAACGGACTCACGACGAATGTCGCCATGCTCTCGCTCCTGCACGCTCCGTTCGTCCTCGGATTGATCTCCGGGGGCGCCATGATCTTCTGGTTTGTCGGCGCTTCGACGCAGGCGGTAACCACCGGCGCCTACCGGGCCGTTGAATTCATCAAGGCAAACATCAAGCTCGAGGGCGTCGAGAAGGCCTCTGTTGCGGATAGCAAGAAGGTTGTCGAAATCTGCACGAAGTACGCGCAGCGCGGGATGCTGAATATTTTCATTGCGGTGTTCTTCGCGGCGCTGTCCTTTGCGTTCGTCGAGCCGTTCTTTTTCATCGGCTACCTGATTTCGATCGCCGTGTTCGGCCTCTACGAGGCGATCTTTATGGCCAACGCCGGTGGCGCGTGGGACAACGCAAAGAAGATCGTCGAGGTCGAGCTGAAGCAAAAGGGCACGCCCCTGCATGATGCGACCGTCGTCGGCGACACTGTGGGCGATCCGTTCAAGGACACTTCTTCCGTGGCGTTGAATCCGGTGATCAAGTTTACGACTCTCTTTGGTTTGCTCGCGGTGGAGTTGGCCGTGTCGCTGACGGCATCCCAGGGGAACACCCGATTGACGCACATTCTCGCGGCGGTGTTTTTCGCCGTTTCCCTCTTCTTCGTCCACCGGTCGTTCTATGGGATGCGGATCAAGGCGGGGCAGGAGTAGCGCTTGCCCTTGCTTATCCTCTGACGAGACCGAGGAACTGGCGCGGGTCGTTGGTGAAACCCGGGAAAACCGCATCGAGGCTACGATCGCCGAGGTGTTTCGAAATGATCTCCCCGAGCACGCTGCGATAATCGGTCGTGACCGCAAGGTCGCGGCCCTCGTAGAGCTGGCCGTCGTTCATGCCCGGCCAGCGCGTGTAGACTTTTCCGCCCCTGACGTCGCCGCCCATCAGAAACATGCAATTGGCATGGCCATGGTCGGTGCCGCGGTTGCCATTTTCGTGGGCCGTGCGTCCGAATTCGGACATGCTGACGAAGACGACATCACCCATACGGTCTCCCATGTCCTGGTGGAAGGCCGCAATTCCCTGCCCCAGGTCGCGCAGCAGATTTGAAAGCTGTCCCTGCACGCCGCCTTCGTTGACGTGGTGGTCCCAGCCGCCGCTGTCGAGGAACGCGACTTCGAGGCCCACATCGGCTTTGAAAAGCTCGGCGATTTCCATTAGGCTGCGCCCGAAGCGGCTCGTCGGGTACTGCGCATCGTTCTCGGGCTGGTAAGCGTCCGGATTGATTTTCTTGAGCTGGTCGATCGCTTCGAACGTTTCCTGGCCCACTCCGCGAAGCGCTTGATCGACCGTCTGCGCGTACATCGCTTCAAACCCGCCTTCCACTGTTTCTTGTGGCCCATACATCTTGAACTGCTTGAGGTCCGGGATGGCGACCGCAGGTGCGCTGCCCTGGAGCGTACGCGGAAGATATGGGCCGAACGCGACGGCGCGGAACGGCGAAGATTGGTCCTCGGGCCTCGACTGGAGCGCTCGGTTCAGCCATCCGTCCTCCGTGGCCTTCACGCCGGGCGTGCCCGACTCCATGAAGTCCTGCGCGTCGAAGTGCGACCGGCTGGGATCGGGTGAGCCGACGGCTTGCACAATGGCGAGCTGGCCGTTCTGGAAGAGTGGCTGCAATGGCTGGAGGCTCGGATGCAGGCCGAAGAAGCCGTCGAGGTCAATCGCGGCATCGGCGCCGCCGCGGCGCGGCTCGGGAATCGCGATGGTCGGGCGCAAGCGATAATAGTTTGGCTCGGCGAACGGCACGACGACGTTGAGGCCGTCCATCGCGCCGCGCTGGAACAGCACGACCATCTTTTTCTTATTTGCGCTCGTTGTGGCGGCTACGGCGCGCTGCAAAAACGACGGCAGCGAAGCCATGCCGAGCATCGCGATGCCGCCGTTTTTCAGGAAATATCGCCGAGAGATTGTCATCGCCTTCCTCCGTTGCCGGCCGCTGGCACCCCGCCCTGCAATCTATCGCCTCTGGAATTCAGGCGTCCCGAGAACCAGACCGGATATCAGACCTTCGTTCACCTGCTTGACCGGATCATCGAGGCGCGCCTGCAAGATCTGCGGGTCATCCAGCCGGGCCTCGAGCGTCTGACGCGTTTGCGTCTCCACCTGGCCGTCGAGAAAGAGATCGAGCGAGCGCGACAGCGCCGTCCGGGGATCCTTCGAAGCATCGGCGCCGAACATCGTCTTCAGATCGACAGTGGCTCCCGGCATGCGATCGGTGGCAAACGCGAGTGCGAAGTTCAAGCGGTTCAGAAGCGCGCCCGTGTTGACCCACGTCTCCGCTTTGTCGGAATAACCTGTGGGCGGCTGGCAAAGGAACAGCGGCTCGCCCATCCGGCCGATCCATCCGACCAGCGGCAAAGAAACGCTCACGTCGGCATTGAGCGCCCGCGCGGTGCTGGCAACGAGCTCGAACGGCGTCTTTACCTTGGCGCGGTACGCCTTCTTCGACCAGAACTCCGGCGAATAGATCATCGTCTTGAGCACGCTGCCTATATCGCCCCCGGTCGCTTCGTAACTTTTCACCATGCGATCGACCAGCGTCGCGGGCGGATGATCGGAAACGAAATGCCGGGCAAGCTCGGTCGAAATGAACTTCGCCGTGTGTGGGTCGTTTGCGAGCATCTTCAGCGCTTCTTCGCCGTCTTTTTCCCCGCCATAATCGAACGTGCGACCCATCACGACCTTCTTGCCTTCCGCATGAAATTGGGGTTCGAAGATGTATTCCGGATCGCGCCGGGGCTCACGAACCGTCCAGCCCGTCAGGCACCTGGCCATTTCGATCACGTCCTGCTGCGTATAGCCGGCATCCACGCCGACGGTATGCAGCTCCATGACTTCGCGCCCATAGTTCTCGTTGAGCCCGCGGTCCTGTTGCTGCGGACCCGCGGCGCCCTGCGCTCCGGGGAAACCCGCCCCTGGACGCGGGAACGTCCCAAAGCCTGGTGCCGCACCGCCGCCGAAAATTCCTTGATAACGCGACCGCCGCGCCGCGACCTCCTGCTGAAACTGTTTGAACGCGACCGGGTCGACGCTCAACCAGTTGTCCAGATAGAAAAGCATCGCGGGACTCTTGGCTGTCGCGATCAGCAGGTCCTGAAACTTGCCCATTGTGTGCGGGCGAATCGTGTCGCGGACGTACGATGTCAGCATCCACCTGTCGGCGCCCTTGCCGGCGAAGACGTTGAAGTGATTGAACCAGAAGTCCTCCATCACGGCTTCGAGCTGGCGGTCGCTATAGACAGCCCGGTCGAGCTTTGCCATGGAAAGCTCGGCGATGATGCGGTTCGGGCCCTGAATCCTGGCGAGAAGCTGCTGCGCCTTGTCGGCGTTGTCATTTCCCGTTTCCATCACCTGCGCCATCGCCTCGCGGCGCTTTTCCTGTAGCTCCTGCTTGTACTGCTCCTTGGTCTCGCCTTCCTGTTTCGCGGCCTGGTTGGGCGGTGGAAATTCTTCGAGAAGCTTCTGCGACGACATCGTCAGCGTGGGGTATTTCTCGAGACGCGTATCAAGGACGGAATCGTCAATCGACTCGGGATGGAGCTGCTGATCAATCCACTTTTCGAGGCCCATCTCTCGAATGCGGTCTACGTCGCCCGGGCGTGGGCCGTAGCCCAGACGGTTGAGCGCGTGGAGAATGGCCTCGTCCTCGGTCAGCTCTGTGATCGGAAGCTTGCCTTTGAACCTCTTGTCGAGGGCCTGCGCTACGGAATTGTCGGGCGACATCTTGTCGTGTTTGTCGGCGCTCGCGCTCGGCGCCGCTATCGCGAATAGCGCCGTCAGCATCAGGGCGAGGGTAGTGGCCAAAAACACGCTTCCCGCCGCATCCAGACGACCCGCGGTTGTTCTGATTCTCTTCTTCATGGCTTCGATTTATTGTAACCCTGCGACACGGCAAAAGTTGCGGCGTGGACCCGAGTAGTCAATCACCGAGGCGCCCGTTGCCAAGGGACGCGCGTCATGTTCCCTGTTTGTCAGGCTTTCAGTTGAAAGAGGAGCTCTTTCAGTTCTTGCTCGTTCTCAGGCGTAAGTGCGGTGCTGCGTGATGAGGTGCGCTCGTTGTCTGACTACTCGTGGCGAGCCGCGCGAAAACCGTCGAGCGTCCAGAAGTCCTGTGCCTCGTCGTGACGGAGGACGTAGTAATTGCCGTCATCGGCGAGGACTCGGAAATAGCTCGCTTCGGGGGAATACCACCGCCCATCAAGTTCGTGGACCTCAAACTGCCGTCCACGAATGACAAACCGGAGAGGTCTTTCGTCCGCACGGTGCCCCGCATAGCATTCGACGCGCATCTCGCTCATCGCGCCTCCGCGGGGCGGAAGGGAGTCCGCCAGGTGAATATTACTGCCGCGAACAGTGTACCAGCTTTGAGAAGGAGTGCAATTCGGCGGGAAGTCGCGAACTACTGAATCGTTAGCGGGCTCGGACGGCCCGTGGCCCTCTGGCGCGCTTCGGCCTCAGCCTCTCGCGCTTCAGCATTGTACGCGGCGCCGAAGAGGACGATCATCGCCGTTAGAAACATCCAAAGCAGCAGGCCGATTGCCGCGGCCAAACCGCGATACACCGCGTCGTAAGGCATCTTCCGAACGTACCAGCCGAAAAAAATGTCCACCGCCCACCAGAGGATTGTCGCAACCAGTGCTCCGGGCAGTAACTCCCGGTATCCCGGGTGCCCGGGACGCCCGATCCGATACAGCAAAACGAGGACACCCATGGCGAGCACGAAAACGATCGCTCCGTAAAACGCCAACTCGAGCGCGCGCGTGAGGTAGACCGAGCGCGTGTGAAGCATCAACCAGCCGCGCGTCTGCTTGCCGAACACCGTGAGAATCACGACCGCCAGCATGGGCACAATCGTCACGCACAGCAGCCCGAGTGCCCGAAATTGCCGGCCCCAATAGCCCGGCCGCAGCAAATCACCTTCGATCACACGAAAACCTTCGATATAACCCACCATCACCTGCGTACCCGCTATCAGTGTACCGCCGAGACCCAGAAGGATCCATCTCCAAGGGTAAGCCGCCTTACGGATAAAGTAGGCGGCGACGACCTCGGAGCTGCCGGGAGGAAGGATCAGATTCAAGCGGTCGGGAATCTCTCTCAACGCATCGTGGAACAAACTGGTACTGCCGAGGAGGCCAAGCGCAAAAAGTAAGAGCGGGAAAAACGCCAGAAACATGTTGAATGCAATGGCCTGACTAAGCGTCACGCAATCCGGGAAGACCCGGCCCAGCGCCCGTACCAAATTTCTCACAATAGCTTCCATTGGTCGGAATTATAAGGGAACCCTGAATAATCATCCCCATGGTTTCGTCGGGACGCGCCTGCCCGTACGCGGCTGCCGGGTGAACTTGCTGGAGGCCGGGGCAGGCGGTAAACTTCATACAGCACCGCATCCGGGGATTCTCCACATGGCGACGCCACCGAAAGCAGCCGCGAGCCGCAGTGAAGAGGTTGTGCGCAAGCACAGGGAATACCTCTGGCCGGCAGTCACAAACTACTTCCAGGAACCCCTCGTGGCGGACCACGCCTCGATGCAGTACCTCTGGGACGTCGAAGGGAACAAATACCTCGACTTTTTCGGCGGCATCGTCACGATCGGGGTCGGGCACTGCAACCCGAAGGTAACCTCGAAGATCAAAGCGCAGGTCGACAAGCTGCAACACACTTCGACGCTCTTCCCGAACGAAGCGATCGTCGCCCTTGCCGAAAAACTCGCGCAGATCACGCCGGGCAGGCTGCAAAAAAGCTTCTTCACGAATTCGGGAACCGAAGCGAACGAAGCGGCGATCCTCCTCGCGCGTATGGCCGGCCCAAGCTACGACGTCGTCGCCCTGCGCCACGCCTATTCCGGATCATCGGCGCTCGCAAAGGGCGTCACCGGCCAGGCAGCCTGGCGCAAGGCCGGCGTCATTGGCCTCGGCGTGGCTCACGCGGTCAGCCCCTATTGCTACCGCTGCCCGCTTCATCTGAAATACCCGGACTGCGGCGTGGCCTGCGCAAACGATGTCGAAGACCTGATTCAGACCGGTACCAGCGGCTCGATTGCCGCCTTCATCGCCGAGCCGATTCAAGGCGTCGGCGGATTCATCACTCCGCCGCCCGAATACTTCAAGATCGTCTACCGAATCGTGAAGGATTATGGCGGCCTCTTTATTTCCGATGAGGTGCAAACGGGCTTCGGGCGCACGGGCAAGAAATGGTTCGGCATCGAGCAGTGGGAGGTTGTTCCAGACATCATTACGTGCGCGAAGAGCATGGGGAATGGCGTACCCGTCGGCGCGACGATCACGACCTCTGAACTCGCGGACAAATTCCAGGGTCTGACGATCTCGACATTCGGCGGCAACCCGGTTACTTCGGTGGCGGCGCGCGCCGTGATCGAAGTGATCGAAGAAGAACACCTTCTCGAAAATACGCACGTCGTCGGTGGCTACTTGAGAACGAAACTCGAAGAACTCAAGGCCAAGTACCCGCTCATCGGCGACGTCCGCGGCATGGGAATGATGCAGGCGCTCGAACTCGTGCGCGACCGCGCCACGAAAGAGCCCGCTCCCGCGGAGACTGCGCAGCTACTCGAACGCGCGCGCGCCAATGGCTTGCTCATTGGCAAGGGAGGGCTGCACGGCAACGTTATCCGCTTGGCTCCCCCGATGAACATCTCGAAGGCCGACGTCGACGAAGGCATCCGGCTCCTCGATAAGTCGCTCTCCGAAGTCAGATCGTGACCATCCAATCCGGAGGGGGCTTCTTGCAGACCAGTCGATTCATGAATTCCCGATCTCAGAACATTCGTTGTGCGAAAGCGGGCAGACGAGTGGCGGAGCTGTTTCTGTTGATGCTCGTCTTTGCTGGCGCAGGCGCTGTCTCGGCGCGGGCGGCGAGCCCAAGCGACGAAGGGGGAACCGTACACTGGGTACAGGTCGATGAAGGTCAGGTGAAGCTCGACGGTAAGCCCCCAATCGGCTCGGGACTTTATCTGCCCGACAAGAAAAGCAAAGCGAAAGGCTCGGAGTTAGTCCTCGTTCTCCTCGGGCGGCGTTATCTGATGGTCGATTTGAAATCCAGACTTGTCTACGAGGTGCCGCTTTCCGACGTGCATCATCAAGGAAGCGATATCGAAAGCGGCGACCTCTCCCAGCAATCTCACCTGATTCCCAGCAGCGACTGGACCATCCGCGACGTTGGCCCGGCGGAACTTGTCCAGTTGAGCCTCGGCGATTACGGTCGCGTGCTCGAAATACAGTTGCCGCACCCCCGCGATTTGCGCGGACTCTACGTCATCCATTGATCTGATCCCGATTGGTCGTTTCTTGCGCTTCGCGCGATCCGTCAACCCTGACGTCCAGCGGCTCGTTCCCTGGCCGCAGACTGCGGTAGACCATCCAGCCCGTTGTCGCCAGCATGCCGGCCCAACCCATCGTGCGCACCGCCCAGGCTATCTGGATGTCGTGCTGAAGCACGCCAAGCTTGCCGAAAAGATAGTTCCAGTCGTGGATCACGTAGTCCGCATCGCCAACCGTTAGCAGCGGCAACTCCTGCGCCCGCGCGTCTGCCATGTAGGTGGCAATCGGCAGAAACTGTTCGAAGAAGAAAAACATGCAGAATGCAGTTCCCTGAACGTGTCGCTGGAACAAAAAGTACGTGGCAAGCATGAACGGTACGCCCAGTTGCAGCAGCGTCCCGCCCGCGACCTCCAGAAATTCCCCGAAGAAGCGAAACAACAAGTGCCCGCCTTCGTGGATTGGTACGAAAACCAGATCGATCGTCAGGAATGGCCCCGTACCCCGGGCGGCCTGGAACAGGAACAGGACATAGAAAGCGCATGCAGCGACCAAGGCAGCACGCGGCGTGGGCTGCCAATCGTCCTCGAGGCTCTCGAGAACCGGCAGCTTTTCTGTCCATGATTCAGGCAGGCGCATCCCTTTGCTCCGCTTTGCACATCTGTCATTCCGAAGACTGAGCAGCCCGATTTCCGCGCCGTCGGTCTCATGTTGCGCGGAAATCGGGCGCAGTGGCGAGGGATGAGGAATCTCGGCGCCGGAACGGCGGAAATCTCATTCGCCTTCAAATTAGTCTAGCATTCGCGGATTCGCGTGCTACGGCGCGCTTCAGTGGCTGCGCCCTGGAATACACCTGCTCTGTCCGTCGGAATCTGCGTCAGCGGTGGGAAACGCCAGCGACCCACGGAATCCCCACGAGGCCGCCCTCCACTTGCACCTCGACGAAATCACCGCGGCTGAAAGTGTCGAAATCGGAGCGGCTGACGGCGATCCGCTCGAACCGGTGCCCCTCTCGCCACGATGTGACGACGAGCCGGCAGTTGGGAACAGGTCCTCGCATCGAGAACTTCCCGACCACGCGGGCCTGTTCGATTTGTGGAGGCGTGTGGTCAAGCGCTCCGTTCGCAAGCAGGAGAGCAGAAAGAAGCCAGGGGACCGGTACCAAGCCGTAGTATACGCGCTTTAGGGCTTCGACCTCTGCGTGGTGCAGCGCGCGACGCTCGACCCAGATGGCCAGGCCCAGGGTCAGGAAAAATAGGATGCCGATGAAGATCAGTATTGTGTCGAGTTCCAGCGCAGGATAGCGCTGGCTCGCGACCACGAACGCGAGTGAACCCAGCACGAACACCGCCGTCCGGTTCAGTAGTCTTTTTCGAAGCGAGAACTCCGCCGCGGTCGAACTGAGGCCGCAGGAATCGCAGATGTCGGCGGCCCGCTCGGCCCCACAATTGAGGCACCGCGTCATCGGACCGGACGCACGCTCGAAGGCGCTTGAGCAAGGCAAGCGATGTTCTCGTCGCGGCCGTTCGAGAGAAGTTCGCAATCGATTTCCTGAGCGCTGCGGACGGCCTGATTGTAAGTCGAACCCGCGGCGGTCGCACAATGCGTGGCGCCCTTAAACGTCATGCAGACCTCGTACCGCTCGCGGGTCTGCTGAAACGAGGAGTAGACGAGCACGCCGACAAAAGCAATCGCTCCGAGCGCGATGATCCATCGAATGTGATTCGGCTTTTTCGCCATGAGTGCCCCTGACACGAATTTTGACTCCACTAGCGCTCCGAAAGTTCCCCTTCGCCTGTCCGGCGCGCCACTTCCCGGGCAATATGCTTCTTTAGATGGTGCGCGAGACCTTCCAGTCCTGCAATCTCCTTCAAGTCGCGCAGCGTAAGATCGGGGAGAAACTCCAATACGGCCGACACCGGCGTAAGAGGATTGCGAACCAGCGCTGCCCGGACATTGTACCCTCGGGACCATTTTGGGTGCCGGGCAATCGCCGCTACCGCGCGCTCGGGGACGTCAGACTTCGCCAGTACTTTCAACACCTGACTCTCCGTAAGGAACGCATTTGCGAGCGCCAGCTTTACGGCCTGCGGGTGCCCTTCAGCGAGGAGCGCCCCGGCCACGCGTGGCGGGCCGCGCCGCGCAAGGGTTAGCTTCTCGCCAACCGGGAGATGCGGCACGCGCGAGACGATGATCTCTTCCGCGACGCGCCGGATATCAGCGGGTGCCGACGCCACCAGACTCAGCCTCACGAGGTCGAAAAGATATAGCTGCCGCGTCACCGCCAGGGCGATGCGCTTCGGTGTCCGCGGATGCCGCGCCAGACGCAGTCGAACGCCTTCAGACGCCGTCCATTTCCCCTCCCCGCCTACCGCGGCGAGGACGTTGGCCGGCAAATCGAGCCGCTCGAGAAGCAGCGTGACGTGCGTTTCCTCGAGATTTGGATTCTCCAGCAGCGCGAGCAGCGTCTCCTCGCCGGCTTCATGCACGAAAGCCTTCAGGTCCTCGCCGGAGGCCGTGCGCGCAAGCCGCGTTTCGGATTCAGGCGGCATTTCCCTTCGCCCGAGCCAACCGGACGGCCACGCGAACTGCGGCTTCCGCGGGAGAGATTTCCACTGGTACGAAGCGCACGCCGGGGATCAGTCGGGTCAATTCCGCGTCGATCGCCGCATCGAAGTGTTTCGAGCGCCCGAATACGCCCCCGACCTTCGCGACAGGGACTTCGCGATTGCGCCAGCCGAGTTCGTTCGAAACGCACTCCGCGAGTCCAGCAAGTGAAGTGGCGGCCTCAGACAAAATCTCGCGTGCCACGCCATCGCCCTCATCGGCGACTTTTACCACCAACGGGAACGTCTTCGAGAAAACTTCGTCCGGATTTTTCGCGATCCATTCCAGCAACAAGTCCCAGTCCTGGCATTGATGCCACGTGAGAATTCGTTTCTCGAGCACCGTGGCCGGCCCTCGGCCCTCTTCCGCCAGCACGACTGCCTGGAACGCGCGGCGGCCGATATCGAAAGCACTGCCCTCATCGCTGAACCATGGTCCCCGCCCGCCCGCGCGGGCCGTCCGCCCATTGGCGTCACGCCCGAACGCCGCGGAGCCGGTGCCAGCTAGGAGAATGATCCCCTCGGCCGCGCCGAATGCGGCCTCGAGCGCGATTTCGAGGTCTGTCGTCACTCCAACGCTGGCATTGGGAAACCCATCCTGGAAAAACGTCGCGGCCCGTCGCGCTACACCGGCACGGCCTGCGCCACCCAGCCCGGCGCAGATTCCCCGAATGTGGCCCGCGTGGATTTTCTGACGGCTCAAGACCATGTCGGCGGTCTCGCTGAGCGCGAACCACGCTCTCGTGTATCCCGTGCGAAGCGGATTGGAAGGACCGCCGGACGCCCGCGCCAATACCCGGCCTTCGGCGTCGGCGAGCACGCACTCCGTCTTCGTCCCGCCGCCGTCGAACCCGAGGAAGTAGGAGGCGTCAGCGGCAGAGATCTTCGGTGGCATCGATTCCTTTCACTTTGCTTGAGAACTCCACGGCCGGTTCCAACTGTGGCGCTGATCTTGCAAGACTTGGATTCTACACGGCCTGCCCCGATGCCGAAAGATGCGCGTCACAGGCTCATGGGCGGCGATTTCGTCCCGCTTCATTCACGAACATCGCCCCAGGCCCTTCATTGTGCCACGTGAAGCCGTATGCTATATAAAACCCCAGGATACAGCGGCCGACATGAAAAAACCCCTGCAAAAATGGCTATTAAGGCCGTTCTAGGGGTCCTGGCGATGCCATTTTTGGCACATTTGTGCTCATGAAATCTTCCACGCGCGCGCGTCGAAATTCCCGCAAGAACAGCCGGTCACAGAATTTGCAGACACGTTGGGTCGCACAGACACTCAAGAGAATGACGCTGCGCGAAAAGCTCGGCCAGATGCTGATGGTGTCTTTCTTTGGCGTCTTCGCCCCGGCGGAAGGCGCTGATTACACAAGGGTTCTGTGCGAGGTTGAGGAGAACCATGTCGGCGGTCTGATCGTCGGAACGGCGCGCGGCCCGCTTGGGATCAGGCGCAGCCAGGTCTACCCGACTGCAATCATCCTCAACGAATTGCAGCGCCGCGCGAAAATTCCGCTGCTCGTCGGCGCCGACTTCGAATCGGGCACGCGGATGCGTCTCGAAGAGGGCACGCCCTACCCGTCCGCCATGGCGATTGCCGCGACGGGAGAACCAAGCTTCGCTTACACGGCGGGTAGATCGACTGCGATCGAAGCGCGCGCTGCCGGAATCCACTGGATTTTTGCGCCCGACGCGGACGTCAACAATAGTCCGGAAAATCCGATCATCAATGTGCGGTCGTTCGGCGAAGATCCGAAAGACGTCGCCGCGTACGTTGCGCAGTTCGTCTGGGGTGTCGAAGAGAACGGCGCGCTCGCGACGGCCAAGCATTTCCCCGGCCACGGCAATGTCAGCGTGGACTCGCACCTGTCCCTCGCCGTGGTGCCTGGCAATCGCCAGGAACTCGAGAGCACCGAACTCGTGCCCTTCCGCGCCGCGATTCGGGCGGGCGTCAGCTCGATCATGCCCGGGCACCTCGCTGTGCCAGCACTGGAGCCGGACGCGCACGTTCCCGCCACGCTTTCGCGGAAGATCTTGACCGGCCTCCTGCGCGGCGAGATGAGGTTTCGGGGCCTGATTGTCACCGACGCCCTCGAGATGGGCGGCGTTACATCGCTCTACCCGCCCGGTGAGGTCGCTGTCCGCGCCATCGAGGCCGGCGCAGACGTCCTTTTGATGCCTCCCGTTCCCGACGCGGCAATGGCGGGACTCGAAGACGCCGTCAAGTCCGGGCGAATTTCCAGCAAGCGCATCGACGAATCCGTGCGGCGAATTCTCGCGGCCAAGGTTCGGCTAGGACTCAACCGCAATCGGTTCGTGGATGTGGACCGGCTCAATCAAACATTCGGCCGTCCGGAATACGAGGCGCAGGCGCAGGAGATCGCCGATCGGGGCGTGACGCTGCTCCGCGACTCGACGCGGCTTCTGCCTCTCGACGCGACGCGCCCGCTTCGCGTTCTGCTCGTTGCGCTCTCGGCTGATCCGGACCCGGTCCCCGGTGAAACCCTTGAGCCCGCGATTCGGCCGCGCGTCGATTCGCTTTCCGTGCTCCGCGCCGACACGCGATTCACGAGCGTCGCCACGCTCAAACTTCCCTCACCTGACTCCTACGACGTGGCTATTGCCGCGCTTTTCGTGCGCGTCGCCGACCGCAAGGGCAACGTCGGCTTCCCGGATGATCAGCGCGCCCTGGTGAACCAATTGCTCGTTTCCGGAAAGCCCGTGGTGATCGCGTCGTTCGGCAGCCCCTATTTGATCGAACGCCTCCCCACTGCGAAAACGTGGCTCGCAGAGTTCTCGACCAACGGCGTGTCGCAGCGCGCCGTGGCGCGCGCGCTGTTCGGACAGATCGCGATCACAGGAAGGATTCCGGTTACCGTGCCTGGAAGCGCGCAGCGCGGCGCCGGAATGCGCGTGGCGGCGAATCCGATGACGCTCGCACCGGCCGCCGCGTCGATGTCCGATCGCCTCAAACCGGCATACGATCTGGTCGACCGCGCGGTGTCGGATGGTGCGTTCCCCGGCGGTGTCCTGGCGGTTGGCTGGAACGACGGCTTGGCAATTCATCCATTTGGCAGATTAACCCGTGACGCCAAAGCGAGCCGCGTCACTGCCGGCACGATCTACGACGTGGCATCGCTCACGAAACCCATCGTCACTACCACCGCCGCAATGCTGCTCGTCCAGCAGGGCCAACTCGACCTCGACGCGCCCTTCGCGAGCTACTTGCCCGAATTCGCCGCGGCGGCCAAGTCTGATCCCGATTCCTCGTGGCGCGCGCACATTACGATCCGCATGCTCCTGCTCCACGATTCCGGACTCCCGTGGCACCGCGACTTCTACAAAGACGCGAAGGGTAAAGACGCAATCCTCGCCCGCGCGATGGCCGAACCGCTTGTGCGCGAACCAGGAAAACAGGTTGAATACTCCGACCTCGGGTTCATCCTTCTCGGCGAAACCATCGAACGTCTGACCGGACATTCGCTCGATGCATTTGCCCGGCAAAACATTTTCGAGCCGCTCGCGATGAGCTCCTCGATGTTCAATCCATCCCGGAATCTGCGCGCGCGAATCGCTCCGACCGAGAATGACACGTCGTACCGCAAGCGCCTCCTTCGAGGCGAAGTGGACGACGAAAACGCCTGGGCCATGGGCGGAGTGGCCGGGCACGCGGGGCTTTTCTCGACCGCCGGTGATATCGCGATTTTCGCGCAGATGCTCCTGAATGGCGGCATCTACGCGCACCACCGACTCCTCGCGCGCGCAACGATCGGCCAGTTCACTGCACGACAAACCATAGGCGATTCCGCCCGCGCGCTCGGCTGGGACGTGCCCACCGAGCCCTCCTCATCGGGCCGCTACTTCTCGAGGCAGAGCTTTGGCCACACAGGCTTTACCGGCACATCGCTCTGGATCGACCCGAGCCGAAGGCTCTTCGTCATCCTGCTCACGAACCGCGTGAATCCCACTCGCGCGAACGAAAAGATCCGCCAGGTGCGCCCCGCGCTTCACGATGCCGTCGTCGAAGCGCTCGGCCTCGTGAGCGGGCAGGTCGCCGCCCGATAACTCCCTCGGCACAATCCGTGCTCGATTTCCATCGCGCGCGCGCCCCTGCGTTCGCCTCCCGCTATAATCGTTTCAGGAGTGAGGCGCTCCTTGAAACCGGCCAGGACAGAGCAGCGAAACCCGCATTCGCGCGGTCTCGATCGGAAATCCACGCTCGAAATCCTGCACGCATTGAACCGCGAAGACGCGCGCGTTGCCCCGGCCGTGCGCCGCGAGCTACCCAGGATCGCGCGGGCAGTGGATGCGATTGCGAAGTCGTTTCGCCTCGGTGGCAGGCTTTTCTACGTGGGCGCGGGAACGAGCGGCCGCCTGGCTGTCCTGGACGCGGCCGAATGCCCGCCGACGTTCGGAACGCCGCCTAAGATGGTGCAAGCGATCATCGCGGGCGGCACGGGGGCGCTCCGCCACGCGGCCGAGGGCGCCGAGGATTCGGCTGCGAATGGCGCGCGCGATCTGCGGCGCGCAGGCGTGAAGCGAGGTGACGTCGTCGTGGGACTCTCTGCGAGCGGCACGACGCCGTACGTGCTCGGCGCGCTCGATTTCGCGAAACGCCGCGGCCTGCTGACGATCGGCGTTACCTCGAATCCGCGGTCGCCGCTGGCACGGCGCGCGCGGATCGCGATCGCGCCGGACACGGGGCCGGAGGCTATTGCAGGCTCGACGCGGCTAAAGGCCGGCACGGCGCAGAAACTGGTCCTGAACTTGCTCTCTACGGCTGCGATGGTGCGGCTCGGCAGAGTCTATGAGAACTGGATGGTCCACGTCGCGCTGACAAATCAGAAGTTGCGCCGGCGCGGCGCGCGGGTTCTCGAAGAGGCCGCCGGCGTAAGCGCGTCCGCTGCAGAACACGCTCTGCGTCAGACCGGCCACAATCTTCCGGCGGCTCTTGTTATGCTCAAAACAGCCGCCAGTGCCCGCGATGCGCGCCGGTGGCTTGCGGCGGCGGGCGGCAACGTGCGGCAGGCTCTCTTGGCCGCGAAGAAGCGGCCGGCGAACACGAAAACTCAGGGACGGAAATAGGACATGGATCGGTTCAAGATCGAAGGTGGGCGGCGGCTCGAAGGCAGCGTTCAGATCAGCGGCGCCAAGAATGCGGCGTTGCCTGCCATGGCGGCGGCCCTGCTTACCGCTGAACCTGTACGTCTCCAGAACATTCCGCACGTCCGCGACATCATCACGATGGCGAAACTGCTCGCGCACATGCGATGTCGCGTCGAGAGTCCGGACCTCCCGCCCAGCGAATTCACGATCCGGGCGGAAACGGTGTCGCACGCGGAGGCGCCTTACGAACTCGTGAAGACGATGCGCGCTTCGGTACTGACCCTCGGGCCGCTCGTCGCGCGTTTTGGATACGCGCGCGTTTCGCTTCCCGGCGGCTGCGCCATCGGCGCACGTCCGATCGACCTCCACATTCAGGCGCTCGAAAGGCTGGGCGCCACGATTTCGATGGATCACGGTTACGTCGAGGCGCGCGCCAAGCGACTCCGCGGCACCACCTTTCGCTTCCCCAAGATCACCGTCACCGGGACGGAAAACATTCTCACGGCGGCAGTGCTTGCCGAAGGCGAAACCATCCTCGAAAACGCGGCGCTCGAGCCCGAGATTCCCGACCTCGCCGACCTCCTTACGAAAATGGGCGCCAAAATCGAGGGCGCCGGGACATCCACGATCCGCGTGCAGGGCGTTGAAAAGCTCTACGGGGCAACCCATGCCGTTATCCCCGATCGAATCGAAGCGGGAACGTTTCTGGTGGCGGGCGCCATCACCGGCGGCGACCTCTTGCTGACCAATTGCGACCCGCACCATCTTGGCGCCGTGATCGACAAGCTCAAGGAATGCGGCGTCGAGATTCGCTGCGAAGGCCAGCGCGGGCTGCGCGTGCGCGCCGCGAAGAGGCTCGTCGCCGCCGACGTCACCACCGAGGAATTTCCCGGCTTCGCCACGGACATGCAGGCGCAGTTCATGGCGCTGGCCACGCAGGCGCACGGCGTCTCGCACATCCGCGAAACGATCTTCGAGAACCGCTACCTGCACGCAAGCGAGATGATGCGCATGGGCGCCAACATCACGATCGACGGCAATGTCGCCGTCGTCACCGGCCCGACTCCGTTGACTGGAGCGCCCGTCACGGCCTCCGACTTGCGCGCCAGCGCGGGCCTGGTCCTTGCGGCGCTCGTCGCGGACAATACTACGTGGATCGACCGCGTCTACCACATCGACCGCGGCTACGAGCGCATCGAAGACAAATTGCGCTCTGTCGGCGCTCGTATCGAGCGCGTTTCTGAGGCCGGCTAAAACAAAAAGGGAGGCGACGGATCGCCTCCCTTTTCACTCTCCTGGTGTTACCGCGAGCGCAGCGAAACCGCTAGCCCGCCGCTTCGCCCTTGGCCTGTTTGTCCCGCTGGTCGCGCAGAACGGCCTTGCGGCTCAGGCGGATTTTGTTTCCCTCGATCGCGAGCACTTTCACCAGCACCTGATCGCCTTCCTTCAACTCGTCGCGAACGGCGCGAATGCGCTGCTCCGCAATTTCGCTGATGTGCAGCAATCCGTCGGTGCCGGGGAAAATCTCAACGAAAGCGCCGAACTCCGCGATGCGCACGACTTTACCGAGGTAGGTCTTGCCGATCTCGGCGGTCGCCGTCACTTCGCGAATCAGCTTCAAGGCTTCCTCGGCGGCCGGGCCGTTGCTCGCGAAGACGTGAACCTTGCCGTCGTCCATCACGTCGATCTTCACCCCCGTCGCCTCGATGATCGACCGAATCTTCTTGCCGCCCGGCCCGATCAGGTCGCGGATCTTGTCCGTGGGGATATTGAGCATGTGCAGATGTGGCGCGTAGGTGGAAATCTCCGGCCGCCCGCTTGGAAGCGTGCGGTCCATCGTGTCGAGAATCTCGAGGCGCGCTTTGCGAGCCTGCGCAAGCGCCTCGCGCATCATCGGGATGCTCACGCCGCCCACCTTGATATCCATCTGGAGCGCCGTAATTCCCTGCCGCGTACCGGCGACCTTGAAGTCCATGTCGCCGTAGTGATCCTCGGCGCCGGCGATGTCCGTCAGGATCGCGTACTTGTCGCCCTCGACCACCAGGCCCATCGCGATTCCGGCGCAGGGTGACTTCAGCGGCACGCCCGCGTCCATCAAGGCGAGCGAAGCGCCGCACACCGTGGCCATCGACGATGATCCGTTCGATTCGAGGATGTCCGAAACGACGCGCACCGCGTACGGAAACTCCGTCTCAGGCGGAAGCAGGTTTGCGACCGCGCGCTCGGCCAATGCGCCGTGGCCGATTTCACGGCGGCCCGGGCCGCGCAGGAACTTCACTTCACCGACGGAAAACGGCGGGAAGTTGTAGTGCAGCATGAAACGCTTGAACGTATCTTCCTCGAAGAGCAGATCGAGGCGCTGCATGTCGTCTTTCGTTCCCAGCGTGGCCGTGGCGAGCGATTGCGTTTCGCCGCGCGTAAAAAGCGCCGACCCATGCACTCGGGGCAGCACGCTCACTTCGCAGGTGATCTGCCGGATCTGGTCGAACGCGCGCGCATCCGGACGCCGCCGGCGGTTCAGCATGTCGTCGCGGAAGATGTGTTCGCGAAGCCGCTCGAAGGCGCGGTAGGCAAGCTTCTTCTTTTCCTCGTCCTCTTCCGGAACCGCGGCGAGAATCTCGGCCTTGATCGCGTCGACCAGACCGTAGCTCTCGAGTTTCGGGTGCTTCGCCGTGTCCAGAGCATCTCGCAGCCGCTCGCCATGCTGCTTTGTGATCTGCTGATAGAGCGCTTCGTCGAACGCGGGCGGCGTCACCGCTACTTTCTGCTGGTTGACTCGAGCGCCAAGCTGGCGGATCTCCCCGACGATTTGCTTGATCGCGGCGTGGCCGAACTCAAGCGCGTCGGTAACGGTCTCTTCGGACACTTCGAGCGCGCCCGACTCCACCATTACGATTGCGTCCGCCGAGCCGGCAACCACGATGTTCAGGAGGCTGGTCTTCTGCTCGGCAACGGTCGGGTTGATCACGAGCTTTCCGTCAAGCAGCCCGACGCGAACGCACGCGATCGGATTCGCGAACGGAATCTTCGAAATGTAGAGCGCCGCCGAAGCCGCGGTGAGGCCGATGACATCCGGGTCGTTTTCACTGTCCGCCGAAAGCACCATCGCAACGATCTGCGTTTCCGTCGCCCAGCCCTCCGGAAAGAGCGGCCGCAGCGGACGATCGATCAGGCGCGACGTCAGGATCTCGCGCTCCGAGGGGCGGCCTTCGCGCTTGAAGAATCCGCCGGGAATCTTGCCGGCGGAGTACGTGTACTCGCGGTAGTCCACCGTGAGCGGTAGAAAATCCTTTTCGGTTGCCTTGTTGTCCATGCACGCCGTGGCGAGCACCACCGTGTCGCCGTAGCGCGCCACAACGGCGCCGTGCGCCTGGCGGGCCATCTTGCCCGTTTCGAGCGTCAATTTCCGCCCGCCCAGGTCCAAACTCACTTGTTCGAACATCCTGTCACATCCTTCTGTCCCGGATCACCGGGAACGGTCATCAGATACGAGAGAATCTCTCGGAAAAAAACGTCTCGAAGAGGAAAGAAGCGAGGCAAACGCGCCCCAGCGGGTCAGAAGACTAGCGGGCAAACCCACTCGCGCATCGCGGTCCCAGGGACCCGCAGACCGGCAGACAGCTCTGGTTTGTGCGGTGAAGGGAGATGCGGCCGGAGCGGCCGCTCGAGAAATCCGCGCTACTTACGCAAGCTGAGTCGTTCCACAATCTCGCGATACCGATCCGGGTCGCGCCGATTCAGATAATCCAGCAGCCGCCGGCGTTTGTTGACCATCATGATCAACCCGCGCCGCGAAGCATGATCTTTTGCATGAGACTGGAGGTGGGTGGTGAGATAGTTGATGCGCTCGCTCAACAACGCAATCTGCACTTCCGGCGATCCCGTATCTTTCGTGTGGGTCCGGAACTGCTCGATTACACCGACTTTTGCGTCCATCAACTCGCCCCTCCCGCTGAAACGTCGTGCCCTTGCTCTACGCTTTTAGCCTCTTCTCAACGTCAAAATGCTAGCATACAGTCGCAGGGCACGCCACAAGGATTTTGTCGCGCTGCCGGACCTCCGCGCTGCGGTTCGCTTCCCATGGAAATCTCGGGCCGGACACGTCAAATGGTCGAATCGTGCCGCGGTATACTGATTCCGGCATGGCTTCTGGCACCATTGGCTGCTCAAAAAGAACCGTCGCGACGGGCGCGTTCGCGCTGTGGACGGCCTTCTTCGTTTTGGCTGTCGCCAGCGCAAACCGGCAAGCAGCGCAGGCCAAAGCCTCGACGACTGCGTATCCCCAGGAGATCAGCCGGGTCACATTCGCGATCGCCGGCGACGTGATTCCCCACCAGGCTGTGGTTCAGTCTGCGATGGCCGCAGCGGCCGGCACTCAGGAATCGACCGAAAAGTCGGCGCCGCAGAACACAGCGGCGGAGAATCACAACGGCTGGGACGTTCTCTTTGCCGACGTCGCGGATGCTTTCCACCAAGCCGATTTCGGCTTCGTCAATCTTGAAACGCCGGTGGCGCCCAAGCACTCCGTCGGCTCAAAACCCTTTCAGTTTGAGGCTCCGCTGGCCCTGCTCGACTCGCTGAAAGCGAACGGCGTGAAAATCGTATCTTTTGCGAACAATCACGTCTTCGACCAAGGCTATCCGGGCTTCGACGAAACCCTCGACCACCTGCGCGAGCACGGGCTTCTCTTCGTCGGCTCCGGGGCTACGGCGGACGCCGCATGGCAGCCTGTGATCCTCGAAAAGAACGGCATTCGCGTCGGGTGGCTTGGAATGACGCGCTGGCTCAATGGCCATCGCAATCCCGACAAGGACAGCGAGCCCCACGTCGCCTTCTTCCCGTATCCGGGCCAGTCGGACGGCGCGCCCGGCCGCGACGAAGTAGGCGTTCTCGAAGCCATCAAGGCGGCGCGCTCGCAGTGCGATCTTCTGCTCGTTTCAATTCATTGGGGAGTTGAATATGCGCCCGATCCTCGTCCCGAGGACGTAGAAATAGCGCACAAGATACTGGAGGCTGGCGCCGACGCTGTCATCGGGCATCATCCTCACGTGCTCCAGCCCATCGAGACCTATCTAACTCCGGATCGCCGCAAGACCGTCATCTTCTATTCGCTGGGCAATTTTCTTTCGAACCAGTCTGCCTCCTACGTGCAAGGTTTGATGCCCGATAAGAACGGCGAGCCACGCGACTCGATCATCGCGAAGTTCGCCGTGGTTAAGAAAGATTACGGCCCCGCTGGAATCCGGTTCGAGCTGGGTGATGTCGGCGTTATGCCTATCTGGGAGGAGAATAACCGCCTCCAGGTCAGAAGCGGTCAGGCCAAGGCCCTGCTCATCCACCCCGTTTTCATCGATCGGCAAATTCCCCAGCTCCAGGCGCGCCTGGATCAGTTGAACCAGCTCGGCACTCAGCTATCCAAGGAACAAAAGCAGGAATTCGTCGAGGTCTCGAGCCAGATCGAGTTGCTGAAGCATCGCCGGGAGCTGCTCCTCGATCGTGTCGGCGACGATTACGTTGTCGGCCCTCCCAACCCCTGACCCAGCGGTTTCATTCTGTCGCGGCGCGTGCGCGAATTCGGTAAAGCAAATGCCGCCGCAACGGGTGTCCTGCCGGCAAACGCGGATGGTCGAAATCGTCTTCTGGCGAGCGGCTCATGCCGATCTTCTCCATCACGCGCCGCGACGCCAGATTTGCCGGCACGGTAAACGATACGACTTCATCGAGCCGGAGCACATCGAAGGCGTATGCAAGCACGGCCCGCGCGCCTTCTGTGGCGAGCCCCTGATTCCAATGTTCGGCAGCAAGTCGCCACCCGATCTCGATGCACTAAAGCTGGTCTCGAAGTCCGGCACGGAAAGCCCGACGAAGCCGATGAAGCTGCGCTCCCGCCGCAGTTCGGCGGCAAATGGGCCGAACCCGCGTGAGTCGAAATGCGCCTCGATACGGTCCACGAGGCGGTCGCTTTCTTCACGGGACAAACAGGAGGGCATGAATTCCATCACGCGCGGGTCGGAATTCAGCCGCGCGAAGGGCTCGCGGTCGGCATCCCGCCAGCGTCGTAACAGGAGGCGTGGGGTCTCGACCATCTCACGGTGGCGCGGGGATTCTTGGGCGGCCTACGACTTCCCGCCCTTTATCAGCGAGAGAAACTCGTCGCGCGTCTGCTTATTCTCGCGAAAGACGCCCAGCATGGCGCTCGTCATCGCCGTCGAATTCTGTTTCTCGACGCCGCGCATCACCATGCACAGGTGCCGCGCCTCGATGATCACTCCCACGCCTTGCGGGCTGAGCCTTTCCTCGATGGTCTCCGCGATCTGGCTCGTCAGCCGCTCCTGAATCTGCAAGCGCCGCGCGTACATGTTCACCAGCCTTGCGATTTTGCTCAGCCCGACCACCTTCTTGTTCGGGATATAAGCCACGTGGCACTTGCCGAAGAACGGAAGCAAGTGGTGTTCGCACAGGCTGTAGACTTCGATGTCCTTCACAACCACCATCTCGTCGTAGGTGACGCTGAACATCGCGCCGTTCAAGATTTTGTCCGGGTCCTGCCGGTATCCGCTCGTCAGGTAACGGAGCGCCTTTTCAAACCGCTCGGGCGTGCGGCGCAATCCTTCACGGTTCGGGTCCTCGCCGAGCTGCGCGATCATCTGCCGCACGAGGTCGGCGATGCCGCCCGGTACCGTGACTTCCGGAATTACGATCTCGGTCGCTTCTTTCAGCGCCGTCTTACTAGTCGTTGTTTTCGCCATCGCGCGCTCCGCTCGCTTCCGACCGCTCCCGGCATTCTATCCGGCAAACTCAAAACTGTTCTTGCTGGTTTCCTCGATCCGCACGCGTTCCAACCGGGCCGCCGGAAACGCTTTCAGTCGCCGGTAGATTTCGCGGCAGACGTTTTCGGTGGTCGGCACGCAACCGCCAAATTCAGGAATCTCTTTGTTCAGGTACTTGTGATCGAACGCTTCGACAACTTCGCGCTCGACAAACGGATCGAGCTCGCCCAGATTCGCCACCATCCCCGTCTCGGGATCGACCGGCCCGGTGACCGTCACTTCGAGCACGTAGTTGTGCCCGTGTCCATACGGATTGCTGCACTTGCCGTAGAGCCGCTGGTTTTCCGCCTCGCTGAAATTTGAGCTGTGCAGCCGGTGCGACGCCGAAAACCGGTACCGCCGTGTCAGCGAGAGGTTGAGCGGGCCGTTCAAGCGCGCACTCCCGTTCCGTTTGGTTCCGCCGTGCAGTCGGCGAACAAATCCGGCGACTCATATAGCCGCACGCGATCGAGCCTTCCCTGCGTGATCTTCGGCGCCAGCAGATTCCAGATCAGAGCCGCGACGTTCTCGCACGTGGGAATCTTTCCGGCCAGTTCCGGAACCTCGTGATTCAGGTGGCGGTGGTCCATCCGGTCCACGATTTCGCGTTGCAGAATATCCTTCAGCTCCTTCAGGTCGAGCACCATTCCCGTAGCGGGGTCCGGCTCGCCCGCAACCGTCACTTCGAGCACATAGTTGTGGCCGTGTCCGTGCGGGTTGTTGCACTTGCCGAAGATGCGCCGGTTCTCCTCCGGAGAAAAATCCGGATTATGGTAGTAATGCGCCGCGGAGAACTCGACTTTGCGCGTGACTCGAATCATGGCGTCTTCGCCGGGTACGCCCTTCCCTTCCAGACCACTGTTCCCCGCGTGTTCTTCCACCACGACGCGCCGAGCGCCGCCGTGTAGAGGCACACTCCCAACACGTAGTATTGGACGGAGGAAATCGGGAAAAGATTCCGATACAGCGTGACGCCGTAACGCAGATGCGCCCCACAGACCGCCGCTACCACAACCGACAGCAGGAGCCAGGGCGCCCCGAAGCGTTCCTTGAAGACAAAAGCGCCTAGCAAAACCAGCGTCAGCACTTCGAAAAACGGAAACACATCCGCCAGTTCGATCAGGACCGACCGCGGAGTCCCGCCCATCAGCGGGTAGAGATTCTTGGTCCATCCCTGCCACATCGCCTCGAACGACCGGTACATCCGCGTCCGCACGATTCCAATGGGCGTCGTGAAGTAGATGCCGTATCCTTGCCCCTTTACGCGACGGGCGATCGCCACATCTTCCACGATCTCCCCGGCAACCGCTGCATGGCCTCCCACCGCTTCGTAGGCGTCGCGGAGCAACAGCACAAACTGCCCGTTGGCCGCAGCGTCTGGATGCCCGGGATCGTTTACCCGCGCAAACGAAAATCTCGCCGCCAGCCTGCAATAAACAAACGGAATCAGCGCGCGCTCACTCAACGTCTCCATCTCTTGCTCGGGGGAGTACGAAACGAGGACCGCGTCATGGTCCACCGCATCCGCAAGGGCCCGGCGTGCCGCGCCCGGCAGATGAAACGTATCGGCATCGGTGAAGAGCAGCCAGTCGCCCGTCGCAGCCGCCGCGCCGACTGACACCGCATGGTTCTTACCCGCCCAGCCCCTGGGCAGTTCGCCCACCGCAAGCACCCGGAGCTTCGGAATCTGCGCCGCCAGTTGCTCGAGAATCTCACCGGTGCGGTCGGTCGACTGATCGTTAACGACGATCACTTCCCCGATCTCCGGTTGCGCCGCCACCGACTCGACCGCGCGGGCTATCGATACCTCTTCGTTCCGAGCGGGAATGATGGCGGAGATCAAGGTTTTTTGTATTCCTATCCGCGCGGGCTGCTAAACTGCTCGCTGCCGGTTTGGGTACGGTGGCCCTGTTGTCTTGCATTCATTATAGGGCGCTTGGATGGGGGATTGAAACGGAAACTGAAAACTGGCCTTGTTCTCGCCTTTATTGCCGGGCTGATTGTTCTTTTCGCTCGTCCTGAATACCGCCAGGGCGAGCCCAGCTTGCGCGGCCGTTCCGCCAAGGACTTTCAGCTTACGCTGGACGGAAAGCCCGCGAACCTCTCCGATCTTCGCGGCAAAGTCGTCGTTCTGAATTTCTGGGCTACGTGGTGCCAGCCCTGCGTTGACGAAGCCCCTTCACTGGTTGAGTTGCAGCGACGGGTCGCGCCCCTCGGCGGCCTGGTTCTTGGCGTCAACGCGGGCGTGAACGACAGCCAATCCGCGTACGAGAGTTTCCTGAAGACGTATAACGTCGACTTCCCAACTTACTTTGATTCATCGCAACAGATCGCACGCTCCTACGGCACAACGATGTACCCCGAGACCTACGTGATCGACCGCAAAGGCCGCATCGATCGCAAAATCATCGGTCCGCAGGACTGGACGAGCCCCACAATGATGGCTTATCTCGATTCCGTCTTGAACGAAAAGTGAATCGCGCGCTAGCCGCGCTCCCTTTCATATCGCGGCGCCTCGCTCGTAAAGTTCCCTCGAATCGGGAATGCTCAGCTTGGAATCCAAAGCGATATATGATGGGTGCAAACCGATCAAAACGGACATAGTGGAACGAGACCCAGTCTGCGGAATGACGGTGGACCCGGCTCAAGCAAGGGCCACGGCCGACTATGCCGGGAAGACCTACTACTTCTGCTGCGCAGGTTGCGCCGACAAGTTCCGCGCCGAGCCCGAGAAGTATCTGAACGCAAAGCTGCCCGACCACAATCAGATGGTCCAATTGGGAGGCGCGAAGCCCGCCCCGCCGTCTGCAACGGCAGCAGCCCTCTACACCTGCCCCATGCATCCCGAAATCCGCCAAGACCACCCGGGCGCATGTCCGATTTGCGGAATGGCCCTGGAGCCCGTAACGGTCGCGTCGACCGAAGAGGAGAACCCCGAACTGATCGACATGACCCGTCGATTTTGGGTCAGCGTGGTCCTGACGATTCCCGTCCTTCTCACGGCCATGGGCGAACTCGTTCCGTTTCTTTCATCGCTGCTGAGCCAGACTTCGCCGAAGGACCGGCAGTGGTTCGAGTTGGCCCTCGCTACGCCGGTTGTGTTGTGGGGCGGCTGGCCGTTCTTTGTTCGCGGATGGCGGTCGATCGTCAACCGAAGCCTGAACATGTTCACGCTGATCGGACTCGGGGTGGGAGTTGCTTATCTCTATAGCCTTGTCGCCGCTCTCTTCCCCGACGTGTTCCCCGACTCCTTTCGTGGCCCAGGTGGCGAGGTCCCGGTCTATTTCGAGGCCGCCGCCGCGATCACGACGCTGGTCCTTCTCGGGCAGGTTCTGGAGCTGAGGGCCAGAAGTCAAACCGGCGCGGCCATCAAGGCCCTCCTGGGCCTTGCTCCCAGGACAGCGCGCCTCGTTCGCGCCGACGGAACGGAAATCGACGTCCCGCTCGACATCATCAAGCCCGGCGATCGTTTGCGCGTTCGTCCCGGCGAAAAGATCCCGGTTGACGGTATCGTGCTCGACGGATCGAGCAGCGTTGACGAATCCATGATCACGGGCGAACCGATCCCCGCCGAAAAACAGCCGGGCGCGCGCGTCACCGGCGCGACGGTGAACGGTACAGGCTCTCTCGTGATGCGCGCCGAGCGGGTCGGCGCCGAAACGCTGCTGGCGCAGATTGTGCGGATGGTGAGTGAAGCGCAGCGTAGCCGCGCGCCGATCCAGAAGCTCGCGGACGTGGTCGCGGGCTACTTCGTGCCGATCGTCATGGGCGCTGCGGCCCTCACGTTCGCCGTCTGGGCCATCTGGGGCCCGAACCCCCGCATGGCTCACGCCATGATCAACGCCGTCGCCGTCCTCATCATCGCATGCCCCTGTGCGCTCGGGCTCGCGACGCCGATGTCGATCATGGTGGCGACCGGCAAGGGTGCCACGATGGGCGTGCTCTTCAAGAATGCCGAAGCCATCGAGCAGATGCGCAAGGTGGATACGCTGGTCGTGGACAAGACCGGAACCCTCACGGAAGGAAAGCCCAAGCTCGTCTCAATCGAACCCGGGCCGGGCTTCGACGAAACTCGAGTCCTTCATTTCGCCGCGAGCCTCGAACGAGGCAGCGAGCATCCGTTGGCCGCCGCGATCGTCGCAGGCGCCGAGGCGCGAGGAATCGCGCTCGCCTCCGCCGAGTCGTTTCAGTCGCTGACGGGCCGAGGCGTCCGCGGTCGCGTCGATGGTCGCGAAGTAGTCCTGGGCAATCGCAAGCTTCTCGACGACCTGAAAGTCGATCCCGGCAAGCTTGCCGAGAAAGCGGAAGCGATGCGCGCGGACGGTCAGACCGCCATGTTCCTCGTTGTTGATGCGAGCGCGGCCGGTCTGATTGGCGTGGCCGATCCCATTAAGCAGACCACGCCGGAGGCGGTCCGCCAGCTTCGCGAAGACGGGATCCGCGTCGTGATGCTGACCGGCGACAGCCGCACTACCGCGCAGGCCGTCGGCAAGAAACTCGGACTTGACGACGTGATCGCGGAAGTTTTGCCTGAAGAAAAGGCCGGCATCGTAAAGCGGCTTCAAGGAGAGGGGCGCTTCGTTGCCATGGCGGGCGACGGCATCAATGATGCGCCCGCCCTCGCACAAGCTCAGGTCGGAATCGCAATGGGTACGGGCACCAACGTCGCGATGGAAAGCGCCGGTGTCACGCTGGTAAAGGGCGATCTTCGCGGAATCGTGCGGGCGCGCGTTCTCAGCAGGGCGACGATGCGGAACATCCGGCAGAATCTGTTCTTCGCCTTCGTGTACAACTCCGTCGGCGTGCCCGTTGCGGCGGGCGTTCTCTATCCTGCCTTCGGGCTGCTCCTTAGCCCGATGATTGCAGCGGCGGCGATGAGCTTCAGCTCGGTCTCCGTTATCGGCAATGCGCTCCGGCTGCGGCATCTGAAGCTGTAACCATTCCGCGCGCCGGCGCTGTGTCTGCGCCACGCCGATGCTATAATTCTCCACATGACATTCATGACGGTGACCTACGAGTTGCAGGGCCGGCTCAAGCCGGAGCAGTTCCGCGCGCTCGGCCAGTTCGCGAACACTTATGGGCTCCAGAAATTCCGTTTCGACGAAAAGACCAACCGCCTCCACTTCGACTACGACGCTTCTCGGCTGAGGGAGATAGTGGTTGAGCACGTCTTGCGCGAAGCGAAAATTCCGGTCCTGCGGCGCGTGGCGTAAGCCTGATTCTGAAATTGCAGCCTTAATCTGAGTCGCCGTGAAAGGAGTTTTGCTTGCCGCTGTACGAATACAAGTGCGTCAAGTGCGGTCACCTCTTTGAAAAGATCGAAAGCCATTCGGCTTCGACGAAGAAGAAGTGTCCCAAGTGCGGCGGCAAGGCCGAGCGCCAGTTCGGGGCGCCCGCGATTCAATTCAAAGGCTCTGGCTGGTATGTAACCGACTACGCGGGGAAAGGCAGCGGCGCGGCTCCCACTGAAAGCTCCGGCGAGGCTGCCCCGGCGAAGACCGCGGAGAAATCTGACTCAAAGCCGGCCGAGTCCAAGCCGGCAGCCTCAGACAGCTCCAACAAGGCCTCGTCGAAAAGGAAGAAGTAACGCCGGGCGCCTACAGCTTCAGTCCTCGCAGGTACGCCCGAAAATCATTCCCGAGCTTTGGATTCCTCAGCCCGAATTCAACCGTCGCCTCGAGAAACCCAAGCTTGTCGCCCGCATCGTAGGTCTTGCCTTCGTAGATGTACGCCATCAACTTGCCCGCCGCGGCCAGCCGCCGGAGGCCGTCGGTAAGCTGAATCTCGCCGCCCGCGCCGGGCTTCGTGGTCGCCAGATACTCGAAGATCTCGGGCGGCAGCACGTAGCGGCCGGTCACGCCGAGGTTCGACGGCGCCTTGTCCGCGCTCGGCTTCTCAACCAGGTCCTTGACGCGCAGGAGCCGCTCGCCGAAACGCGAATCCCCCGCCGGCACCGCGTCGATGATCCCGTAAAGATGAACCCTCTCGCGCGGCACTCTTTCGACGTGAATCGCACCCGCTCCGGTCGCCTCGTAGATATCGATCAGCGATCGCGTGGCGGGAACCGGCCCATCCATGATCACGTCGCCGAGCAGCACGGCGAACGGTTCATCGCCCACCAACTCCGCGGCGCACAGCACCGCATGACCAAGCCCCAGCGCCTCGGTCTGGCGCGTGTAGCTGAAGTGCAGTCCCCCGCTGATCTCGCGCACCATCCTCGCCTGGTCCGGCTTCCCGCGCTCCTCGAGGAAACTCTCGAGCTCCGGCGCCAGATCGAAATGGTCCTCGATCGCGCTCTTCCGCCGCCCGGTGACGAAAATCACGTGCTCGATGCCCGAGGCGATGCACTCCTCGACCGCATACTGGATCAGCGGTTTATCGACGACGGGCAGCATCTCCTTCGGCATGGCCTTCGTTGCCGGGAGAAACCGCGTCCCAAGTCCCGCCACGGGCAGCACTGCCTTGCGCACTTTCTTTGTTTTTCCCGTCATTTGATCGCGGTCGCTCGCTGGCTCGCCTTCTGTCCGGGCAGCGCGCCTCGATCGCTATGCTAACATAGGGTTTTTGGTGCATCGGCAAGATTGAGGCGTGAGTGTGAGCATCCGTGAACATCTGATTCTCGGCATCGAATCGTCCTGTGACGAGACGGCGGCGGCGATTGTCGCCGGAGGGCACCGCATTCTTTCCAGCGTCGTCGCCTCGCAGATCGATATTCACCGCAAGTACGGCGGCGTGGTTCCGGAGCTTGCCTCGCGCGAGCATCTGCGGCAGATCGTGCCCGTGGTTCGCGAAGCGGCCGGCCAGGCGGGGGTGGAATTGCGCGATCTCGATGCCATCGCCGTCACGCGAGGCCCGGGCCTGATCGGTTCACTCCTCGTCGGCCTCACTTACGGCAAAGTGCTGGCGATGGCTCTCGGGAAGCCGCTCGTCGGCGTGAACCACCTCGAAGGCCACGTCCATGCCGTGCTCCTCGAAGCGCACGCGGCCGGCTGCCAACCCGAATTGCCTGCCGTTTGCCTCATCGTTTCCGGAGGCCATACCATTCTCTACCATGTCACTTCTGAATCGCAGAACGGCTCGCGAAGATTCTCATACGCGCGCATCGGCGGCACTCGCGACGACGCCGCCGGCGAAGCCTACGACAAGGTCGCGAGGATGCTCGCGCTCGGCTATCCCGGCGGCCCGATCATCGACAAGCTCGCGCCCCACGGCAATGCGCACGCCATTCGCTTCGGCGAGCCGAAAATGAGCGGCAACCCTCACGATTTCAGCTTCAGCGGGATCAAGACGGCCGTGCTGTATCACCTGCGCCGCAACCCGCAGCTTCAGCCTGAGATCGAAGCCCGGCAGCAAGCACTCGCCCGCGGCGACCGCGGCGCGGACGCACTGCGCGCGCTCTGCACGCCGTCCACGCTCGACCTGATTGCGAGCTTCCAGCGCGCGGTGGTCGCCAGCCTCGTCTCGCGCACGCTCGCTGCCACCGAGCAACGCGACGCGCGCACCGTGCTCGTTTCCGGCGGCGTGGCCGCAAACAGCGAACTCCGCCGGTCATTCGAGGCCGCAGCCGCGCGACGCGGGATCGACGTCTACGTCCCCAGTCGCGCGCTTTCCACCGACAACGCCGCGATGATCGCCGCCGCCGGTCACGCCCGCTTTCTCGCCGGCGACCGCGCCGACTCAACGCTCGAAGCCGAAGCCAATCTGCCTCTGGTCTAGTCCTCGCTGTTAGGCCGTGTTACTTGAGCGCATTCGGTGCGTAATGTATTGTGGCGCGTGCGAAGGGCAACAATATGGCGCAACTGCAAACCATGACCGGAAAAACCTGCGTCGTCACCGGCGCGAACAGCGGCATCGGAAAGGAAACGGCGCTCGGCCTCGCGCGCATGGGCGCGCGCGTCGTCCTGGTCTGCCGAAATCCCGAGAAGGGACAAGCGGCGCTGGAAGAGATCCGGCGCGAGTCCGGATCGCCCGACCTTGAGCTGCTGATCGCGGAGATGTCGTCGCAAGCATCCGTGCGAGCACTCGCGGAGCAAATCCGGCGGACATGCCCTCGCCTCGACGTGCTGATCAACAACGCAGGCGGGGGTGTGCCCGCGCGCGGGCTGTCCGCGGACGGCATCGAATTGGTGCTCGCCACCAACCACTTGGGAGCGGCCCTGCTGACGCTTCTTCTGCTCGATCTTTTGAAGGCCAGCGCGCCATCGCGGATCATCAACGTTTCGTCCGAGGCTCAGCGCCGCGCTCGTCTTGACATGAACGATCTTCAGTTTGAAAGGCGGAAATACAGTGGGTTCGCCGCCTACGGACAATCGAAACTGCTGATGAATGCATTTACATTCGAATTGGCGCGAAGACTGGAAGGAACCGGTGTGACCGCCAATTGCCTGCACCCGGGCGTGGTCGCGACGAACATTTGGGGCGCCGATCCGCCGCTCGCCCTCAAACTGATCGTCGCGGTGGTAAAACCCTTTATGCTGAATTCGAAACAGGGCGCCGAAGTGTCTCTCTACCTCGCGACTTCCCCCGACGTGGCAACGGTCTCCGGACAATACTTCGTCAAGTCAAAGCCCGCCGAATCCAACCCCCTGTCGCGTGATCCGAAAGTAGCCGGTGAAATCTGGCGATGGACCGAAAAAATGATCGGCGTAAATTTCGCCTGACGCCTTCATTGCCCTTAGCCGCCATTAACGACGCCCGGTCTTGACTCCTCGCACATGGCTTGGCAGAGTCTCGCCTATGCGCCCCGCCCACGGCGTTTTGCTTCTTCTGTTCTTGACCCGCATTGCGGTTGCCTCGGCCGCGTCGGCTCAGGATGCGGCTCCTTCGAACGCTCCAGGCGCCGCTCCGAGTGCGGCGCCCTCTCTTGCTGACGCGCAGCGCATGTACCGCACGGGAAAATTCGACACGGCCTCGCAGGAGTACGCAGCGCTGTCCGCCGGTCCGCAGGCCGCGCTGGCGTACGTGGGGCTCGCGCGCGTTGATTTGAAGCAGAAGCGGCCTGCCGATGCGTTTGCCGCCGCAACGAAAGCCGTCGAGTTGGCCCCCAATTCGCCCGATGCGCAGGTGGCTCTTGGCGAGGTCTACTACCGCCAGGGCAGAATCCCGGACGCGGAAGCCATCTTCGTGAAGGTCATCAATAGTGGCGCAAACAATGCCCGCGCATACCTGGGCCTGGCCCGAGTCTCCAACGCCGCTTCGCTCTACCGCCGGGGAAAGGAAATGATTGACCGGGCTGACGGTCTTGACCCTTCCGATCCCGACATCCGTCGGTATTGGCTGAGGACGCTGCCGCTCGGCGATCGCGTCAAAGCCTTGCACGACTACCTCGCTGAGGATACGGACGACGATGCTGAAAGCCGCACCGCCCTGGAACGTAAATTGCTTCTCTTGCAACAACTGCCCACCGTGCCCGCTCATCAATGCCGCATGGCTTCCAAAGTGAGCTCGACCCAAACCGATCTGAGATACCTGCTCATCGATCCGAACCATCTTCGAGGCTTTGGGCTCGACGTCAGGCTGAACGGCGTTTCCTCCCATCTGATGCTCGACACCGGCGCGGGCGGCATTCTCATCGATCGCAAGATCGCCGAGAAAGCCGGCATCAAGCAGATCGTTGCAACGGATATCCGCGGGATTGGCGATCGCGGCCCTGCCGGTGGCTATGTGGGCTATGCCGACTCGATTCAAATCGGCGATCTCGAGTTTCGCGATTGCAATGTGCAAGTTATGGACAGAAATTCGGTGGTGGGCGAGGACGGGTTGATCGGCGGGGACGTCTTCTCGCATTTTCTGGTCGACATCGACCTGCCAAACTCGAAGTTCAGGCTGAGTGAACTGCCTCCACGGCCGGACGAGCCCGCACCCGAAGCGGCCTTGGAAGCAAGCGACTCAAATCCGGTTCTGCGCTTCCATGACCGTTACATCGCCCCGGAAATGCAGTCCTACTCCGGAGTGTTCCGGTTCGGCCATATGCTGCTCATTCCCACGAAGTTGAACGATTCCGTCCCGAAGCTTTTCCTCATCGATACGGGCAGCCTGATGAACACAATCTCGCCGGACGCGGCGCGCGAGGTCACAAAGGTTTCCGGCGATCCGGACTTGCGAGTCAACGGATTGAACGGCAGCGTCAAGAACGTCTATCGGGGGAACGAACTGACCCTCACGTTCGGCAACCTGCGACAGAAGAATCTGGATATCATCGCGTTCGACACGAAGTCGATGAGCGACTCGGCCGGAACCGAAATTTCCGGCATTCTCGGATTTACCGTGCTGCGGATGCTCGACCTGAAGATCGACTATCGAGACGGCCTGGTCGCATTCAGCTTCGACGCGAAGCGCTGGCAGTAGTGTTGTTACAACAGCGGGGGCTCGTAGATGTAGGCGAGGCCGTCGGCGGTGACCGCGTAGGCTTTCGAGCCATCCAGGCTCCAGCGCAGATCGACGACGCCCTCGGCGGCATACTCGTCGAAGACCGCCAGGCTTTCCAAATCGACCAGGAATAGCCGGCCTTTCGCGGAATTCTTGAGCCACGAGCTGAAGCACAAGCAGAGCGGAAAGTGCGGGTGGCACGCGCACAACTCGGCGCCGAACGGCAGCGCCTCCGGGTGCATGGTTTCGGTCGAAAGGCGGTACGACTGCCCCGACGAGCAGAAGATCAGCTGGCGACTGTCGAACGTCCACCCGAGGTCCGTGATGTGCCCCTGGGCCTGAAATGAATTCTGCCGGTGCAGCGCCGGCACGTCCAGCAGCACGATCGAATCGTCCGCCCACTCGCCCTCCATCCGAGCGACAGTCGCGAGCGCTTCGTCGTCGGGGCTGAAGACGCAGCGGCCAAATCCGGCAAACGTGCCTTCGTCGGTCGATTCAGCCTCGGCTGCCTGCGGCCCCGGAGCTTCTTCCCTCTGCGGCGCTCCCATCTCGCTCGCCGGATCTCCGAAAGGCATCCCAAAAGGCGACTCGGGAAGCGCCTTCCACAGTTGCAACCCTGCGTCTCTTCCCCCGCCCGTGGCAGCGGCCAGGTATTTCGCGCTGTCCGACCACGCCACAGCCTCCGGGACGTTCGAGAATTGCCCGAACGAGCCCAGAAACACCTTCCCGTGAAGATCGAACACGTGCAGTTCCCGCGGCCAGGCGCCCCACGCCGCCACGAGATGCCGCGCCGTGGGCGAGTAAGCAAACGCAGCCGGCAGGCCCGCCGGGCACACCGCCGGTTCCTCGGGAACAGCCAGCGTCGAATTCGGTACGCTCAGCTCGATGTCGTAGAGCCAGACGCGCTCCGTGCCCTGACGCACCAGTGGCGAAACGGCGCACACCTGCCCGGCCGGTGAAATCGCGAGCCGCGAGGAACGCGCGGTGAACACCTTCTTGATGAGCCAGTTGGAGTCGCGCGTCAGGTCGCGCAGGCCGCGCGCCACGATCGCCGCCGACCGCACCGCCAGTGCCTGCGATGGCGTCGGGATGATCTGTTGCGGTGCGGGTTTTTCGCGCGTTTCCATCAGGAGCGAGGCGCCGAGGCGGGCGTTTCGAGCCGCTCCTTTGCGAGCGCGATCTGTTCTTCGACTTTTTGAATCATCTCCCCGAGCACGTCGCGGCCGCCCTTTTCCGCTTCTTCGACCCGCGACTTCAACTGGTAGAGTTCGGAGCGCACCAGCTCCTGCATCTCCGCTTCGATCTCGGCCAGCCGGCCCCGCGCCTGGCTTACTCGCCGGATCACGCGAACGAGTTCCGGGCCGGGCCCTTCGCCTTCGACGTTGTCCGGACTGCATTCGTACGCCGTCAGGATTTTGGCGAGCCGGGCTTCGTCGCCGCGCTCGTACGCCTGGTTTGCTTCCGCCATCAACTCTTGGCGCTTCGCGCGGTCTTCGCGATTCGAGGTCAGATCGGGATGAATTCGCTTGGCGACTTCGCGGTACAGGCGCTTCATCTCCGGCGACGCCTTGAACGCGCGAGGCTCCTGCGCCGCCTCGTCGCCCACGGCCGATTTCGTCTCGCCGGCGATCGCGCGCGCGTCGCGCGCCGCTTGCTGGGCCCGCTCGTTGCCGGGCTGCTCGCGTGCCGCTCGCTCGGCGAGTCTCGCCTTCCATTCATCGAGCTCGGCGTAGCGCGAGCCGACAAAGTGCAGGTAGCGCCTCTCGAATGCCCCGAGCTCCGCCCGCAAATTCGCGGCGCGCAGTTCGCGGTCGGCTAGATCGGCCTCGAGCGCGTCCTGTTCGCTTCGCTTGCGGGCGAGCTCGCGCTCCTCCGGCTTGACCGGAGGCTTGTAGGAAGTCTTCGCGGACGCATTGGCGCGCGGCTTCTCCGGGTGGACGTCCACGGATTTCGCCATGATGTTCGCCTCTGAGAGTGGCCTGCATCGAGGCTCGCGGCCGATTCCTTCCCGAGCAGGCCGCGGCGGGCCCCGTGCTCGATAATACTCAATAAATTGTATGCCGCGGCCGCGGGAGCGCCGAGGCTTTGGCGGGCGGAGTTTCCAGAATTTCAAACACGATTTCCGTCAGCGCGCGCCCTGCCGCCCGTACTAGCGAAAGACCAGCCCAATATGTCTCTGTCGCGGGGCGCGGCCGGACTTGTCTTACTTACCGAAGCAAGGGATGACCGGCTAAAATCGGGACCAGTCAGCCATAAGAAGGGAGTTCCCAAAACCATGGCCGAAACACCGCAGCAGTACACCCAACGCATGCTGGGGAACGTCGGAAACCAGCAGCCGCTGAAAGTACAGGCCGCCACGCCCAGGAAACTCGAGCGCTTGCTGAAAGGCGTTCCGGGGTCGAAATTGCGAAAACGCCCCGCGCAGGGAAAATGGTCGATTGCCGAGATCGTCGCGCACATCGCGGATGCTGAACTCGTCGGCGGCTACCGGATTCGCGCGATTCTTGGCGCGCCCGGGACGCCGATTCAGGGATTCGATCAGGACGTCTGGGTCACCGCCTTGCACTACGACAAGCGCGATCCCCGCAAGTCATTCGAGCAGTTTTGCGCGCTCCGCGCCGCGAACCTGGCGCTGCTGAAAACGCTCACGCCCGAACAGTGGGAGCACTACGGGATGCATTCCGAGCGCGGCAAGGAGAGCGTCGCGCACATCGTGCGCATGTTCGCGGGGCATGACATCAACCACCTCGCACAAATCGAGCGAATCCTGGCTGCGAAGAAAAAGTAGCCCTCAATTTCCCCGACGGACCACGAAGAGGTTCGTCGCGGCTACCAGATCCGGCAGCGCTGAGCCGCCGGGCGAACCATGGCCGATTTGTCAGTGCAGCCCCATGCCTCCGCGAACGCAGGAACATTCGGGACCGTGCCGTTCACTCGAAAGAAGTTCAGCGGATGCGGATCGGTTTTCGCGCGCAAGCGCTCGACTTCCGGACGGTAGTTCACCGCCCAGTTCTGCGAGTAGCCGAGGAAGAAGCGCTGTTCGGCCGTGAAGCCGTCTATGGGCGGCGGGGCGGGCTTTCCGGCCAGCGTCTTTTCAAACGCGGCGTGCGCGATCACCAGGCCACCCAGGTCCGCGATGGCCTCTCCTTCCTCGAGCTTCCCGTTTTCGTGCAGGCCCGGCTCAACTTCGAAGGCATCGAATTCCTTGACGATGCATTCGCCGCGCTCGTGGAAATTCTTGAGGTCGTCTGGCGTCCACCAGTTTTTCAAATTGCCGTCGGCGTCGAATTGGGCTCCCTGGTCGTCGAACCCGTGCGTCATCTCGTGGCCCATAATTGAACCGATGCTGCCGTAATTGATGGCGTCGTCGGCCTTGGCATCGAAATACGGCGGCTGGAGGATGCCGGCGGGGAAAACAATCTCGTTATGCAGGGGGCTGTAGTACGCGTTGACCGTCGGCGGCGTCATTCCCCATTCCGTGCGATCGACCGGCTTGCCGATCTTCGCAAGATCGCGCGCGAACTCGAATGTGTCGCCGCGCATGACATTCTCGACGTAGGCAACGCGTTCGACGTGGAACGCCGAGTAGTCGCGCCACTTATCCGGATAGCCGATCTTGAGCGTCATGGCGTCGAGTTTGTGCAGGGCTTGCTGGCGTGTGGCCGCGCTCATCCAGTCGAGCGTCGAGAGATCTTCGCGCAGCGTATCGACGAGATTGTGTACCAAGGCGAGCGCCCGCGCCTTCGCTTCCGGGGGAAAGTAGCGCTGAACGTAGAACTGGCCAAGCGCTTCGCCTAATTCGTTGTCGGTCGCCTGAACGCAGCGCTGCCAGCGAGGAAGAAGCTGTTTTGCGCCGGTGAGCTGTCGGTCGTAGAAGTCGAAATTCTCGTCGACGAACTTCTTGGGCAGAGCCGGCGCGGCGTCGTGAATCACGTGCCAGCGGAGATAGACTTTCCACTGGTCCAGCGGCACGGAAACGAGCGCGGCATCCACGGCCTTGAAGAAATCGGTCTGGCCGATATCGGCCGCCGAAACGTCGGGCGCGCCCACTTCCTTGAAATATTCCGTCCAGGCAAGGTGCGGCGTAAGCTCGCCGAGCTGAATGAGCGTCAGCTTGTGATAATTCTTCTCCGGATCGCGCAGATCCTCGCGCTTCGTCGAAGCCTTGGCGAGCGTTGTCTCGATATCGAGCACGACCTTGGCTTCGTTGGCGGCCGTCGCATCGTCATCGCCCATGAGCTTGAACATGTTCGTGACGTGCTGAATGTAACCCGCGCGAAGCTGCTTCGAATGATCGTCGTCATCGAGATAGTACTGGCGGTCCGGCAGGCCAAGGCCGCCCTGTCCGGCAGCGGCGATCACCTGCGTGCTGTCCTTGAAATCCTGTTCTGACCCGAATCCGAAAACGGCGTCCACACCCTGGCGTTGTAGCTGCGCGATCTCAGCCTGCAGGCCCGATATGTCCCGGATCTGCGCGATCTCTTGGAACGTGGGTTCGAGGGGCTTCAGCCCGGCGGCTTCGATCGCGCTTTCATCCATGCAGCTTGCGTAGAAATCGCCGATCTTCTGCCGGTTCGAGCCGGGCGCGGCGGATCTATCCTTCGCGGCTTCTTCGAGAATCCCGTGCAGCGCTTCTTCGTTCTGATCCGTGAGCTTGCTGTAAGTCGCCCACGTGGAGCGGGCGGGCGGGATCGGATTGTTCTTCATCCACCCGCCGTCGGCGAATTTATAAAAGTTGTCGCAGGGCGAGACCGAGCGGTCAAGATTCGAGAGGTCGAAACCGTGATCGGACTTCGCTGGCGCGCCCTCGGCGGAACCGCCTCCGCCCGCCGCCTCGAAACTGGAGCATCCGGCCGCCGTGGCGATCGCGGAAGCCGCCGCGGAATTCGCGCCGCGGCGCGAATCAGACGACTGCGCGGCAAGCGCCAAAGGAAATACCAAGATCAGCCCGAGCAACAGCACGAAGTCAGATCGTCTCATCATCAAAGGAATCCTCGTTTCAGGAGTTGTCGATTTGGGCCCGCTGGAGCCGGTCGGAATAGTCGACGTAAACCGTCTTCCATTCGGAATAGAAATCGAGCGCGGCAAGTCCCGCTTCGCGATGGCCGTTGCCGGTGTTCTTCGTGCCTCCGAACGGGAGATGCGTCTCAGCGCCGATCGTGGGCGCATTGACGTAGACGATCCCGGTCTCGAGATCGCGCTGTGCGCGGAAAGCAAGGTTCACGTTGCGCGTGTAGATCGCTGCGGAAAGGCCGTAGCTGACGCCGTTCGCGATGGCCAGCGCGTCGTCGAACGAATCGAACGGGATCACGCAAACCACCGGGCCGAAAATCTCCTCCTGGCAAACGCGCATCGTAGCGTCGCAATCGACAAACACCGTCGGCTCGTGGAACCAGCCCCGTGCGTGGGCTCCGCTTTCGAGACGATGCCCCCCGGTCGCGAGCTTTGCGCCCTCGTTCTTGCCGATCTCGACGTATTTCATCACCGTATTAAGTTGCTGCTCGTTGATGCACGGACCCATCTGCGTGGCCGGGTCGAGGCCATCGCCGACTTTCAGCGATTTCGCGCGCGACACGAACCTCTCAACGAATTCGCGATAGACGCCCTTTTGCACGGCGACGCGGCTCGCGGCCGTGCAGCGCTGGCCCGTCGTCCCGAAGCCGCCCCAGACCGCTCCGTCCACCGCAAGGTCGAGGTTCGCGTCGTCCGTTACGACGATGATGTTCTTGCCGCCCATTTCGAGGTGGCACCTCTTGAACGTCGGCGCGCAGAGCTGGCTCACGATGCGGCCCACTTCGGTCGAGCCGGTGAAACTGACCAGATTGACTTCCGGATGGTTGACGATCGGCGCGCCCGCGTCCGGACCCTCGCCGAACACGACGTTCAAGACCCCCGGTGGCAAACCCGCCTCCACGAGGACCTGGGTGAGGTTGTAAGTCGAAAGAGGAGTGTCTTCCGCAGGCTTCAGCACGATGGTATTGCCGCAAATCAACGCCGGCATCGCTTTCCACGACGGAATCGCCATCGGGAAATTCCACGGTGTGATCAGACCGGCAACGCCGACGGGAGCGCGCACCGTCATGGCGAATTTGTTCGGCAACTCGGAAGGCGTCGTATGACCGAATTGCCGACGGCCTTCACCCCCCATCAGGTACGTCATATCGATGGCTTCCTGCACGTCGCCGCGCGTCTCGGGGAGGATTTTGCCCATCTCGCGCGTCATGTCGCGGGCGTAGTCTTCCTTGCGCGCGACGAGGATTTCAGCGGCGCGGAACAGAATCTCCGCGCGCTTGGGAGCGGGCGTCAGGCGCCACTTGTTGTAGGCGGATTTCGCAGCTTCCACTGCCAGCGCGACGTCTTCGTTTGTCGATGCAGGCAACATTCCGACGAGATCATCCCTGTTTGCCGGATTGCGGTCCTCGATGGCCTTGCCGCCGCGAGCTTCGACCCACTCGCCGTTGATGAAGTTCTTGAGGACTTTAGGCGCAAACGCGGTCGCCATGGTCGCCGCTCCTGTAAGATTCCCGGATTCGAGCCTCGAAACCGGTCATCCTGACCCCCGATCTTAGTGTCGGGTCGAAGGTACCTCCGTGCTGTGTTTTCAGTGAGTTAGATCGAATTCCACTCGGCACGCAGTGTCGAGTAGAATTGGCCAAGCGCGTCACACAACGCGAGCAGACATGCCGGTCGTACACCGTCGCCGATCTTCCCAATGCGCCGTTCTTCGACCTCACAGCTTCATCTCCCAAGCCGTCCTTGCCAGTCGCCAAGGCTCCTGAATCACGCTAGCACCAAGGAACCCGGCTGGGAAGGGGGTAGTTCGCGTAAAACTCAGCCTCATCTGGGGAAAGCTTCGAAAGTTTTCGAGCGCCGCAAGGTCCAGAGACTTGGGAGTTGTTTCGTACTGGTAAAGTTCCCGTTTCGGCACTGACGATACATTTGCACGATTGACCTTAAGTCTTCGCCCGTAAAATCAGCCAAGGATCATCATTAAAAAATCTAATGCGCGCGCCAGAGATTTGGGTTTCGCCACAGCCCATGCCCGAATCCTCTCCTACTGTTGACCAGGCTTCTGGAACAGCGCCCCGGGGAAACGTCATGAAGCGTTTGGCTTGCTGGGTTTCGATTTGCCTGATGTGTGCTCTAGTGGCCGTTCTTGGCGGCTGCGGAGGCGGCGGCGCCATTAAGATTCTGATCTCTTCGGGTGGCATTCAGGCGATCGATCAGGGCCAGACGCTGACGCTCACGGCGACGGTCTCAAACGGCAGCAACGGTCAGGGAGTCACCTGGACAATTACGTCCGGCCCCGGCACGTTGAGCGGAGCCAGCGCGACGTCCGTGACATACACGGCTCCAGCGAGTGTGACTTCCGCGACGTCGGTCACAATCACGGCTACCTTAACTTCATCCAATTCTTCCAACAGCACAGTCACGCAGACCTTCACTTTCACGATTACGCCGCCGCCTTCGCTCGGCGCGGGAGGGAACCTGGCGGCTGGGACGGAAGGAACGGCCTATAACCAATCGCCCACCGTGACGGGCGGAGCCGGAACGCTTGCCTGGGTCGTCCAGGCGAACCCGAATCCCCTGCCCGCAGGGCTGAGCATGAACAGCAGCACGGGCGCGATCACGGGTACACCCACGGGCCCAGCAGGATCATCCACGTTTACAGTGCAGGTGACAGATTCAGGCAATCCCAAGATTGTGGTCAGCGCGCAGTTCACGATTCTGATCAACAACTACCCGGCGCCCACGATCGCCCCGGCGTCCGGCGCTCTGCCGGCCGGCGTTGCTGGAACGGCGTACGCGCAGCAGACTTTCACGGTTTCAGGAGGCCACGCGCCCTTCACGTTCAGCATCATCAACGGCTCGCTTCCTGCCGGCTTGACGCAATCTTCGTCCAACAACATGCTGATTGTTTCGGGGACGCCGTCAGGGCCCGCGTGCAACCCCTGCACGTTCTCCGTCAAGGTTGTGGACTCGTCGAATCCGACGCAGACGGCCACCAACAACTACAGCATCGTGATTACGCTGCCCGCACCGCCCGCGATCACGACGACGCAAGCGCAGGTCACCGCAGCACCTGGCACGGCGGGCACGGCTTACAGCTTCCAATTCCACGGCACCGGCAGCGGAACGTTGACATGGAGCGCAACGGGGTTGCCTGCCGATGGCCTCTCTCTGAACGCGTCGAACGGCACTGTTTCGGGCACGCCGACATCGCATGCGTCGATCGGCATCACCCTCACATTGAGCGACTCCTTTGGGCAGTCTTCGGGAGCGATACCTTTTACAATTACTGTCAACAATCCCCCGGCGCCAACCATAACAACGACGCAGGCACAGGTGACGGCGGCGGCGGGCACCGTCGGCACCGCGTACTCCTTCACGTTCCAGGCCACCGGCACAGGAACCCTGACGTGGAGCGCTACCGGTCTTCCAGCTGACGGGCTATCGCTTAACGCAGCGACCGGAGTTGTTTCCGGAACGCCTACGACGCATCAAACGGTTCCAATCACTCTGACCGTGAGCGATACCTATGGTCAGTCTTCGGCCGCGACGCCCTTTACCATTACGGTCAACAACCCCGCGCCGCCTGTAATCACGACGACGCCGGCGCAGGTGCCGTCCGCAACGGTGAATGTCCTCTACGGCTTCACCTTGGTGGGATCGGGATACGGAACGCTCACGTGGAGCACAACTCCCGCGCTGAGCGACGGGCTCTCGATCAACGCCAGTACCGGAGTCATTTCGGGCACGCCGACATCGGCGACGACGCTGAATTTCAGCGTGACCCTGACGGACGGCCTCGGGCAGCAGACGACCGTGAACAACTTCTCGATCGTCGTCAGCACGGAGAGCATCGCGTTCACGTCCACGGTACCGTCGAGTGTCGTCGAGGGCGGATCTTTCAGTGTTACGGCGACGGTATCGAATGACGCAGGCAACGGCGGCGTCGATTGGACAGTCACCTGCGGCAGTTCGCCGTGCGGCTCATTCACCGCGAATCACACGGCCAGCGGAACCGCGACAATCTTCGACGCACCCGCGACGCCGCCGACCGGCGGGACGGTGACGATCGTCGCGACCGCGCACGACGCCCCGAACCCTCAGGCTACCGCCGTCGTGACGATCAACTACGCGGCGCTTATCATTACCACGAACTCGCTGCCGAACGGCACAATAAACAACACCTACACTGCGACCATTACCGGAAGCGGAGGACTTCCGCCGTACACGTTCACTCTAGATGCAAGTTCGGCTGCTCTCCCGAACGGCCTCCAGTTCAACCCGGGCAGCCCGTCTGCAACGATCACGGGCACGCCAACGGCGACGGGCACGACCAATAACATCATCGTGGACGTAAAGGACTCCGAAGGCACCCCGATGACGACGCAGATGACCTATTCGCTCACCGTCAACAGCGCGTCGTCCACCGAGACTTGCACAGGCGCGCCAACCGGCCATGAATCCATGCTGAAGGGTCAGTACGTTTTCCTTGGCCAGGGATGGAAGGGCAGCGGGACGGGAACCCCCTCAGCAGTTGTGGTCAGCTTTGCCGCCGACGGATCGGGAAACATCACAAATCTTGGCTCGGGCGTGGGCGGCGAAGTGGACACCAACCAACCAGGCAAGGCACCGCAGAACTTCACGATCAACTCGACCAGCAGCGACGCAACCACCCTCTACACCGTCGGCGAGGATCCCACGGGCGCCGGGGACCTCGGCTGCGTCGTGCTCACACAAACCGGCTCTCCGGGCCAAAGCAACGCGGCCACATTCCGCTTCTCGCTGGGCAAGAAGAACGGCAGCGGCATCTATACCAAGGGCCGGATCATCCAGTTCGACGATGGGACGGGCACCGGCCAGCGAGGCTCCGGCGTCATGCTGCTTCAAACGACGCCCTTCGCCGTCCACGCCCAGAGCTACACGTATGGAGCCAGCGGCTGGGATGCGAGCGGGGGCCCGGTGGCTGCGGGCGGCTTCGTCACGGTCAGTTCCAACGGAACCATATCGAATCTCACCGGCGACTTCGACGACGCAGGCACAAACGATGGAGGTCTTGCCGGCCCACTCCTCGGTGTGACCGGGAACAACGGGTCCATCGGCACGCCCGATACCACGGCGGGCCGGTCAGTCGTGACTACTAATTTCCAGATCGGCGCCAACACGTTCACCTACCACTACGCGGCATATCAGGTCGACTCGGATGAGTATTTCTACATTTCGACCGATACGGTGTCGTCCACGACTCCGCTTGTCTCCGGCAGAATCATGGTTACCCACGCCGCCGGAACTTTCAGTAATTCGTCACTGAACGGCAACTACATCATCCACGGAACCGGGAACGACAGCGGAACTGCGAGCGTCGCCCTCGGCCTCCTAACCCTATCGGGCGGAAACATTACCGCTGGAACGATCTACAACTACGAGTCAGGCAGTCCGGCGTCGTCGCAGGATCAAAGCGGCGGGACCTATTCGGTCGCTACCGCAACCGGACGCACAACGAGCACCGGTGGCGGAGGCCATCCGCCCATCATCTACGTAACTGCACCCAGCTCCACAACCGAGCCAATCTCCGCGTTCATCGTGGGAACTGACTCTTCCGGGCTATTCGGTCTCGCGGAGGCGTCGAGCGGATCGTTCACGACCGCCGGATTGGCCGGGAACTACTTCTTCGGAACGGAGAATCCTGGCGACAACACGGTCAATAACAGCGTCGGGGTCTTGACCATCGCGTCTTCGGGAGCCATCACCGGAACTCAGGACGAAAGCGGCAGCAGCGGCCTCTCCACGAACGCTCTTAGCGGCACCACGCTGACAATCACCAATTCAGACGGAGCGGGTAACGTAGGCAGCGGCACCATCGGCTATACCAACGGGACCAGCTTCTTCTTCTTCGATCAGGGTCAAAGCAACGACAGCCCTGCCAAGATCAACGTGATCGAGAAGCAGTAGTATCAGCGGTTCCGAGGATCAGAAAGGGCCGGCGCGGGTGGGTGCCGGCCCTTTGTTTTTTTAGTTGGCCCCGGGCGCGACCGGCCGCGGCTCGTTTTGATCGCGGAACGGAAGCTTGAATTTGCGCGCGATCTCCGGCCAAAACTCGCGGAGCACGTCGAAGCCAATGTCCTGGCCGACGGCGGAACCCAGGCGCTCTGCAGACGGAGCGAAGCCGCGGCGGTTATCCGGGTGGTATACGTTGCTCAGCGCGATCGCGCTGGTCGTCCCCAGCCATTCGGAGTAGTTCGGCATCGTGGTGCCGTCTTCCCGATGCGCGACGACTGCGTGCTCCACCGCATGCAGAAACCGCCTCCCGAACGGGCCGTGAATCATGCGGTAGTAACGCGGGTCCTCCGAAAACATCACCGGGTACGCAAAGTCCTTGAAAAAGTCGCCCTGGGCCTGATCGATGAGATTGAATCCGACTCGCTTGCCGTAGCCCGCAGCGCCCTGCCCGTAGGAACGATCGTCGTTTTCCGCCTGGCTGATCCCCGAATTGAATCCTGCGCTTAGAAACGTGACCGGGTCGATCGTATCGCTGAGAAACAGAATGAATTTGTCTTTCACTTCTAGAGTGCAAAGCTTCGCACCGGGCTTGTAGTGCGGCGGATGCACCGCCTTGCGTTCCAATCTCCGCCCGAACACGCCTACGACCTTCGCGAACGGTCCTTGATAATCCTGCCAGCTCACGAGCGGCGGCGGCTGAACGCAAGGGGGAGTAGTGCTTTGCTGGGTTTGCTCCTGCGCGGGTGCAGGCGCATTGGGCGGCTGTTGTTGCTGAGGGGGCGCTGGCTCTTGCGCGCACGCCGCGCGGCCGCAGGACAGCGCGGCTAGCAGACCGATTCCTGCCCAGGTGCAACAGATCGCGCGAGCGATGCCTTCCTTGCGCGTGCCAGTCCTCCCAAGGCCGCGGCGGCGCCGTCGGTCCGCGCGTCCGTGTTTTTGCTCGCCAGATATAGCCAATAGCTGGCACTTTTGCTGGCATTGTACCAGCCCTCTAGCCTGGTGGGTTTAGGGTCTCGACGGACCGATAGGGGGCATCGCCGACATGGTTCCAATCAAAAGACATGAGCCAACAACGCCCGCCTGAAGGCGGCCGCTACGAAGGCAAAAGCTAGCGCTGGGAGGATTTCGGATCGGAAACGGAAACGGCGCTGTTAGAAGTGCTTGTGGCCGAGCCGCTTGGCGCCGCCGACTGCGGCTGGGGCGACGGAGAAGCCGAACAACACGTCATCGCGGGCTTGTCACCTGATGGCGGCGAATTTGGCTGCGCCATCGAGCAGCAGCTCGGCGTCACCGGCCTCGGAGCTGAGACGCCGGCGATAGGAGAGCCGAGACCGAGCTTTTGAAGCGTTGGGGCGTCGAGCTTGCCCGTCGGCTCGATGCCGTTGGCGGATTGGAATTTCTGCATCGCTGCGACGGTGTTGGAGTCCCATTTGCCGTTCGGGTCGCCTTGATAGTAGCCGCCGCGCGCGAGCGCGGTCTGGATTTCGGAGATGCGATCTGCCGTGGGCGCCTTCTGTATGGGCGCGCCCTTTGAGTGGCGCTTCCTGCTTTTCTTGTGGCTGGCGTGCGTCGATGCCGACGATGTGGAAGACGACGCGGAAGATGATGAAGTTGCCTGCCCCGCGCCCGCCGGAGACGGTGCCGCAGACGAGATGGCAGGCGCGGACACGCATGCGAACGCGAGAGACGCGGCAATAGCCAGCGATTTGATCTGTGCCTTCACTCTTGTTGGACGCCCGGCTCTTTGCTGCCCCTCGGTTCCAAGCGATCTTTCCATTATCGCGACTTGGGCTCGCGACTCAAGCAGGGTTGCCGCGAGGCCTGACCTATAAGGCAACGCCCGAAGCGGGTGATGCCAAGGCCGCCCCGTGGAGGCCTGCCTGCCGTTATTGCGCGGAGGGCACGGCCCCCGCCAGGAAGAGCGTCAGAACACGGTCGCTATCCGAACGCCGCGCGATCCGGAAGAGCACGTCCTGACCGGGCTTGAGCTTCTCCATCTGCGCACGATAGTCCGCCTGCGAGCTGACCGGGACGTGGTTGATTTCTGTGATGACGTCGCCGCGCGCGAAACCGATGTCCTCGGCAAAGCTCGCGGGCTCAACCTGCGTGACGACCGCTCCGGTCAGTTTGCCCATGCCCAGCTTATGCGCGAGATCCGCCGTCAGATCCTCGACGTGCAGGCCCAAGAGGTCCGCTTGCTCGCCCTGATCCGGCTGCTCTTCCGTGTTCGCGGCCGTCTGCGGAAAGATCTTTGAGCGATCCGCAACCGTCAGCGTGACTTCCTTCGCCTGCTTATCGCGGACGTAGTGGAGCTGAACGGACTGGCCGATGGGTGTTTGCGCGATCGGGTTCACAAGATCGGCGCCGGTGTGCACGGCCTGGCCGTTGACGTCGGTGATAACATCGCCGGCCAGCAAACCCGCTTTGTCAGCCGGGCTGCCAGGCTCGACTGCCTCGACCACGATGCCGTAAGGTGCGCCGAGCTCCTTCATCAGAATCGGATTCTCGCTGTTTTCCTCCTGGAAGGTAACGCCGATCGAACCGCGGATCACCTTTCCGGAAGTGACGAGCTCGTTGTAAACCGTGATTGCGGTGTTCGACGGCAGAGCGAAGCCGACGCCCTCGAAGCCGCGGCTGCCGGTGTAAATCGCCGTATTGATGCCGATCACCTCGCCCGCCAGGTTCACGAGCGGGCCGCCGGAATTGCCGGGGTTGATCGCTGCGTCGGTCTGGATGAAGCGCTGGAACTGGTGGCCGACGTTCGAGCGATCCTTTGCGCTGATGATGCCGGCGGTGACCGTGGAATTCAGGCCGAACGGGCTGCCAAAGGCGAGGACCCAGTCGCCCACCTGCACGCCATCCGAGTTGCCGAGCTTGGCGACGGGCAGGTCACGGTTGGCTTCAATCTTGATGACCGCGAGGTCCGTGTCCTTGTCCGTGCCGATCACGCGGGCGTTGTAGTGAGTGGCGTCGCCGTCGAGGCTGACTTGAATCTTGGTGGCATCGTCGATCACGTGGTCGTTCGTGAGAATGAAACCCTTCTTGTCCACGATGACGCCCGAGCCCAGGCTGCGCTCGGCATCCGGCCCATCATCGGGAGAATTGAAGAAGCGGTCGAAGAAGTCCTGAAAAGGATCGTTGAAGTTGTGTGGAGTCTTGCCGCCACCCTTGGGCTTTTCGATCACCTGCGTGGTCGAGATGTTGACGACCGCGGGCCCCAGACTCTTCGAGACGCTGGAGAACGCGCCCGACAGCGACACTGGATCGGGAACCGCGAGCAAGGAAGCGCCGTTGGGAGCTTGCGCGCGAGTGGCCAGCGCGCGTCCCGAAACCACCGAACCGATAATGATGCCGATGCCCAGCGTGACAGCTATGAGGAGGGACGCGAACACTTTGCGGCGTCTGACCCAGCTCAACAGTTCCTGAAATTGAATCCCCATCCTCGTGCTCCTTTTGGCGGCCGGAGGTAATGCGTGATTATAGCACTCCTCGGAATCCTGCAAAGTTCGGATCGGGCACTTGGTTGCCGTTGTCGCCAAGGCATGCCAGGTTGGATGCCGCGACCGGCGCCGAGGCTTCTCCGCCGCTCCCAGGCCGCAGAGTTTGCCAAAGCCCCGGCTCGCGGGTAGAGTTGTCAGCGCTCTGAAGCGATTTATCGAGGGGCACGGACGAAAATGGAATTCGGAGTTGTCGACCATGTGGATAGGCAGGACCGGCCGATCCACGAGACCTATGACAGCCGGTTGAAGCTGCTCGAACTCTACGACAAGGCTGGCTTCAGCACATTCCACGTCACCGAGCATCACTTCACCCCGCTCGGGCTGGCTCCCTCCCCGCTGATCTTCTACGCAGCGGCATCGCGCATCACGCAGAGAATTCGATTTGCGCCGCTGGTTCTGATCGCCACGCTCTACAACCCCCTGCGCCTGGCGGCCGAAATCTGCATGCTGGATCATTTGACGCACGGCCGATTCGAGATCGGGACCGGCCGGGGCGTCTCTCCCGTCGAGCTGGGCTTTTACAACGTCAGCGAACGTGAGGCGCCGGCCATCTATGGCGAGGCTATGGAAGTGCTGATGGCGGCGCTCACCAAAGACGTGGTCGATTACCACGGCAAGTACTTCAACTTCACGAACGTGCCGATCCAGATGAAGCCGCTGCAAAAGCCGCATCCGCCGCTCTGGTACGCCACGAACAGTCCCGAAAGCGCGGCGAGAGCGGCGCGCCAGAACATGAACATCGTCACTTTGCTCCCGGCGGCCGAGGCGCGCGGGGTCATCGACGCATACAAGGAGTCATGGAACGCGACACATGGTGGAGCTGGCAAGAACATGCCCAAAGCCGGCATCACACGGCATATCTACGTGGGAGAAACCGACAAGCAGGCTGAAGAACGGGGGATGTTCGGGTTTCGCGGCTTCTACGAGAAGCTCGTCTACCTATGGCGGAAATATGACGTCCAGCACGCAGCCCTCAACGAAGTGTCGCACGGAAGGACGGAGACGATCATCATGGGCACGCCGGCCACCGTGCGCGCCAAGATCGAGGAGCAGCTCGATCAATGCGGCGCGAACTATTTCGTCCCGCGCTTTGCCTACGGCGACCTCACCCACGAAGAAAGCGTCCGCTCGCTCGAACTTTTCACTAGGGAAGTGATGCCGCACTTTCAGAAGTAGCGAAGCCGCCGGTCGTTTTTCTTGCCGTTTTACAAGTCGTTACGCGGGCTTGCGTGCAGCCATCCAGAGCGAATCACTCGTGGGAAATCGATCGGCGAGTGGGCGCGGGAGAGGCTCGAATCCGGCTTCGCGAAGCATTTTGCTCAGCGTGCGCGGAGTGAAATAGTTGCAGTGCGCGGGAACGTGATACCCGCACCAGTTCATGCCGGCAAAATGGCGGTTCCAGCTCGCGTAGTTCGGCGTCTTGAGCACGGTGACGCCGCCCGGTTTGAGGACGCGATACGCAGCGCGGAGCCCCGCGAGCGGCTGCCATTCGTGCTCGATGTACCCGAACTGGGTCACGATGTCGAACGCCTGCTCCGGCAAAACGCGCTCGGCGATTTCGGTGACAGGTCCTTCGAAGATCCTTTCCGGCGAAGTCCGCTTTCTCGAAAGCTCCGCGTCGCGGGGACTCAGTTCGATGCCCATCACGTCGAAATGCTTCGACGCGAGCGCGAGGAAGCGTCCGTCGCCGCAACCGAAATCGACGAGCTTCCCTTCCCTTCTCCAGCGCAGCGTCTGAGAGAGCAGGCGCCCGATCGGCTCGGGACGAAGCCAGCGCATGCGGCGCGAGAGAAACATCATGAGCGGCTGTTTCTCCTTGCGTCGCGACGACTCCTTGGTGTATTCCTCGACCCAGTCGTGATCCTTGGCCTGCACGGCGTAGGGAAGCTCGCTCCCGAGGAAGACCATGCGGCAGCGAGTGCATTCGACGATGTCCCACCGATCGCGGCGAGCCAGGAGTTTGCGGTCCATCGCGCCGCACAGCGGGCACGGCCTGATGGAGGCGCTCGCCGAATTCGTCGAATGGTGGCTGGACGCGCACACGGTCGCATGTGTCCCGAAAGGAATCCGCGATTCTAGCACGCGAAAAGGTGCGTGGGGGCGAATCGCATCCGGTAGTCGCACATCCAATCCCGGGGAATTGGCTTAGCCATCGCGAAAGGAGAACACTCGTGAGCAACATCGCACTCTTTGGAGCCACCGGCATGATCGGGCAGCGCATCCTGAATGAGGCGCTTTCGCGCGGGCACAAGGTGACGGCCATTGCCCGCGACCCGTCGAAAATCTCCGATAAGCGGCCCAATATGACCGTGACGGCGGGCGACATCCTGAAGCCTGAGAGCGTCGCCGCCGCGGCGGCCGGACACGACGTGGTCGTCAGCGCCTACGGTCCGCCCGCAACCGATCCTCAGCAGGTAGTTGCGGCGGCCGGGTCGTTGATCGAGGGAGTCAAAACCGCAAACCAGAAAACCGGCAAGTCAATCCGGCTGATCGTGGTGGGCGGCGCCGCGAGCCTGGAGGTTGCGCCGGGCGTGCTGCTCCTCGATGCCCCGAATTTCCCGCCGGCGTGGAAAGGGATCGCTTCGGCGGCCCGGGACGCGCTGCGGGTGTATCGCACCGAAGCAGGCAAGGCCGGAGTCGATTGGACCTACTTCAGCCCCGCCGCTTTCATCCAGCCGGGCGAACGCACGGGGAAGTATCGCACGGGTGCCGAGCAGCTCGTCGTTGACGCCAAGGGCGAAAGCCGCATCTCGGCAGAAGACTACGCGGTCGCGCTCCTCGACGAAATCGAGAAGCCGCAGTTCAGCCGCAAGCGCTTCACCGCCGCCTATTAGAACTCTCGGCTGCTCCATCCTCCCTGGTTTTTCGGGTGCCCCATCCTCGGTTTGTGAGGGTGGGTCTTTTCGCTTATACCTCGTCCTCTACCGCCCTGCGCTCACTTCCCTCTCTCGACGGGATAGCCTTTGGCGGCCCAGTCGGTACCGAAATTGTGCGCGAGCAAAAGGACCCGCAGGTGAGTGAAGCCCATGTCGTGCATCGCGACGAACGCAGGCCGCAGATTCGGGCAACGCTCGAGCGGGCAGCAGCCGCAGTAAAGGACCACATTCGCCGCGCGCGGCAGCCCCTGCGCCCATTTCCGCAGGTCGGCGATCCCGTCTTCTTTAGACCCGGGGCCGTGAAAAGAAGCGCCTGGAACGTGTCCGCCGTCGTACAGGAAATGAAATCCAACGCACGCCACGGTCGGGCGATTGGCGGGGATCGGATCGCGGAGTTCCTTGACGAGATCCGCCGGCTCGACCGTCTCGGCGAGACCCCACGGATCGGGCGCATTCTGCTGCGGCGCAGCCTTCGGTTCATTGGGCGGGTTTTGGAATGGTCGGCCCGCTCCGGTCAGCGGCGCGAGCGCAACAGCGGCGACGAAAAGCGCAGCCGCCCCCCAGCCTCGCGGAGCGTTCAACACGCGCCGCCGATTGTTTGCTCGCACGATTGCACCTCCCCGAAAGCAGGCCCATCATGCGATCAAGTGCTGGCGCGCCGCAACGGTATTTTGTGCCCCGTCCGGGCCTCGTGGTTGAGCTTCATCAGCGCGCTCCGAACTCTCTCGGCATATTTGGCGCGAAGGCGGAAGTGGAGCTCTGGAATGAGTTCGGCAACGACTGAGAGAGATTGGCCTTCGAAAGCGAACGTCTACTCGCTCAAGTTACGGGCCGTGTATCTCATCTCTCCGAGGTCTCGGAGTTCCCGGAGGGGAGGACCCGCAAGACGACCGTAATATGCCATCTCTATGAGAGATATGCGCTTCGGACCGAACAATGCGGGAACTTGTTCCAAACATTCAGGAGCGAAGCGCTTTGGGCTGATCAACTGAATCCGAACGCTCTCATGCAAGCGCGGGAGGCGCGACAGAAGTTAGCCCTGCCCGGGAGGGCTGGGTCTGGGAAATGCAGGAACGGGGATCGCGAGCGCCGTAGGTGCGACACCTAGCCGATCTCAGCGCCGTCATCCGTCCTGACGTAGGAAGGACAGGCAAGCGCCGTAGGCGCGGCAGAAGTTAGCCCTGCCCGGAAGGGCGGGGCCTAATGCCGGAATGGCGATCGCGAGCGCCGTAGGTGCGACACCTAGCCGAATACGAATCGCGGATCAAATTCCACGCCGTGTTTTCTCAAGAGGGCGACCAATTCCTCGTCGAATGTCATTTTCCTGTGATGCAGCTCCTTGTCTTCGTATTTCGCTTGGTATAACGTCTGGCCGGTCATTCAAGTCGGTGGGTATCCTTAGCAATTGCCCGGCATTGGAGGAGAACGTGAGGAGTTTCGCTTTACTGGTCGGGCTAATGCTACTGCCCTCAATTTCGGTTCAAGCTCAGTCTTACCAACAGGGAACAATTGTGAAATGGGATACTGAGACCGACGGGAGCATCAAGTTTCATCCTCTGAACGCAGTCTTCTACTACGTTCAGGTTGCCGATACCGTCTATCTGGTAACCCGCCAAAACGAGAAACCAGAAAGCGGCCTGGCGAGCGGACAAGAAATCCAATGTCGTATCGAGAAGGATCAGATGTTCCTTGTGAATGCACAAGGAAAGGAAGTCAAGTTCTCAATCGTGAAGAGGACTCCCATCCCCAGAACGTCTGCAGCTTCTGGACAAGAGATGTTCAATACCTATTGCGCCGTTTGCCATGGGAAGGATGCGAAGGGCGATGGCCCAGCCGCTGCTGCGCTCAAAGTACCTCCACCAAACCTAACGATGCTGTCCCAGCGCCACGGCGGAAAATATCCGGCAATGTATGTCGAGAGCGTGCTGATGTTTGGAGCGGGAAACTTCCCGGCGCACGGATCCAAAGATATGCCAATCTGGGGACCTGTTTTGGGGGCGATTAGCGTAGATGCACCGGAGGCGGAGCTGCGGATTCAGAACCTGAATCAGTACATCGAGTCCCTGCAGGCAAAATGAATGGAGAGTGGCGACAAATTGGAATTGCTGATTAAACGTATATATGGCGATGGTACCTTGACGATGCCGCCTTCCCGCGGCATGGGGGTGGCACCTGCGCTTGATCGCGAGGGGAGCGATTCGGGCTAGCGTGCGTGTCGCCCTCGGAATTCACGGTGGCTGTTGCCAGACGCGGTGCGCGGACGCAGATCTTCCGCTTCGATAGGAGTCGAGAGTCAGACGATGAGTGGGCCACCCGCCAGACGTATGTTTACGGGCATTTTGTGCTAATTTGTGCTACCGATGAATGCTGCCGATCCGCGAACCGGACGGAAGATGCGGGGGAAATCATAGAAATCCGGCAATCCGTTCTCGGCGAGATTGCGATTCACTCTGGAGCACAAGTGTCCAGTGTGGACGTGGGAACGCTCCTCAGACGCCTCTTGCTGTTTGATACCGTCGTCGTGAAATCGGTTAGGCTACGAGAAATTTCTACCCTGATTCGCACTTTTGGCAAAGCTGGATTCTTGCAACTCCTCAACTCCGGCGTTCTCCAAATCAGTTGTGAGACGATGGCACTTATCACGGGCATCGCTCAAAACAACGTCTCTATCGTACCGCCCCATCATTTTACTTTTGGTCGGGGAGAAATTGCACACCGGGAGGCTTTCTTGAGGTCGGAACTGGTCTCGCTCCAAGGGGTATCTGGGTTGAAAAATGCCGAGCGGGCGGCAATGGAGGAAACAATTCTAGCCAAACTAGTTCGGCCACCGCCTGACTTCGGCGATAAACTGCAAGCTCAACTCACCTCAGACATGCGGCGCAATACGCCGGCTTTGAAAGCGGCCATCGCAGAGCAATTGAAGGTTAAGCTTCTGAAATCTGACCGACCGCTTGAGGTGAACGTGGAAGAAAAAAAGACGTCGTCTTCCATGTCAAAACCAATTTGGGCAGCATCTTTGGGCTCTCTGACGAGAGCGTGCATTCGCTGTTATCGTCGTCGGTCGCTTTTGTGGCAAACCTAAACCATCGACTTGCGGAAATGGAGGCGTATTCAGCAATAACTGGTTTCAAGGACTCAGAAGCGCAGCTCTTGTTCGGGAGACTTGCTGGCATCCTTGCTCCACAGAATCCGGAACCACTCGAAGAGCGATTCACGCGCGTCCTCACGGTTGCGAATTTTCCGGAATTTGTATCGGGCCAAAAGGTTGACGTTGAACGCCTGTTGACCGCACGAGAAAGCGCGGAGTGCCGCGAATTTCGGGCTTGGCTTTCTGGACTGGGGGATGCCAGCGACGCGGAAATTGCAGAAATGGTTGGCGGCATCAAGAACAAGGTCGGTTCCATGATTCAAAAGCCGCTAGCAAAACAACTGAGATTTGCGGCAACAGTGGGGTTGGGGCTAATTCCCATCTACGGGCCTTTTCTTGGCACGGCGGCCGGGGCCGCTGATGAGTTTTTGATTGATAGAGTCTTTCCGACCTCTGGGGTCTTCGCGTTCCTAACCGAGACCTATCCATCCCTCTTCGAATCCGCGTAATTTTGTGTTAATTTGTGAAGGCAAGGTGTGATTTCCGCTCTTTCTGCTTTTGGGATTCAGTAAGTTGCGCGCCGTCAACAGGTAGATTCGGTTCGACTCCCACACGCTTCCGCCACGCACGGGGACCGCTGCATTCTAGGTGGCGATATGGCGCGGCGAAAGAGCCTCGACTTAAAGTCGCAAGAGAAGCGCGGCGTCGCGCGCGGCTGGGGACCGGGCTGCCTCCCGTCGAGCGGACGATTCCCAACAAGCGCGAAAAGCCTCCGAAGCATAAGAAGACGTTGGGGGAGTTGCTGAGCGAAGGGTGAGTGGGGATTGGACTGCCCGGCTCGCATGGGAGCGAAGAGAGATTCTTCGACTGCGTGTGCCGACCCCTTGCCCCATGAAAGGGCAAGGGGAAAGGGCATCGTCGGCGCACTCCGGGGATCCTTCTCAACTCTTAAGCGATTCCTTGTCGGGTGCCCGCAATGAAGCAGGCCCTCGGTGTGGATGTGGGTCGTATTGCTTCATGCGAGACTGTTACTTGTGATATAGTCGCCCAGTTTCACAGACTCCGGTTGGTTCCTATCGCGAGGTCCCAATGCCACTGACTCGTTCAATCTGCGCGGCGAGATCGGCCGATGATCGACTTCAGGTGTGGGCCAATGCTTACGACGTTGGCGGCACCGTGGGATTGCTGTACACCCGATGGAAAGGCTCGGGCGAGAGCGCTGGGTGGACCCCCTGGCAGCCGTTCCCGGGAACGGCAGGCGCACCTGGGGGAGGGGTCGCGACCCTCTATAATTGGGCAGCCCAACTTGCTCTGCCGATTGCGTCCGGAAAGCGCGGCGGTGTCGGCGACGGCCGCATGGAACTTTGGGGACTGGGAGTGTCGCCTCCTCCCTTCGTCCCGTGCGTCATAAAGTCGTCAACACAACCAAGCGCGCCTTGGGCGTTGCCATGGACGGATTTCGGAGCCCCAACAGTAATGCAGGGAGGGAAACTGCAGCAGATCACGTCCGTTCCGATCAGCGACGGCCGGCTGCAGCTCCTTGCAGTCGATAACAAAAATACGATTTGGACTACAGTGCAAGCTGGCCTCGCCTGGAATGGCCCTTGGACAAGTTGGATACCGTTCGTGACCGATGGAGCCCCGGCGGATGGCGGATTGTTCAATCTCACTGGTGCGCGGATGCTGGACGGGTCGGTGACTTTGTGGGCGCTCGGCCAGGATCCCGATAGCTCCGGCAGCTCGATTTGGGCAATCAACCGCAGTGCGTCGTCGACCGCGTCCCAGTTTAGCTCACCCAATGCAGGCTGGGGCTCCTGGGCAGAGTTTGAACCACAGTATGTGGGCGCGGTCCCACCTCCAGAGCTAACAGACGTCAAGGGTATCCTCGCAGTGACCGGTGGTTCGTTCAGCTATCTTTGGGCCTATGGTAATCTCGGAGACTCGCCCGCCCAGTGGTACTTGAATTGGACGATCCCGCCGAATTCCCCTCCGATCTGGGGACAGTGGAACCCCTTTCCGGTTCCGGCATCGGAGCAGACAGACTTCAGGAGCATGGCCGTGGGGGTGCTCCCAGAGGGCGGTTTGCAGCTATTCGTCCTCGAAGTCGGCAAGTTGGGCCCAAATGGATTCCCCTCTTTCACTAAGATCGCCACCGCGTGGCAGATTCTGGGCGGATCTTCCCCTATGGAGTGGACCTTCAATAACGGTCATCCATGGGAGGATTTTTCATTGTCCTGAGTTAGCGCGCGAGCGGTCTGAGTAAGCCTGCACAATAAACATCACACTAACGGCGACACCTATCGCCCAAAAGAACTGAATCGCCCTCAGCCCTCGTCCTCATCCACCATCGTCAGCTCCCGAACAAACTTCACCGGATCGTCGTCCTCCAGTTTCCCGCACAGCCGTGCCAACGCCTCCTGCTCTCGCTTCCCCAGGACGGCCATCCGCGCGCGAATCAGCTTCGCCTGCATCGGAAGAATTTTCACCGCCAGCTTCTTCCCTTCGGTCGTGATCTGAACCACCTTCTTCCGCCGGTTGCTCGCATCCACCCGCCGCGTCACCAGACCGCATCTCTCCAGAACCCGGATCACCAGGCTCGTGCTGCTGCTCCCGCAAAAAATCTCGTCGCCCAGCGCCGCCTGGTTCATCGGGCCGTGATAGACCAGCGCCTCGAGCGCCCTGAACTGGCCCGTGGTCAGCTCAAACGAACAGAGCTGCTGGTCCAGCAGCCCGACCACCGACTCCGTCGCGCGCACCAGCTTCTTGTACGCCGCCAGTTCCCGTTCCGTTTTCTCGCTGTCCTTTGGTTGCATCGCCATGCGCCTCCATAACGCCGAGGCTAACGCACAAAACCGCGCGAAAGGGTAGTCAATCCCTGTGGACTTCGGCCGCAAACCAAGCCCAGTGCCCCTAAGCGCCCGGAAGCGTCAATGAAGCGCTTTTTAGGCGCGTTTACGCGCGTTTAAGGGGCGAAATTTGCCACCACGTTGCGCAAACTCGTGCGCCAAATGCGCGCGCCTCGATGCGCATTCTGAAGCCCCGCCCGAGCGCTCTCCCGAGGGTCTCTCACTGGCTCTTTCCCTGGTTCTCTGCGCCCTCCGCGTCTCTGCGGTGAAAGTAGGGGCCTGCCCGTCACCCCTTCCCTTGATTGGCGCGGACGAACCGGGCTTGCTACAATACGCGCGGGGAATGTTGAGGTCGCGCTGATGGCTCCACGTACACTCTACGAAAAAATCTGGGACGCGCACGTCGTCCACGAAGAACCCGGAAAGCCTTCGCTCATCTACATCGACCGTCATCTGATTCACGAGGGGACTTCGCCGCAGGCGTTCGCGGGCCTAAAAGCGGCGGGCCGCAAAGTGCGCCAGCCGGAGCTGACGTTTGCGGTGATGGATCACTCCGTTTCGACGAAAAACCGCGCGCTGCCTCTGCTCGATCCCGACGCCGTCGCGCAGTTCGAGGCGCTCGCGCGAAACTGCCAGGAAGCCGGAATCAACCTTTTCGACATGCAGAGCCGCAATCAGGGCATCGTGCACGTGATCGGGCCGGAACTCGGCATCACGCAGCCGGGCTGCACGATCGTGTGCGGCGACAGCCACACGTCCACGCACGGCGCGCTCGGCGCGCTCGCGTTCGGTATCGGCACGAGCGAAGTGGAGCACGTGCTCGCCACGCAGTGCCTCTCGCAATACAAGTCGAAAACGCTGAAAATCGACGTGCAGGGCAAGCGTCCGCGCGGCGTCACCGCGAAAGACATCATCCTCGCCATCATCGGGAAAATCGGAATCGCCGGCGGAAACGGCCACGTGGCGGAATACACGGGCGAGGCGGTTCGCGGGCTTTCGATGGAAGGCCGTATGACGATGTGCAACATGACCATCGAAGGCGGCGCGCGCGCGGGCATGGTCGCGCCCGATGACACGACGTTCGCCTATCTCGAAGGCAAGCCTTTCGTCCCGCGCGGCAAGGATTTTCAGGACGCAGTCGAATACTGGAAGTCGCTCGTCACCGATCCGGGCGCGAAGTACGACGACACGGTCACGCTGCGCGCCGACGACCTCGCTCCGATGGTTACCTGGGGCACGAATCCCGGCATGGTCACGCAGGTGACGGATCGCGTGCCCGATCCATCGTCGTTCCAAAATCCCGTGGACCGCAAAGCCGCCGAGAGCGCGCTCGCTTACATGGACCTAAAGCCCGGCACGCGCATCGAGGACATTTCCGTCGACCGCGTGTTCATAGGCTCGTGCACGAATTCGAGGATCGAGGATCTGCGCGCGGCCGCTCGCGTTGCGGCCGGGAAGCACGTTGCCAAATCGCTCAAGCAGGCGCTTGTGGTCCCCGGTTCGCGCGTCGTGAAGTTCCAGGCGGAAAAAGAGGGGCTCGACAAGATCTTCCTCGATGCCGGATTCGAGTGGCGCGACGCCGGTTGCAGCATGTGCATCGGAATGAACGACGACGTGCTGCCGAGCGGCGAGCGCTCCGCTAGCACCTCGAACCGCAACTTCGAGGGCCGGCAGGGCAAGGGCAGCCGGACGCATCTGGTGAGCCCGGTGATGGCCGCGGCTGCGGCGATCGAAGGCCATTTCGTGGATGTCCGCAAATTGTCGGGCGTAGATGGAGCCGAATAGCGATGCATCCTTTCACCAAGCACACGGGCATGGTCGCGCCGCTGGATCGCGTGAACGTCGATACGGACCAGATGGTCCCGAAGCAGTTTCTGAAGCTTCTGACGCGCGAAGGCTATGGCCGCGTTTTGTTCTACGACTGGCGATACCTGCCGGGTGAAAAGCCGAATCCTCAATTCATCCTGAATCAGCCGCGCTACAAGGGCGCGAGCGTGCTGCTGGGGCGGGCGAACTTCGGCTGCGGGTCGAGCCGCGAGCATGCGCCTTGGGCGATCCTCGATTACGGCTTTCGCGCGATTCTCGCGCCGAGCTACGCGGACATCTTCTACAACAACTCGTTCAAGAACGGCCTGCTGCCCGTCACGCTGACGAACGAGCAGATGGATGAGCTTTTCAAGCGCACGGAGCAGAATGAAGGCTATCGAGTCACCGTCGATCTCGAGCAGCAGGTCGTCACCGACGACAAGGGCCTGCGCTATTCCTTCACCGTCGATCCCTTCCGGCGGGAGTGCCTGCTCAAGGGCCTCGACGACATGGGCCTCACCCTCGTACACGAGCCCGAAATCGCGGCCTACGAAAAAAAGAACCTGCGCATCCCCGTGATGCACGAAGCTCTCGACGTGAAGTTCCACCACAACTAGGCGGTTGTGATGGCCTCAACCTAGTCCGCTGCTCGCTTTTTCAACAGGCAAATACCCTGCCACGGACGCGAACCCTGCTTGCCTTTGGACTCCGGCAGCAGCGCCATCAGGCGGAATCGAAAGGGCAGCCGCTTCAAGCGAGCCGCCGTTTTCAGCAGCGAACGGACATCGGCGGGCGTCCACCCGTAGCGCTCAAAAAAGAGAGGCCCTTCCTCGGGGCCGAACTTCAGCGAGGCGCCGCTCCCTCCCAGTTGGGGGTTCACAACTTTCTGGGCCATGCGCAACAAGCCAGGCGAGACCAAGTCAAGCACCCAGCGGTGAAGAGCGGGGACGGCCGCCAAGTCCTGGGCCAGTGCGCCAACATCCTCAGCGCTTAGATAGAGAATGAGACCTTCGGTGACAACCAGGACCCTGCTGCGCCCTTCACCCAGCTTCTCGAGGGCGCGCCGGCGAGCCGTGCGGTCGGAAAGATCGAGCGGCACGCGCTCGAGCGAACACACCGGCTTTTCACCGCGGAGAATCTCTTCCTTGTAGGACAGGATGTCCGGAAGGTCCACCTCGATCCATCGAAGCGACGCAGGCAACTCCATCCGGTAGGGCCTCGCATCGAGACCTGCGGCCAGGTTGATGACCAGATCGGCTCCCTGCTGAACCTGTTCGCTGATGAATGAATCGAAGAGATATGTGCGCGCCGCCCATGTCCAGGCTACTTCGTCACCGAACGACATGGACTGGGCGATTCGCTCGCCGCGCTCGCCTGCCAGACGACGCGCAAACGGATCGCGAAACACCGCGTCCGGCCGGTCCGTTTCTCGCGCCCGATAAACCGCGACCCACAGAGCCGTGTCCGAAATGTTTCGGATTGCCGATTGGCTCTCACTCATCCACAAACCTCCTGTGAAATCTAGCTTGTCAGGATGGAACGTCCTTCATGTGCGTGGCAATGTACCACTGATTGCCGAACGGGTCTTTCACGCCGCCGACGCGGTCGCCGTACGGCTGGTCCGCGGGCGCCTGTAGCGGCGTGGCGCCTGCCTTCAGCGCGCGCTCGTACAGCAGATCGACGTCCCCGGTGTAGAGAAAAAACATCGCCGGCATCGGCTGGTAGCGCCCGTGCGCGTCGCCCATTTCGACTATGGAATCGCCGATCCGCAGCTGCGCGTGGTGCACCACCCCGTCCGGTGATTGCGCCAGGTATCTCTCCTCCGCGCCGAAAGCCTTCTTCAGAAACTCGATCAGCTCCGAACTGCGAACAGGATGCAAATAGGGTGTGACCGTCTGAAGGGCTTCGGGAATAAGCTCGGGCGGCCTCTTCCCGCCTGTTTGCAGAACTGTGGAAATGTACCACTCGTTGCCGGCAAGGTCCTTCACCGACCCGTCGCGCGATCCGTAGCTCTGATCCGCGGGCGGGTGAATCGGCGTGGCACCGGCCCCGATCGCCCGATTGTAAACGGCATCCACGTCTTTCACATAGACGTGCAGCGCGTGGGCGATGGGCGTGCTCCGGAATTCCCGGCCGGGAATGCCTCCGCCCATCATCAACATCGAGTCGCCGATGCGGACCTCGCCGTGGACACCGCCCGCCGAACCCACACCACGGAACGTCTCCTCGGCTCCAAACGCTTGCCTAGCGAATTCAATCAGAGCTGGCCCATCAGTTGCGACAACGTACGGTGTGACCGTATGGAAGCCCTCGCGGATTGGATTGACCGCCTTTCCTGCCGCTGTTGCCATGGATGCTCTCCTTTCCAAATTTGCCTTTAGACGTGCTTTGAAATCCGGACGCGGAAGATCGCGCAGACCTGGGATCAGGTCGATGATTGGCGCAGTCCCTCTCTTAAAGAATTTATCGATCTCGATCGCCGCGATCGGTGCCCGAGGACGGCCAAGAATGCGGTCCACCGCCCGGTCGAGTCGTTCGCTCGGTGTTTGCTTAGCCATTTCGCCCACCTGGCCTGTTGCGAAACTCCTCGTATACTTGCTCGCGCAATTTCTCAAAGGCTCGGAATTGAAGTTGTTTTACGGCGCCCGTCGATCGACCGAGTTCCTTCGAGATTTCGCGGATACTCTTCTCCTCGGCGAATCGCATCTCGATGACACGGCGCTGGTCCGCGGGCAGGTGTGCCACATTGCGAAAAAGCAGCGCGCGACGCTCCGCGTTCTCGATCTCGGAATCGTCAAAGTCGATGGAAACAGTCTCAGCCTCGGGCTTCCCGCTTTCGCGCGACAGGCGCCGCCAGCGATCCGCAATGGCATTCCCCGCGATCCGATAAAGCCACGCCACGAAAGGGACTCCGCGCCATTCGAACCGCGCCAGATTCGCCAGCGCGTGTTGAAAAACTTCCGCCGTCAAGTCCTCCGCGTCCGAACGGTTCTGAACGCGCCGCGTGACGAACGCATACACGCGCTCAAAGTTCTCTTCGTAAAGCTCCGTGAAGCGGGCGGGGTCCTTCTGCGCCGCCTCGATCAGGAGCCGCTCGCGAGCGTCCGTCTTGGGTGGCATCGATGTGTCTTCACTAAGATAAACCGCCCGGGCGAAGAAAGGTTACGGTGCAAAATGCGGCAGCCCAGCTACTCGATGGCGCGAACGACCGGCTCAGGCGATTCGGGCACGGCCGGCGCCGGGCCTTTCAGTTCAGCCAGCAGAATCCCCGCCAGGATCAGCGCTGCGCCAATCAGCGTGCGAGCGCCGAACTGCTCGCGCGCGAGCAGCCACGAAGTCAGCGCCGCAAACACCGGCTCTAGGCTCACGAGGATCGCGGTATGCGACGGCGAAGTATGTTGCTGCGCCCACGTCTGGAACGAGAAGCCGATCACGGTCGAGCCGATGGACGTAATCAAGACGGCGAAGATCACCGTGCCGTTCAAAACCAGCCGGGGATGCTCCCACCCCGTAATCGCGAGGAACGGGAGCAGCAAAATCGAAAGGACCGCGGTCGTCGCGACTTGCAGGAAGGCGAGCGCGCCAACCGAGTGGTCCCCGACATAGCGGCCAATGAAGATAATGTGCAGCGCGAACATCACCGCGCATCCGAAAACAATCGGGTCACCGCGGTTCAACGCGCCAAGGCCCTCGGGAGGCACAGTCAGGAAATAAAGCCCCGCGAGCGCCGCCGCCGCTCCGGCCCATATCCAGCCGGTGATGCGGCGCCGTCCGAATACCGCAAGCATCAAAGGCACGAGCACTACGCACATGCCCGTGATAAAGGCTGCCTTCGCGGGCGTGGTGAATTTCAGGCCGGCAGTCTGAAAAATATAGCCGCCGAACATGAAGATGCCGATCTGAGAGCCGGCCCAGGCCGTCTTCCGGCTCATCCGCCGCAGCGAACGCCAGAATATGATCCCCATCAGCGCGGCGGCAAGACTGAACCGCACGGCGAGATACGCGACGACGGACATATCAGCAAGCGCGTCCTTGACCACGACAAACGTGGCACCCCATATGAGAGTGCAAAAGCCGAGGGCGAGATCGGCGCGGACGCGTTGGCTCAGCATGATCGGCAGAGTCTATGTGGCGGGCGGCGCGACGGCAAGGCATTCGGAATCCGGGCAGCGGGTCATCCGTTTGACCGCGCGTCCCACTGTGTCAGCAGCCCAATGTTTCAGGACGATGATCTGCCAGCCAAATCGAATTCCCTTTTCGCGGCCAACCGGCCGGCGACCCCGAGCAGAGCGACAAGCGCTGCCAGTGCAGTTACCCAGAGCACCGTCAACACTTCCACGACCCAGGCGGGCGCCTTTCCGACTCTCTTCAGCAGAAATGGCAGGAAGTTCCACGTCGTGATGTGTACGTAATCCCAAGCGTCTTCGCGCATGGCCTCATTCGTAAGGCCCCAGGCACTCATTTTGCCCAAGGCAAAGGCCACGATGTTCTTCCAGCGCAGCCACACCACAAAGGTCGGCGGGCTGAGCGTCTCCATCTGATATCTCTCAAGCGGGCACCAGAACGCAACCGAACCAAGCTGAATGACCACGCTGACGAGCACGATCGCCAGCCCCGCTCGCCACACGGCCTTGCCAACATCCGCTCGATGCCTTAGGAGCAGCGGCACGGCCAACAGCGCCGCAAGCTGCGCGGCGGTGGCCACGTAGCGATCGCCCCACGCCGTGTCTCCGCTCCCGACCGTGTATTTCGCGTAGAAGCTGACGTAGGCAAACAGCAGCGCGCCGAACGCCGCAAAATACGCCTTGATCTCCGGGCGGAAGCTCTTCCACGCGAACGCGGCCACGATGCCCGCGAGCAACAGAAGAGGATCGAACAGGAAAACCGATTTCTCCGGCGTGAACTAAGCGCCGAAAAATCCCACGCGAAACGGAGTCTCAAACGGAAACGCCGCCGGCAGGGATGGATCGAGCCGCTTCCATTCCTGGGCGACGATCTGCATGTACGTGTTGAAAAACGACCCGAAGCGAACGTACTGATACGCTCGGTCGATCAGCACAAACACGCCGTAAATCGGCAGCGCAATCCGCGCGTAGCAAGCCGCGCGCGATCGCAATTCCCGGCCGCGAACATTGGTGAGCCACGCGGTCAAAAGCAGGAATAGGCAGACTGCAAGCAGGTCCATCCCCGTGGTCAGGCGCGTGAGCAGGTTCGCCCCCAGCGCCGCGGAGCCGGCCACCAGCGCCCAGCGCTTCCCGCTGCGAAGCCATTCGTACTGAAACGTCAAGCCGGTCAGCGTGAGCAGCGCGATGTAGTTGTTCTCCATCATGTTCTGCGTGTAGTGCAGAAACGTGGTGCCGAATAACAGAGCGAGCGCGCCCGCGATTCTCTGATTCACCGTGAAGTCGAGTAACCCGAGAAAGCGAAAGCAGACCAGGCAAGTCAGCACGCAGACCAGCGTGTTCGTGGTGTAGCTCACGACGATATCGCGGACGGTTGGGTCGGTCCCATGGTACTCCGCGAAGATGGGCAGATTGTCGAGGTATGTCCCCAGCACGTCCGACGGCAGCATCAGGAGCGATTGGCCGATGCCGTACCATCCATAGAGCCTGCCACCCCGCCCGTGGATACCAAAGTCCGGATACTCATCGGGGAAAACCGGCGGTTCGGATGTCCAAAACGAATGGGTGGCCTGCAAGCGGTGAGTCGTGTCGCTCGAGCCCAGCTCCCCGGACTGCACCAGCACAGCGGTTAATAGGGCAATCGCGGTTAGAAGAAACGTGGGATTGCGGAGCAGGCGGCCGGCGCGACCAATCATCCCCGGATTTCCGATTTCGACTTTCGCTCGCGCATCTTACGCTGGGGGAATGTCAGGGTTGGAGGCCGGCGAGCGCGACGGCCGCGAGGAACAGCCGCTTCAAGCCCAACTCGCGCCCGGAAGGGTCGTACCATTCTTCGAGCGTGTGCGAGCCGCCGCCCTTGCCTCCGCCACCGAGCGCGACGGCGGGAATGCCGAGCGAGAGCGGAATGTTTGCGTCGGTCGAGCTGCGTTCGAGCCGCGAGCGATTTCCGAGGTAGCTGTCCACGTTTCGGATCGTCGCAAGCAGCGGCGAATCGCCCGGCAATTTTCCGGCGGGGCGCGCGCCGAGAGGGCTGAAATCCAGGCGGAGATGAAATTGATTCAGTTGGGTATAGTCGCCATCCGCACCCGGGCCCGGGTGCGCCGACTGTGCTTCTTCTTTCACGCCCGCCAGCATCGCCTCTCGCAGCGCGGATTCCAGGCGGCCAAGTTCACTCTCGTCCTCCGAGCGCAAATCGACCTTCACCTTCGCGCTGGCGGGAATGGAATTGACCGACGTGCCGCCTTCGATGACTCCGAAGTTGTACGAGCTGCGCGGGTCATCCGGAATGCGCACCGAAGAGAACCGCACGATCCCTCGGGCAATCGCCGTAATCGGATTCGGCGCGCCGAAGTCGGACCAGCTGTGGCCGCCGGGACCCGTCACGTTCACTTCGAAGCGGCGGGACGCGATGCCCTGAGTGGTGATGTAGTCCGTGGACGGTCCGTCGACAGCGATCACCGCAGCCAGGCGCGAGCCGTAGCCCTCCACCAGCGCGCGAATCCCGCGCAGGTTCCCTTCGCCCTCTTCGCCGACGTCTCCGGCGAGGACGATCGTTTTCTTCGTGCGCACGCGCGATTCGGAAAGCGCGCGCGCCAAGCCAACGAGAGACGCCAGCCCCGCGCCATTGTCGGAGATTCCGGGGGCCACGAGGCGGCTGCCGTCGCGCTTGACGTGCACGTCCGTATCCGCCGGAAACACGGTATCGAGATGAGCGACCAGCAGGATCACGCTCGAAGCATCCGTCCCGGAGCGCTCGCCGATGACGTTGCCCGTCTTGTCCGTGCGAACCTTGAGGCCGCTGGCCGCAAAGATTTCCTTCAGGGCCTCGCCGCGGCGCGCTTCGTTGAATTCGGGAGACGGAATTTCCGTGAGACGGATCTGTTGCTCGGTCACCCAGCCGGAATTTTGGTCGATCGATTCGAGGCCGCGCGCGCAGCGCGAGTCCTCGGCGATCTTTCCCACCGAATCATCCGTCGCGCGCGCAGAAAGTGTGGCCATCCAGAGCAAGATACAGCAGATGAGGACGAGTTTCACGAGATTCGTGCGTTCGTGCGGCGGATTCTATCGCCAGTCGTCGAGGATGTACACCCCCGCGCGATTGTAGCCGGACGATGCGTCGCCCGTTTCCATCGCGACGCCCTGCGACTCCGCGCGGAATCCGCGGGCGAGCATGGCCTGAAAGGCTTCGCGGCGCGCGAGGTTCACCCCGGCCGTGATCTTCTGCGCCCACGCGGAGCGCGCAAACGCCTCGATCGCGTCGAGCAAGCGGCCGAAGTCCTCGCCCGCGCGCAGCCCAGGGCGCACGGCGGCGAATTTCACGTAACACACGCCCGTGCCGGCCTCGCTGCCCGCTCCCGAGTGGCACACGGCAAAGCCGGCGAGCTTCGCACCGTCCCATACGAGAACGGTATTGCCCAGCTTCTGCTCGGCGACGGCGCGGATTTCGCGCGCGACATCGAGGCCCTCGAAGTTTGCATCCGTCACTTCGCGGCAAGCGGCGAGGAGTTGCGCGCGGTCGGCAGGCTTCGCCTCGGAGAAGCGCGAGGTCTCCGCGGGAGCTTTTGGAGCCGTCCCGACCGCTTTCGCCATGTTTGATACGAGGTCGCGCGGCCAAAAGCCGAACTTCTGATACAGCGCCATGTGCTTCGGGCTGTGCGCGAACGTGTAGAGGCCCATGTGCCGGTTGCCCCAACCGTGAAAGATCTCCATCGTGGGAGCAAGGAGCTGTTGCGCGACGCCGCGATTCCAGTATTCCGGCTCGATCGTCAGCGGACCGAAGAAGCCGAAGCTGCCCCAGTTCGTCGCGAAGTTCGATCCGATCAGCTTTCCGCCACGCTCACCCGCAAGCACCGCCGCCAGCACGGCGGAAGGATCGGCCTTCCAGCGCGTGTGCGCGTAATTCGCGTCGCCCATGAACTTCGTCGGATCGGGCATCCCGAGAAACGTGCCGAACGCCACGCGGACGATGCGGTCCGCTTCGGTGAGTTCGTTTTCGGCGAGGGGCCGCACGATCACTTCGGCCCGGCGTTGTGGGGCTGTTCCCATGTCCCCTATTAGAACTTCGAAAGCGGCCTCTGGCAAGCGGTCTGACGAAAACTGCGAGAATCGGCTGATTCCTCGAGCTTTTTGTGATAAAACCTCATCTCGATGGCCAAGATCGATCGAGCCAGGATTGCAGGTCTTTTGATTCTGCTGCTTGTGGCAGCGACGCTACTGAGCCGCCCGGCGTTCGCTCAAATGGACCCGTCCGGGGACTGGGCGCCGACTTTTTTCGAAGACCAGAGGGAGCGCCTGGCCGGTGCGGAAATGGGGGACTACCTCGGGATGCCGATCAACGCCGCCGCCCTGTTCCGGGCCGAAAGCTGGAGCGCGGCCCTCGTCGAGCTGCCGGAGAACCAGTGCCGCTCGCACGGTTCCGACTACGGCTGGCGCGGCCCGTCGAACCTGAGAATCTGGAAGGAAGTGGACACGGCCACGCAGCAGCTCGTTGCGTATCACATTCGCCTTTCGGCATACAACGCGGAGCAAACAGTTTGGATGGACGGGCGTCCGCATCCTCCGGACTACGCACGCCACACATGGGCCGGCTTTTCGACCGGGAGGTGGGATGGCAATACGCTCGTTATCTACACCACCCATCTCAAGGAGAATTGGCTCGGGCTGAACGGCATTCCGCGTAGCGACATGGCTACCGCTTCGATTCACATCATGCGCCACGGCAACGTTCTGACCGTCGCGGCGATCACGTACGATCCTGTGTATCTCACCGAGCCTCTGATTCGAACCATCGACTTCACCTTCGCCCCGCAGCAGCAGATGGCCCCGTGGCCCTGCGAGTCCGTGGACGAAGTTGATCGGCCGGAAGGCGTGGTGCCGAGCTACCTGATGGCGCAGAACCCGTACATCGACGAATTCGCCGCGCGGTACGGAATTCCCCCCGAGGCGACCCGGGGCGGCGCGGAAACGATGTACCCGGAATACATGCTCAAACTGAAGGATATGAAACTGTTGCCCAGGCCCCCGAAAACAGCCCCGCCGAAGCAGTAGTTTCCAACGCGCGTTCTACGACCGCGCGGACGACGGGACCAGCGCGAGGATTTCCTCTTCGGTCAGGATGCGATCCGACTGCTTCGCCGCGGCCAGGATGCGCTCGACAACCTCATCGTTCGCCGAAACGCCGCGCTTCCCGAGCCAATGAACAACGTTCGAGCGGCCGCTCATCGGCCCGATCTCGATTACTTGTTCGAGCCCGAAGAGATGCGCCGGCACGCCGCTGTAGATCGCGTCGGCCAGTTTGGGGTCGTTCCTTTTTTGCGCCTTGGCGATGGCGGCGGCGTGCACACCGGTCGCCGTGCGAAAGGCGTCGCGTCCCACGACGGGATAGTTCGGCGGGATCACCGTGTCTGTCGCGCGCGCAATCGTCTCCGAATATCTTTTGAGTTGCGAAAGATCGCGCCCGTTCGAGCTGATCAGCCCGAGCAGCCACAGGTTCACAAGCATCACTTCCATCGGCGTGTTGCCGACGCGCTCGCCGAGCGCCAGCGCACACGCGTGAACCTGGTCCGCGCCCGCAGCGATGGCCGCGAGCGAATTGGCGACAGCCAGGCCGCGGTCGTTGTGGCCGTGCCAGTCCACGCGGATTTTCTCGCCTGAAGGCTTCACGACCTCCTCGATCACGAAGCTCACCAGATTGAACGCGCCGCGCGGCGTCGCGTGGCCCACGGTATCGCACAGCACGATGGCACGAGCGCCCGCGCGGATCGCCGTCGAATAGAGCGCGACGACCGTCGACGGGTCGGTGCGAGTCGTGTCTTCGGTCACGTACATCACCGGAAGCCCCGCCGACACCGCAAATTTCACGGACTCTTCCGTCGTGCGCTCCAGGTGATCGACGCTCCAATCCTCGACCAGCCGCCGGATCGGGCTCGAGCCGAGGAACATCGCCGCCTCGATCGGCTGGCCGACGTGCTCGCAGATGTCGATCATCGCCTGGATGTCCTGCTTGTGCGTTCGCCCGCCGATATTCGCGCGAATCTTCATGCGCGACCCGATGATCTCGCGCGCGAGGGCTTCCGTATCGGCGAAGGCGCGCGGGCCCGCTCCCGGCAGGCCGATATTCACCAGATCGATGCCGAGGGCGTCCATCAAATGCAAAATCTCGATTTTTTCGCCGATCGACGGGTCGCGCACCGACGGATTCTGGAGGCCGTCGCGCAGGGTCTCGTCGTTGAGCATCACGCGCCGGCCCGGAGGAATCTCCAACCCGGCGTGGGTGTTCCAGTCGTAGATGAGTTCGTTGTTCATCTGAGGCGCACTGCCGTCCTCATGCGGCGATTCTACATGAAACAGAACCGGCAGGCGGCGACCGGGAACTAAGATGCCGTCGCGCGGCGGCGCGAGGCAACCGACGCGAGCGAATCCGTCGGATCGGGATACTCGAGCGAAACCAGGTACAGGCCTTCCGGCGGCATCGTCGGGCCGGACCGCGACCGGTCGCGCGCCTCGAACAATTGCGGTATATCCTCCGGCGCGATCCTTCCCTTCCCGGCTTCGATCAGCGTCCCGACAATCTTGCGGACCATGTAGCGCAGGAACGACTGCCCGCGCACGACATACGCGATCTCCTCGCGTCCCGGCTCGCGGACGATCTCCGAGGAGTGCACCACGCGCACCATGTTCCGGTCTCGGTCATCCTCCTCCGATCCGGACGACGCCGCGAACGACGTGAAATCGTGCTCGCCCTCGAAGCGTCGCGCCGCCTCAGCCATCGCGTCTTCGTCGAGCGGCCAGGGATAGTGCAGCGCGCGGCGGTGCTCGAACGGCGGCAGCACCCGCCCGCGGTAGATCCGGTAGCGGTAAGTCTTCCCCTGCGCGAGCCACCGCGCGTGGAATTCCGGGCCGGCTTCCTCGGCCGCGACAATCCGAATCGCGGGCGGCAACAGCGCGTTCAGCGCGCGCTGAAGCTCGACGGCCGAAAGCGCCGACTGCGTCTTGAAATGCGCCACCTGCCCCAGCGCGTGGACGCCCGTATCGGTCCGGCTCGCGCCATGCACGGTTATTTTTTCCTGCGTGATTTTGCGCGCGGCGTCGTTGAGCGCTCCCTGAATCGTCGGAACGCCGGGCTGGACCTGCCAGCCGTGAAAGTCCGAACCCTCGTAGGCGATTGTGAGTTTGATGTTGCGCATGGCGCCGGCGCAATTATCTCACGACAGCACGGTACAGGCGATTTGGGCTTCGGACGGCGGGGATGAGCGAAGAATCCTGCGGAAAAGAAAAAGGGGGCTCTTGCTTGGGATCAAGGAGCCCCCATAGGCCGCGTTCCGTAGGCCCGGCCTAGGCGTGACCGGACCATGGGGTCATCCATCCTAGCTTCCCTCTCAGAGGCAGGTGGGAACGACCCGTGCCGTCCTGTGAACGGGCCCCTTCCTCCCCATTCACCGAACGATCCGGATCGTGTGGAACGCGACCCGCGCACTGCCTTATGCAAGTCACCTTCCCATCCGGCCTGCGATTGCCAATGAATTACCCAGTCATTTTCAATAACATAAGGGCTTTCTCATCGACTGCGTCGCGCTTCGCGAAATCGATTCGGGAAGCGCCGTCCCGGAATGGTCTGCCTGCGCCAGCGCCAGCTCGCAGCCCTCGCACCATCTCGCTGTACCCGATTGTGCCCCGCTCACCTCTGCCGCATAATGGAGTCGAAAGCCAAAGACGTGAAAAGATCCTCCATAGCGTTGTCGGCCGTTCTAGCCGCGCTGGCGGTGCTCTTGGTCACCGTCGCCGCCGTTCGCGACCGTCGCGTTGCGGCCGCCAATCCCACGGCTGCGCCCTCGCTGACAGCCCGAAAGCAGCCTCAGGATGACTCCAGCGACGACGGGGACAAGGTCACGGTCATCCACTTCGCGCGCAACGCCGCGCCGGTGCCGCCGTTTCTCGTCGACGACCTCGACGGCAACATCATCTCGACGGCCGCCCTTCGCGGGAAGGTTGTGCTGCTCGCCTTCTGGGCCACTTGGTGCCCGCCTTGCCGCGACGAAATTCCCGAACTAATCGAGCTTCAGAGCCGCTACAAAGACCGCCTCGAGATCGTCGGTGTCTCGATGGACGACGACCCGCCGGCCGCGGTGAAGAAATTCGCGAAAGAGGCGGGGATCAACTATCCGATCGTCATGGGCAACCAGATCTCCACGGAATACGGAGGCGTTCCGGCGCTGCCGACGTCCTTCGTTGTGAATCCGGATGGCCGCGTCGTGCAGAAACACGTGGGTCTCTATCCGATCGAGGTGTACGAGACGGAAGTCCGCGCCCTTCTTGGATTGCCCGTTAGCGTCCCCGTGGAAACCTTCGAGGACACGGGGCAGATATTCCTGAAGAACGCTGCGCTCGCCACGGAGCTCCCCGGCGTCGATTTCAAAGGCCTCACGCCGGTCCAGAAGCGCGCGGCGCTCAAGCGCATGAACTCGGAGACGTGTACCTGCGGCTGCAAGCTCACCATCGCGCAGTGCCGCATCAACGAAGGTTCCTGCTCTGTCAGCAAAGATCTCGCCGCGAAGATCGTCCGCGAAATCGTCGCCGGCAAGAACCCGCCCCCAACAGCCATGAATCAGTAAGCGCTGCGCGCTAGCGCTCAGCGGGCGGCGAGGTGTCAAAACCGGCCGCATCTCTGCCGGACTTTACAAGCAATGAGCCTTCGCACTACGCTATCTGCCGCTCCGCATTGCCATCGGTCTGAGGCCCGCTCTATGCCTTGTAGGTTTGCGCCAAGCTTGCGAATGGAGAAAGCGATCGTGGGAATCGCTGCGTGTGTGCTATTCAGTGCGCTGAGCCTCGCCGCGCAGCAAGAGCAGACATTCAAGGGCGAAATTACAGACAGCATGTGCTCGGGACCGGGCGGACACGAAGCGATGTTGAAAAAGGGCGAGGCCATTGCGCAATGCACCATCTCCTGTGTAAAGATGGGCGCCAAGTACGTCCTCTCCAACCCCGGGAATAAAACGGTCTACAAACTTGACGATCAGATGAAGCCCGAGGCCTTTGCCGGCCAGAATGTGGTCGTAATCGGGACCTTGGCCAAAACCACCGGCACGATCCACGTCTCTGACATGATCCGCGCCCTGCCCCCGAAGGTCACGCAGGCAAAGTCTGTCTACATCGACTGCGCCGCCTGCCCCAGGGGAATGGCTGCGGCGAGCCAGGCTGCCCTCCAGGAACTAGCGGATTGGAAACGCTTCCACGTGCTCCCGGACCCCCACAAGGCGGATCTGATCTTCCTGTTTTCCGCGAACCCGTACCTTGGTGACTACCTAACGCGCGACGGGCCGTACCCGATGCCGGTCTCCATCAAAATTACGTTCATGAATGTCATCGACCCGGGCACGGGTGAAAGCCTGTGGACCGATTACAGGCGGTGGGGGAGCTGGCGTGTGGGCGGAGCGGCGAAGGACTTGATCGTTGAATTCAGAGCGCAATTGGAAGCGGAAGAGGGGCACGTCGAGCGGCTGTTGTCACTGAAACAGGACCTGAACGCCAACGCCCCCCGGAATGAAAGTAAGTAGTTTTCACCCTCTGAAAGTCTTATGCGCAAATTCTTATCCGAGGTCATCGCCCGCGGTTGGTGCGCGACCGGTTCTGTATTGACGCCGCCGGCAGACGCCTACTAATCTATAATTGAGATGTGCCACTCGTGAGAAGGCTGACACAACTCCTCGTGATCCTCCTCGGTATGGGGGCTTTCGTTCCCTCTGCGCTTGCCCGGAAAACCGAGCGCCCTCGTCTCGCCGCAAAAATCCTGCAGGCAAATTCGGTTTACGTCGATTGCGTCTGCCCCAGGGGATTGGCCGTCGCGCAGGAAACTGCCGTGAAGCAACTCCAAAGCTGGGGACGCTTTCAGCTCGCGGAAAACCATCGGCAAGCCGATCTGATCTTTCTGTTTTCGGGGAACCCGTACCTTGGCGACTATCTCACTCGAGATGGTCCCGACACGAGGTACGTGGCGATTGAATTCACGATTATGACCGTCATCGATGCGAACACAGGCGCGAGTCTGTGGACCGACTCAAGGCGCTGGGGCAGCTTGCGCGTCAGCGGCGCCACCAAAGATTTGATCAACGAGCTTCGCGAGCAAATGGAAGATCAGACGACGAAGTGGACGCTGAACGACATTCTCATTTGCAGCGTGACTCCCGTCTACGCGGGCTTTGCGCATCTCACGCCGGAAGATGCGCTCGCGAAATCCAGTTCTGGACCCGGAATGGTCTCCGGCACACCCGATCGCCTCATGTTGACCTCTCCCGACGCCCCGGGCTTTTGCAAGCGCGCCCAATTCGTATTCAGCCCCGAGCACCGGATCGCCGGCTTCGAAGTGTTCGCCTCCCGGGCAGATGCCCTGGATGTCAATGAGGTCCTGCAGAGCGCCGACCGCTTCGATTTCACCAGTGGGAAATATGCCAGTGGCGATCAGGTCTACTTCATCGCTCAGAGCAAAGACAAAAAAATACTGATCCAGTATGAAGTTGATAACCACAGATTAGTGCTGTCGCGGGTCTCCTACTTTTACTGACAAACGAGACATTGCTCTCGACATGTAAGAGCGCCTTCGGCCGGTCCAGCCATCCGAGCAAACACCCGGTCTGTAACGCCCGCCCCAACGGAGCGGGCGCAGCAAGCCGTCAGCTTGAGAAGGCCCGTTATCGGCACCGCCAATTGGCTGCGCGGGAGGTCAGTTCTGCGCGCAGCCGAATTCTGGCCGCTCTTGGCAATTAGCTGCGAGACGCTAGCGTGCAGCCTTTGATTTCCGCCTCTTGGGGGATCGTCTAGCCTTGGTTTCTGCCCAGCGTTGTATTGCGCCTTCCCTGGCGTGGAGCTGCATTTGTTTTTCAACGCCGTTCGCGTCTCCGTACTTGTGCAGTGGGGCAACTGCGCCTGCCCTAAAATTAAGCGGATCTCTGAGATTCTGCAATTCGCGGTAATAATAGAGTGCGGTAGGCCGAGACCCTTTGAACCTCAGCCTCTTTAGGAACTCGATTTCTTCCTCGCTAGCATTGCCTCTCAGGGAAGGGTCCCGAAGGAATTCTTTGAGTCCGAACTCTTCCTCAAACAGTCCGTCAGGTTCCTTTTCCACAAACTCGAGTTTCTTGAGGTGCCCGGGGGCTAGTCTTCGATTTAACACGATCTCGATCCCAAAGTTGGCTAGGTCGATATCCCAGGAATCAATCAGCGGATCGAGGAAGGAGATGCAGTTCTCAGCGGAAACGTTGAAGACATCTATGTCCAGGAATTCGAGGACGCTGACTCGCATTTCTTCGTAGCTTCGGCCATTCAGTTCAGCGACCAGCTTTAGCCAACTTTCACTTTCCAATTCTTCTCTGGCGACTCTCTTGACGACATCCAGAAGCTTCTGTGTGACGAGGCGCTCCAATTCGCCAAAAGGTTGCTTTTCAAAAATGATGCGCAGTTCCTTTTCTTTCTCGGGAGCGCACTTGCGCAAGACCAGCTCGCGCACTTCCTTGAACAGGGGCACAGGCGGATCGGATAGCTTTTTTTTCAATTCTTCCGTGCGCTGATGCCCGGCCAGCTCCGAAAGCTTGCCTCTAGGGAGCTTCAAGAACCTCCCCATTTTGACGTAAATGTCCGTGCGGTCGGGCGCGGGGGGCAATTTCTTTCGAGTCAAGAGTTGGGAAACGTAGGAGTCCGTAACTCCGGCGGCGGCCGCCAGGTCTTTCTGCTCAAGGCCCAATTCTTCCAGTCGCTGTTTGATCACCAGACAAACGTCCACAGAATGCCTCCCGGGCGCTTAACTGCTGATACTTAACTCCAAATAATAGTCCCAGATTTGTGTTGACACTTCAAGTTAATTAACCCACAGTGGTTAACAGACTGAGGGATTCTTCAGCTGACCTAACAGTTGGAAGTTATCTGAATCACCTCTTGGCCGTGACAAGAAACCAAGGAGACCCACATGTATGCACGCAGAGTCTATATGCATCTAAAACCCAACAAGGTGGCCGAATTTACGGGAAAGATTGAAAAGGATGTCATCCCCACCCTTCGAAAACAGAAGGGATTCCAAGACGAAATCACGTTCGTTGCTCCGTCTGGGACGGAAGCGTTCGCGATCAGTTTGTGGGACCGGGCGGAAAGTGCGGAGGCTTACAACCGCGCAAGTTATGCCGAAGTGACGAAGATCCTCGCGACAGTGGTCGAAGGACCACCCCAGGTGGAAACCTTTAACGTTGCTAACTCCACCTTCCACAAGATTGCTGCCGCTGTAGCGGTCTAGAGCCAAGAAACCATTCTCTGGGTTGGGGGGCGGGGAGATCGCCCCCCTCTTAGCCATCAGCGAGTGGGGTCGCCGGAGGATTGATTCGATGGTTGGATTCAGTTTGCCTCAAGCAGATCACTCTTAAGGCGTGAGCTTGATGGCGCCAAGCATTACGAAACAGCCCCAGGAATCCGGAATGACACACGAGATCACAACCGGGACAATCCTGATCAAGGACGACGCAGTCCTGCCCGAAGAACTGCAGCTCGAAAGTGAGCCCTGCGTGCCAGGCTGGAGGCTTGTTAAAAATTTCGATGCGTGCGGATTGGATCGAGGGATCCAAAAAACAGGATGGACCTTCTTTTGCTTAGCTGGGGAAATTAAGGCGACCGTGTTCGGTATTGACAGGCAAAAGATGGTGCGCAGGGCAATCGAGCGCATCCTAGCCAGCCCGAAGTTGGAGGAGTTGAATTCCCTGGAAATCACGCGAGTGGCTTCAGTGGGCTCGGAACGTTTCCCGCTAGTTCGCTATGTAACTGTATCCGCTCGCTTGCGGCACATTCATTCGGGAAAGCTTGTTTCTCTGCCGCGCCAACGATCTTCCAAAGCTGGAGGGGAGAAAAGCGAGCCCTCCAGCCAAAGCACAGGAATCGCGGGCGACAGGACATCGCTTTCACAAGAACCGACGCAAGGCTCCACTTCTTGCCGTAGTCATCGCGAACTGGTTGATTGCATTTGCCGCGTAAACACCCAGCCTGTTACGCCCGCCCCAACGGAGCGGGCGCAGCAAGCCGTCAGCTTGGAAGGCCGTTATCGGTCGTATTCCAGGCAGATTTTCAACTGGCGAATCGCTTCGTCGGTCGCGCGAAGTGCATCTGCGCGATGTCCGCCGAAATCGTGCGCCGCATGATTCATGTGTTCCCGCGCTCTCTGAAGCGCGGCGATCGCCTCGCGGATTTCGGGATGGGGCTCAGGCGCTGGTGACGCGGCCGGCCCAGGTTGCGGCTTGGGCGCCGGAGGTGCGGCGGGAGCCGCCGTCGGGAAAGTGAGTGTGAAGACGAGTGTGAGAATCGCGAGCACGCCGATAAACCAATTCTTCATGGAAGAGTTCCTCCTCGTTCGATCTTCAGACTGACTAAAGAAGCGCAGTTCAGACATCCCCCTGCGGCCGCACCCGCGTGAGGGCGCAGCCGCGAGATTGTCTCCCGCGCACCGGGCTGGGCGGCGGCGCGCCGGAGCGGAAAGATGTTACCGCGCTGGCGCATGCCGCAGCTAGATGTCTACCATTCGTGTTCTCAGATGATCAAGCCCGAACCCGATTCCCATCGTGGTTGAAATCCGGAAGGCCAGCTCGCGAAAACGGAAGTGAACCGGATCTTGAGCTATGTTTTGAATGGCACGGAAGGCGAGGCGATTGCTTCAGACCGCAACGGACTTCGGGCGCACTACGACGGGCACGGGCCCCGGCTTCGAGCGCGCCGGCGCCCCTTCGGTCAGCTCTCGCAATCGCGCGCGCAACCGCAGCAGCGCCGCCGAATGAATCTGCGACACGCGCGATTCCCCGATGCCCAACAAGGCGCCCACTTGCTTCATCGTCAGTTCCTGGAAGTGGTAAAGGGCCATCACTTCGCGTTCGCGGTCCGCAAGTTCGCCGATCGCTTTTTCAAGCAAGCCCGCCATCTCCGCGCGCACCGCCTGGTGATACGGGTCTTCCTCCTCAGCGCCGGCGGGAGATTGAATCTCGTCTTCGCCGCCTGGATCGTTTGCGCCGGACTGCAAGCTGCCGACCTCCAGGCCGCGCAGGTCGCCCAGAAGCCGTTGCAGGCTTTCGAGACGGATGCCGAGTTCCGCTGCGATCTCGGGCTCGCTCGGATCGCGGCCGAGCCGGGCCTTGCAGTCCAGAACCGCCTGCTCCAGGCGCCGCCCCTGCCGCCGCAACGTTCGCGGGCTCCAGTCGACCTGCCGCAGGCTGTCGAGAATGGCGCCGCGAATCCGGAACTCGGCGTAGTGCTTGAGCTGCACGTTCTTGCTCGGATCGTATTTCCGCACCGCGTCCAGCAGGCCGAGAACTCCGGCGTGCACCAGGTCTTCGAGCGGCACCTGCGGCGGCAACCGGTCGTGGATGCGCCGGGCGATGTACCGCACCTGGGCCAGATGCTCGAGCACGATCCGCTGGCGCTGCGCGTCGTCGTACCCGCGGACAGCTTGAACCCTCGCGACGGCCCTCGCTATCACCGCGCGGGCCGCGTCCGCATCTTCCGCCAGCGGGCCGCCCCAGACCGCCGCAGCGGCCTGCGCGATAGGCGATGCGGGATCGAAGCCTTCCGCCCGCAATCCCGCCGGGCCCTCGCACACGCTGCATGAAACTTCGTCCGGCTGGCGCTCTCGCCCATCCGGGTTTCGCGAATACGCTGGACCGGCTGCTGACATTGTGGCTCCTCTCCCCTTCGATCGATCAACCCTGCGCCTGCAACCGGTAGCCCACGCCGCGAATCGTGCGAATCAGCTTGCGGTCCGACCCGGCGTCCACCTTCTTCCGCAGATAGTTCACGTACACGTCCACAATGTTCGTCATCGTGTCGTGCGAAAGATTCCAGACGTGCTCGACGATCTGCGCGCGCGTCACGCTGCGGCCCGCGTTGCGCATCAGGTACTCGAGCAGCGCGAACTCCTTCGGGGTCAGCTCGATGCTCCGCCCCGCGCGGCTCACCACGTGCGAGACGCGGCTCAGCTCGAGATCGTCGACGCGCAAGGCCGCGTCGACGATCCGTCCGCCGCGGCGCAAGAGAGCGCGCACGCGCGCCGAAAGCTCGGCGAACGCGAACGGCTTGATGACGAGATCGTCCGCGCCCGAATCGAGCACCTCGACGCGCTCTTCCGCGCGCGCGCGGCTCGTGAGGGTCAGGATCGGCAACTGCTGCTGGCGCGAGCGGACGTGGCGCAGCACGTCGAGGCCGTCGTCCTGCGCCAGATCGAGGTCGAGGATCGCCGCGTCGTAGCTGCGGTCGCGCACCATCGACTTCACGGTTTCGCCGTCAGCGGTGAGATCGACGGAATAGTTCTCCGCGCCGAATCCCCTCTCGAGAAGTGTCCCGAGCGCCGGATCCTTTTCGGCGACAAGAATGCGCATGGCTGCTCCTGAAGAAGGGGGAAAAACGAGAGGTCCCAAGCAGAAGTCGAATTTAATAAAGCGTCACAAACGAGTCAAAAGAAAATGCGCGCTTGTGATGAGAGGATTTCTAGAAATGAGAATTTTATTGCGAGTGCCAAAATTTGGCAGGCGCGCGGCGAAAAAAAGTAACGGAAATTAATCGCGCGTGTTTCAGAGCGGCACGTTTCTCATCGCGTTCTAATGATGTGTCATTTTTTCAGGCCGGACGATTTCGTCGAATTCTTTTTCCGTGAGGTAGCCGAGCTTCAGCGCGGCTTCGCGCAGGCTCAGTTTTTCGTGGTGGGCTTTCTTGGCGATTTCGGCGGCCTTGTCGTAGCCGATTTTCGGCGTCAGCGCGGTGACGAGCATCAGCGAGCTGTTCACGTAGTGCGCGATGCGCTCGGCGTCGATTCCCATCCCGGCGACGCAGTGCTCCCGGAACGAGCGGCAGGCGTCGGTCAGCAGGCGCACCGAGTGCAGAAAATTGTAAATGATCACCGGCTTGAAGACGTTCAGCTCGAAATTTCCCTGCGACCCGGCGAAGCCGATGGCCGCGTCGTTGCCCATTACCTGCACGGCGACCATTGTCATCGCCTCGGACTGCGTCGGATTCACTTTGCCGGGCATGATGGACGACCCCGGCTCGTTTTCCGGCAGCGTCAGCTCGGCGAATCCGGCGCGCGGCCCGGAAGCGAGCCAGCGAATGTCGTTCGCGATTTTCATCAGCGAAGCGGCCAGCGTCTTCAGCGCGCCGCTCGCGAAGACGATCTCGTCGTGCGCCGAAAGCGCGGCGAATTTATTCGGATGCGATTCGAACGGCAGCCCGGTCAGCTCCACGATCTTCTTCGCGGCGCGTTCGGCGAATTCCGGATGCGCGTTCAGCCCGGTGCCGACGGCCGTCCCGCCGATGGCGAGGTCGTAGAGTCCCCAGAGTGTCTCGCCGATCCGATCCACGTCGCGCGTCAGCAGGCTCACCCAGCCGGACATTTCCTGGCCGACGGTGAGCGGCGTCGCATCCATCAGGTGCGTGCGGCCGATCTTGACCACGCTCGCGAACTCGCGCGCCTTGGCGTCCAGCGCGTCGCGCAGGCGCTCGACCGACGGAATCAAATCCTGCGCCACGCGCGAGGCCGCCGCGATGTGCATGGCCGTCGGAAACGTGTCGTTCGACGACTGCGACATATTCACGTCGTCGTTCGGATGTATCGGCTTCTTGCTGCCCATCACGCCGCCGGCAATCTCGATCGCGCGATTCGAGATCACTTCGTTGGCGTTCATGTTGGTCTGCGTGCCGCTGCCGGTCTGCCAGATGCGCAGCGGAAAATGCTCGTTGAGCTTTCCGGCGATCACTTCGTCGGCGGCCTGCACGATCAGCTTCGCTTTTTCCGCCGGGAGCTTGCCGAGGTCTTGATTCACCAGCGCCGCGGCCTTTTTCAGGATTCCGAACGCGCGAATCAGCTCGGGCGGCATCGTGTCCGTGCCGATATCGAAATGGATCAGCGAGCGGGCGGTCTGCGCGCCGTAGTAGCGGTCGGCGGGGACCTCGATCTTGCCCATGCTGTCGGATTCGATCCGAGTCTTTGCGGCGGCTGGTGCAAGCGACGCTTTGGCTTCCACGGGGTCTTCCCTCCTTGTGGGCCTCCTCGGTGCTTTGGAGACGGCTTCCGGGGTGACGCCAACAGCATACTGCGGAATCGGCCTTGCGGCGCGGAAAACCGGTAGTGTCCTAATTCGAGGAACGTCAGGGCACGGCTTCAGAGCCCGTGTGACAACCTCAGTTTTTCGTCAGGGCACGACTTCAGTCGTGCCGTAACCGCCGCAAAATGAATGCGGCTTCAGCCGCTGAGGGACGAAATTGCGAGTTCCCACACAGGCTCTTCAGTCGTGCCGTCTCGTTGCAAAGCTGCGAACGGGGTTTTAACCCCCGAGGCCTCAGCGGCTAAAGCCGACGCTCTCGCGACCGCATGCGGCACGCTTGAAAGCGTGCCCTGACGTGCGTGGGAATTGTCCGCCCAAATCAGGACACCACCCGAAAACCGCGAATCGTGACTTGCAATTAGCCGCTCGTGGCGAAAGAACTTCGTAGCGGCCGCCTTTAAGGCGGGCCGTTCGTAGGCTTCTTGCCGGCTTGTCCTGAGCTTGTCGACGGCCGCGCCGTCCGGCTTGCCTAAATGTAGCTCGCCCCATCCCTGCCGGCGCGAGGCCTTTCAGGTGATCGCAGAACCCCGAGTCCCACGCGGCGTTCCTCGTCGCCGAGGTAATTTGCTGCTGATGTGATCTACCTGCGCCTAGCTCCACCCGCGCTAGCGCAAAGCCCAGGAGTTTCGAAGTCCAGCAAAGGCGCAAAGGTCCAGGAGAGGGTCAGGGACAGCCTCTGCCTGCAGAATCCGCGGGACATGCCTAGCCCGCGGTCAAGCGCCAGCCTCTGGGACCTTGCAATCAAACCACCACTACCTAAGGGGAATGCCATTCGGGACTCCAGTAGGATCGATGGTTTCCCCGTCGCGGATAGCGCTACGGAACTGTTCTATCGAGATTCGCGCCTTTGTGAGATTTGCTCCTCTTATGTTAGCTCCTTCTAGCTTGGCGCCCGACAGATCGGCCCCTATCAGTGTAGCTCCCTGCAGGTTCGCTCCGCTCAAATCACTATCGGACAGATCGCAATAGGAGAGGTCCGCAAAACTGAAGTCCGCCTTTGCGAGGTTCGCCTTTGCGAACGAGGCATTGTGCAGTATCGCTGATCGGAAGGAAGCGCCTGCTAGGTCGAAGCCCGTGAGAGTCGCAGCATGAAGGTCTATCTCATCAAAGTTATCGCGGTGTAAGTTGAGCGTAAGCTCCTTCAGATACGCTAGTCGGAGCGCGGGCGGGGCCTTTGTGTCGTAAACCTTAGTGATGAGATCCTCCTCAGCTTTCAACCGGGCCGAGCGCTCATATTGGTAATATCCCAACGTCAGGGCAAGAAAAAGAAAGATCGAAGCTAGGCCGGCAGCCAGCAGAAGATGCGTCCTGTAGCGCCACCAGAATGAAAGCGCGTGGTCCTCCCGTGCCGTCTTGTAGGGCATTTGGGATGAGAGTACGTAATCCGCCCGCTTCAACTCCCTCTCGTACCCACCCTCAATCCGCTCGATCTCGCGTTTCAGATCTGCGATCCGTTCGCGCTGCGTCTCCGCCTCCCTGGCGAGTTCGATGACTTGTTTTTCTTGCCGTTCCTTTTGGCTTTTCTCGGCCGATATGCGTTGGTTGCGGTCGTCGATCGCATGGTTTACCCCTTCGACGAGTACGTTCCACTTGTTGACTTGCTCCTCCGTCCATTTTGCGGTTACCACTTGGAGTATGTCGCGGAACGCCGACAGGGTCGAAAAAGAAAACAGTGATGCAGGTGCCTCCAAATAAGGGACTCGCTGTGTCTTGTATGCCTTGAGCGCTTCGACATCGACAGGAACTGGATAGGTGTCTCCGAACTTAATCGGAAATTCCTTCGTCAGTTCTATTCGAAAAGACGATTCGATCTTTCGCAGATCGATCGCTCCGTCCGACTGGTCACCTTCAGTTGCCTTGTTGACGATGATTGAGCGCAGCACGGGACGCGTGTTTAGCCGGGTAGCACCGGCACTAATCCGCTTTACGAGATTCCGATCTTGGTAGAAGGATGTGAAGTCGGGTTCAGTTACGACAATGAAGCTGTCTGCGAGGGAGCAGACGTCAGTAGTCTCAAATGCGAACCCCCCCCGTGTCGACGATTACGTAGTCATAAGCTCGCGACTCGCGAAGTTCTTGAAAAAAAAGTCGCACGGCTTTTTCAAATACCTCTTGTTCTAGGTCTGGAACCGCAAGCCTCTTAGTGAGCAACTGCTCGTCCCCGTATAGTGCTTTGCTGCTGATAACTGCCTGATATGAAATGCCGTGACCGCCCGACTCGTTTGATTCCGTTCGGTTGATTCGGCGGGGTTCGAAGGAAATCTTGCCTCCTTCAGCGAAATGTCGAAGGATGCCGGAAAACGTATTTAACTCTTCGAAACTTCCGATATGCTGGGTACCATCTCTGCCCAACAGGAAGAGGGATAGACCGTCAGTCGCAGGATCGCCGTCGACCATGAGAACGCGATGCCCCGCTCTGGTCAGAGAGTATCCCAAGCAAGATGCCATCAGCGTCTTACCTGTACCGCCTTTGCCGCTCGCGAACGCGATAATCTCCATATGCTCCTAACCGATTACCCCCTACGGTAGCCTTACGGCAGGCGGTATATAAATGGGGAGGAACGTGGGCTTCTTGATCCCCTTAGTGTTCTTCTCGTAATCGCCGGTGTTGGTCGCCTCGTCAGGGGCTGTTACGCCGGGGTACTCCTCTGGGGGTCGCATACCCCCCGCTAACCCCCCGAAATCTACGTTCTGGGTGCCCATCTCTTAGGGTCTCCGACTCGTATCTGACCTGCCCCCAGTCTTGGTCAGTTCCTTGAATTTTGCTCTTAGGTCGCGGTCCCTCACCACTATCTCGCGGTATAGTTCACTCGCGTTGAGGCACGCTTCCGCACTGTCGGCGAGAGGGCGGACGTACACATCCCAGCGGTGGTCAAACTCGCGGGCTACGTCGAGGAAAAGCTCACGAGATTCCCGATACGCCTGGGCGCGTTCAGCAGAGTTGTGAAAGCTTTCCAGGTTGGCAAGGATTGCTAGGATCACGGCGCAGACAGCGACAAATACGGTTGCTGAACCACCCGCAAGATCCCTCACTTTGCCATTTGCGGCCAGGATGTTCATGACAGCGAGCAATCCGGTTCCGATAATTAGAGTTCGCCTCCAATGCGTGTGGCTTTCAGGAAGTTTTGGTTGCGGTCAACACACAGGTTGGCCGAATTGTAAAGTTCGTCGGTGAGCTGATGGTATCGTTGGTCCAGGGCCCTTAGTTGCTCGATTCGCGCTTCGGCATCAATTGACAACCAGAGTGCGCGATCAACTGGAACGAGCGCCGAACCAGCATCATCGAGACCTCCGAGAGTGGATCTCTTGGGACGCGGGGCCTCCTTCCGTTTTGGAGCTGGGCCGGTCACTAGCGTAATTGTGGTCGATATTTGCGGCGGAGATTATCATAGGGTCTACATCCATTCAAGGTAAACCCGTCCCTCCATGCGAGCCGCTCGCATTGTTGAGTCCCGGCAACCTATTCAAAGCAGCGTAGCGACGATGGCGGGCCTGGGTACCGAATGGGGGACGCGTCGCCAAGAACCCTTTCTCCCGGGCTCGACTAGCCGTCGACCTGGGAGCCCTTCTTGGCCGGGCGTCTGCTACGGCGAGTGCACCTACGAGCGCCCGCCTGAAAGCGGCCGCTACGAAGGCATGCGCACAGCCGCGAGTGGCTGTGCCACGAACGCAAAAGCAGATTCCTCAGAGTAGCAGCCGACAGCGGGCGTGCCTCAAGCGCACGCCTCTACGCCTTTGACGACGCCCCATTTTCCTGTACTTCGGTACAGGTTCCTTCTCCGGACGCCCTGTGCTAGCTTGTAATCGCTATGCGAAGTCAGAACACATCATCGAAAAAAGCACCCGCCAGCCGGGGATGGCGAAGCTGCCTGTCCACGCCGCGCCCTTGGCTCTTCATTGACGCTTTCCGGCCCATCTGTTCGTTTTTGTCCCTTTAGCACAGCTTTCAATTGGTTCACGTTGCCGGCGCGAATGAATTAGCGCCAGGCAGCAGGCGGGGCAGCATTTAGCCCCGCAAGGAGGAGACATGAGAAGACGTTCGATCAATGCCGACATAGCGCAGCGGGCCTACAAGGAAGGCCGCGGGCCCAAGCCCGACTCGCCCTACTCGTTTGGCCGGCACACCCGCAAATGCACGATCTGCAACCATCCCGATCGCGAAGCCATCGAGCAGGAGTTCCTCCGCTGGTACGCTCCTCAAGACATCGCTCGCGACCACGACATCCCCTACGCCTCCGCCATCTATCGCCACGCTCACGCCACCGGGCTCTTCGAGCGCCGCCGCACAACGATTCGCCTTGCCCTGGAGCCTCTCATCGAGCAGGCGACCGGCGTCAAAGCCACGGCCGACTCGGTCGTCCGCGCCATCCGCACCTACGCTCAGCTCAACGACGCCGGCCAGTGGGTCAACGCTCCCAGCCATGTCGTCCACCACGTTGTCCACGTCGCCCCCGGAACTCCGACGCCTTCGTTGCCGCACGACACCGCCGCCCAGCTTCCATCCGCGCCGGCTTACCCTGAGGAACGAAGGGCCGCTCCCGAGATACAGATTTCTAATCGAGAAATACAAATCGCCAATCCGGCGAGGATCGGCGTCCCGAACGGAGCATCGCGAGTGAGGGATCTCTCTTCCGCCGAGCATCTACCAAATCCTAATCGAGAAATATGAGAATTAGAACATGGCCCAAACCCCTGAAAACAAACGACCGCGTCCGTTTCTAATCGCGAATCCGCCGAGGATTCGCGTCCCGAGCGAGAATCGCGAGCGAGGGACCTCTCTTCGCGCGTCGCCCTTCAGCTTTCCCAATCCCGACAAACGCCCGCCTCCCGGCCCGGCCGGGACAAGTTCCGGCGGCCGCTACGAAGGCAACGGCGTCTTGACCTGCGCTGCGCGCGCGACTATTCTCATGCCGACCGGGGGTGGGGAATGAAATTCAGGCTCTTCGCCATTTTTCTCGCGAGCGTTGGTCTGCCGCTGGCTGCGGGTGCGCCCGCGCGGGCGCACCACTCGTTTGGAGTGGAGTACGACGTGAACAAGCCGGTCACGCTGACGGGCGTGATCACGAAGATCGAGTGGACCAATCCGCACAGCTTCGTCTTCCTCGACATAAAGGATGCGAGCGGCAAGGTGACGAACTGGCGGTTCGAGGGCTATCCTCCCACCGTCCTCTACCGCACCGGATGGAAGCGTGACGTCACGATGAAGGCCGGCGACGAAATCACGGTCTATGGGTGGCAGTCGCGCGTGGGCGGCCCGTGGGGTCACGCTCGACAGATCACGTTTGCGGACGGCAAGAAGCTATATTTCGGTCCGGGGCCCGGCACGGGCGACGGCGGTGCGACGCCGCCCGTCGCGGTGCCGCCGGCAAATTAGCGGAGGACGCTTCGTGAGAAAGAATCTCGTCATCGCTTTCGCCATGACCGCGCTGGTGGTTTTCCCGGCGGTTGCGGCGGCTCAGACGGCGCAGCCGAAGGCCGGGAAAGATGTGCCGCGCGCGGCGGACGGCCACCCCGACCTGACGGGCGTGTGGCAGGGCGGCAGCAACCGGATCGGAACCTGGGAAGATACGAACAACGGCGAAGGCCCGTTGGGACAGAGCGGCCCGATCACGCCGTTTGCGGTGACGACGCCGCAGCCGAAGCCTCCGTATCAGGAGTGGGCCGCGAAGAAGGTGCTCGAGTCGTACAAGATGCGCGGGATCGACGAGCCGATGGTGCGCTGCCTGCCGCCCGGCGTCCCGCGAACCACACTGATGGGCCTCTTCCCGATGCAGATCGTGCAGACGCCAAAGACGATTGTGATGCTGTTCGAGGTCTTCCACCTGTTTCGGATCATTCCCATCGACGCCAAGCATCCGGACGACCTGGACCCGAGCTACATGGGAGACTCCGTGGGCCACTGGGAGGGAGACACGCTGGTGGTGGACGTCACCGGGTTCAACGACAAGACGTGGCTTTCCGGCGTGGGAACGTTTCACAGCGAGAAACTGCACGTGGTGGAGAAATTCACGCGCGTGGACGAGAACACGATCGTCTACGAGGATACCGTCGAGGACCCCGTGGTGTTGACCGGGCCGTGGACGCGCCACGGCACCATCATGCTGCGCCCCGGAACGCGCATCCGCGAATACGAGTGCGCGGAAAACAACGAGGACATGAAAACGTACGAAGAGATGCTGAAAGACCCCTCCGTCTTCCAACGAAAGTAGCGACCTCTCCTTGTTACGGGCTAGTCGAAGCTGTGGAGCGCGGACTGTTCGTCGCTGAAATCCTCGAAGATTTGGCAGAGGTTGGTGATTTCGAGAAGGCGCTGCACCTGCTTGTTGAGCTGCATCATCTTGAAGTCGCCGCCGGCGCTCTTGACCATCGCGAAGCCGCGGGCCAGCTCGCCGATGCCGGAGCTGTCGAGCTGCGTGACCTCGCTAAGGTTCAGCAGGATTTTCTTCCGGCCCTTGCGCAGCAGATCGCGGAACATTTCATGCAGGGCATCCGCCCCCTGGTAGGTGATCGTGCCCTTGATGTCCACGACCGTGACGGAGCCTGACTGACGGATTGTGACGCTGAAACGCATCATCTATTTATTCCTGTCTCGAATTCAGGACCACATCGAAAGCGGAATTGTGGGCTGGGGAGCTGGGGGCGCCGGCCGCAATAATCTAACCACATCACCCGCGGCTTGCACAATCCCCTAAACGTCAGTTGCGGTAGGCGCCGGCGTGCGGCGCGGCGGCCGCGCACTGCTTGAGTCCTTCCTGGATCGCGGCGTCGAGATCCGAATGCGGCGCGGGTGAAGCGGCTGCGGCGCGGTACAGTTTTTCGGCGCGGTCGGGCTGGCTGAGATTCACAAGCCGGATGCGCGCCGCCGAAACGAGCGCAGTGGCCGCTGTGCGTTCGTTGGGGTTTTTTTCCGCGAGGCGCTCGTACTCCGAAGCGGCGCGATCCCAGTTGTGCTGGCCCTCGACATAGCGGCAGAGTTCGAGCCAGACTCCGCGCGGCAGCTTTTCGCCGCCAAGATTCAGGAGCTGCTCGTAGTCGTTCCACGCGGACTGCATTTCTCCAGCGGTGATGTGCAGGCGGCAGAGAGTTTCCAGAGTTTCCTTCTGTCCCGCGAAGTCCTGCCGCTTCTCCTGAGCTTTCAGCAGCATCTCCCAGCCTTCGAGCGACTCCGGCTGCTCCTTGACGAGTTCGCGCAAAGCCGCAATCGCGCCGGCCGGGTTGTTTTCGCCGAGGGATTCCGTCGCGCGCACGATGCGCGGGTCGGCGCTCCACGTGACCTTGGCTTCAATCTTCTGGTCGAGCGAGTGTTCGATCCCGGTGTACTTCAGAAGGACGGCGCCGAGCGCTCCAAACGCGAAGCCGCCGATGTGCGCCCAATAGGCGACGCCTCCTTCGGCGTGCGCGGAAGCAAACAGCGCGCCCCAGAAAACCTGAATGGCGAGCCAAAGCGGCAGGATGATGTAGGCCGGCACGTAGAACTTGAAGATACGGAAGAACAACACCCAGCCAAGACGGATGCGCGTCTTGGGAAACCGGGCCAGGAATCCTCCCATGAGCCCCGCGATGGCGCCCGACGCCCCGAGGACGGGGACGAGGCTGGCGGGAAAAACGATCGCATGGATGACCAGCGCGAGGAATCCACATGCAAGATAGAAGATCGGGTAGACGACGCGCCCCCAGGCATCTTCGAGCACGGTTCCGGCGAGCCAGAGGAACCACATGTTGAAAATCAGGTGCAGCCAGCCGCCGTGGAGGAAATTGGCGGTGACGTAACTCCTCAGGGTCGGCTGAAACGGATGGAACGCGTAGTTCCAAGAGATCGAGTCGCGATGCAGACGGTCAAGCTCAGAAGAGAGATTCGCCATTTCCGCGTCAACGTCCGCCGGCGACCACTCCTTGATCTGGAGGTCGGCGTCCCACGTATCGACGGCTTGGGTCCGGGAGGGCGAAGCCATCTCTTTGTAGATGGCCGCGTGCTGGCGCTTGAATGCCTCGACGATCTCCTCAGTTTCGGAGGTCATTTGGGCGTCGGGAAAGCGCGCCGCCAGAAGGAGAACGTGCAATTGCACCGTGCCGGTCTGCGCCATTTCCTGCTCCATCCGGTCGTGAGTGGCCAGGAAAATGATGGTGTTCAGGGCGATGATGGCGATGGTCACCCAAGGCCAGCGGCGGCCGCGCAGATTTTCGTGCGCCAGCGGGATAATCATGGACAGACTCCCTACAAGAAACCACCCCGGGAAGCTTGTCTCCATTGTTGAGGCGACTATCGAGGAGGTCTAGCCGGAAGTCGAAGATTGGTGCAGAAACGGCAATAATTTCTTGCGCAACCGTACAGCCAAGGACACGGGTTCATGCCACCGAGAGATGTCTCATAAGTGCTCAGCCGTGAGCGGAAAGCGCGGCTTCAGGGGCTAAAGCCCCTTTTCTGGAGAGCTTGACGGCGGGGCTGAAGCTCCGCCCTTCCGGGGTCAGCCATTCATGAAACGGCGACTATTCTTCGGTGGCGGCCTGCGGTTCCGAAGGCAGCCAATAGCTGGCGAGCACGGGAATCAAGAACAGGATCGCAAACGGAGAGGTGACCATGCCGCCCACCACAACGCGCGCGAGCGGCTGCTGGGCCTGCACGCCGATTCCGGAGGACAGCGCCGCGGGCAGCAAACCCAGACCGGCGGCAGAGCAGGCCATCAAGACCGCGCGCATCTCGTCGAGCGCGCCCCGCTCGATTGCTTCGTTCCGCGGATGCAAGCGGCGCTCCAAACCCTGAATACCGGAGACCAATACGACGCCGCCCAGAGTCGAGACACCGATCACGGAGGCAAAGCCCACGGCGGCGGAAATGCTCAACGGCGTGCCAGTAAGAAGCAGCGCGAGGACGCCGCCGGTGGCCGCAAACGGGATCGCAACCAGAACCAGCAGCGCGTGCCGAAGGGAACGAAACGCAGTGAAGAGAAGCAACAGAATCGCGACCAAACTGATCGGAATGATGACGGCCATGCGGCGCTCCTCCTGGCGCAAGCTTTCGTATTCGCCGGCCCACTCGTAGTGGTAGCCCTGCGGGAGGTGCACGTTTGCCCGGATGCGTGTCTGGGCGTCCTGAATGGTGCCCGCCAGGTCGCGTCCGCGCACGCTGAATTTCACGGGAATGTAGCGCCGGCCATTTTCTCTGTAGATCATGAAGGCGCCTTCCTTGAGAGACACGTCGGCGACGGCGCCCAGCGGCACGCGGTTGCCGTCCGGCGTGGGAAGCAGAATCTGGCGGATCGCGTCGGGCGCGGCGCGGAACTCGGGCTTGTAGCGAATGACGAAGTCGAACCGGCGGTCGCCCTCGAGAATCTGCGTCGCCGCCAGACCGCCAACGGCCGCCTGCACTGCGGCGTTCACGTCGGCAGCCATGAGTCCATAGCGAGCGCTGGCCGCACGGTCGATTGAGATCAGCAGCTCAGGCTGTCCCGTCTCCTGGAAGACCCCCAAGTCAGCGATGCCCGGAACTTGCGCCATGATGTCGCGGATTTCGCCGGCCTTCTCGACGAGAACGTCGATATCGTCTCCAAACAGCTTGAGCGAATTCTCCCCTTTGACGCCGGACATCGCTTCTTCGACGTTGTCCTGAATGTTCTGCGAAAAATTGAAGTCCACGCCGGGATATTTCTCCAGTTCGGAGTCCATCTGGCTGACGAGCTTGTCTTTCGTCAGGCCGTGGGGCCAAGCGCCCGGGTTCTTGAGGTTGACCATGAATTCGACGTTGTTGAAGGTAGTAACGTCGGTGCCGTCATCGGGGCGGCCCATCTGCGAGACGACCTGGGTGACGACGGGATACTTCATAAGGATTTCGCGAATCTCGTGGGCCATCTTCGCTCCGGTTTCATAGGAAACGTCCTGAGGAAGCGTGGCGCGAATCCAGAGATTGCCCTCTTCGAGCTTGGGCATGAATTCACCGCCCAGCAAGAGACTCAGCGCCAGCGTTGCCGCCAGGCCGATTCCGGCCGCCGAGAGCGTGATGGCGCGATGCCGGAGCGTCCAGCGCAGGGCGATGTCGTAGTGCTTGCGAAACCAGGCGACGAGCCTCGTGGGGGCCGCGCGAATTCTTTCGCGGCGAATCCAGGAAGCGAGGACGGGCGCAAAGATCACGGCGAAGATCAGAGCGCCGGTGAGCGCGTACCCGTAAGTTTCCGACATGGGCGCAAAAATCTTTCCGGGGACTCCCTGCATGGTGAACAAAGGCGTCAACGCGACGATGATTACGAGAACGGAGAACAAGACAGGACGAACGGCTTCGGCCGTCGCTTCCGCGATGATCGGCATCGTAGCCGCGTTTTCGGAAGATTCTTCGAGCCTGCGATAAATGTGTTCGAGGACGATCACCGACGCATCCACGAGAATGCCGAAGTCGATCGCGCCGATGGAAATCAGATTCGCGGAGCTACCCGTCACCACCATCATGCTGAAGGCGAAAAGCAGCGAACAGGGAATCGTCAGCGCCGCGATGAAGGAGACGGGAACGTCGCCCAGGAAAACGATCAGGACGACCGTCACGAGCACCAATCCCATCAGCACGATGTGGCGGACGGTCGACGTCGTCAAGTGGATCAAGTCGGTGCGATCGTAGAGCGTGTCGAGGTGCATGCCCGGCGGCAGCAAGTAGCCGTTCAGCTCCTGGACCCTCTGCTTGAGGGCGCGCAAAGCGGGGAGAGACTGTTCGCCGCGCTGCAGGAGGACGATGCCCTCGACCGCGTCATCGTCATGATTCACACCGACCTGGCCCAGGCGCGGTTCGATGCTTTCCCGCACATCCGCGACGTCGCGCAAGTACACCGGAACGCCATTGCGCTCCGTGATGAGAACGTTCCGCATTTCGGGAATGGACTGGAGGAGACCCAGCCCGCGGACATTGACGCTCTGGCTGCCCATCGTCAGGTAGTTGCCGCCGACGTTCGCATTGCTCGACCCGACGGCGCTGACGACCTGCGGAAGCGTCACGTTGTATTGCAAGAGTTTGCCCGGATCGATCTCCGCAAGGTATTCGCGGGTCGTGCCGCCGAAGGAAGCAACATCGACGATCCCGGAGACCTGCTTTACCTCCCGCGTGACGAACCAATCCTGGGTCGCTTTGAGTTCATTCAGGGAGTAGCCCGATCCCACGAGGCGGTAGCGGAAAATCTCGCCGATCGGCGATTCCGGCGAAAGCTGCGGAGAGAGGTTGGCAGGCAGCGTCGCGAGCTGCAGGCGATTGAGCACTTCCTGGCGGTCCCAGAAATAATCGCTGTCGTAGCTGAAGTAGAGCTTCACATCGCTGAGACCGAAAATTGAAATCGAGCGGACGTAGGTCAGCCGCGGAATGCCGAAGAGAACGGTTTCGATGGGCACCGTCACCTGGCGCTCCATCTCCTCCGCCGACCAGGCGGGATTCTGCGTAATCACTTCCACCAGGGGCGGCGACGGATCGGGATACGCCTCGATGTCCAGGCGGAGGAAAAAGAAGACCCCTGCCGCAATCCAGGCGCAAAGCGCCACGACCATGAGCGGCCGATACCGGAGAATCGAATCGATCAGGGCGCGCATCGACGGTTCAGTCCTGACCCGCGGAGCGCAGGAACAACGGGTTTTCCGATACGATCGTTTCTCCTGCGTTCAAACCCTTGAGAACTTCGATCGAGTTGCCGACCGTGCGTCCAAGAGTGATGCTGCGACGCTGGAACTTTCCCTGGCCGGAAGCTACGAAAACGTAGGCGTCGTTCCCTTCGCGAACCACCGCGGAAGCCGGGGCGAGGATTCCTTGAGCGGAGGATCGCAGCAGGCGGATCGTGCCGAACATTTGGGGCTTGATGCGTTCGCCGGGATTTGCGAGCGCGACGCGGACACGGAGGGTCCGGGTCACCGGATCAACGGCGTCGGATACGACGCTCACACGGCCAGACCAGTGCCGATCGGGATACGCGCTCAGTGTGACGCTCGCCTCCTGGCCCGTCTTAGCGGCCGCGAGGTCCTCTTCATAGACATCGCCGAGGGCCCAGACCGTGCTGATATCCGCGACCGTGCAAAGGGGCTGGGGCGCATCGAGCGACTTGGAGTACTCGCCCGGCGCAGCGCCGATATCAAGGATGACGCCCGAGCGCGGGGCCACGACGGACAGTTCCGTCGAGGCGTGTTCCGGATCCATCCCGAATACGCGAATCTGCTCCCGCGCGGCGGCGAGATCGGCCTGCGACATGCGAGAGTCAGCCTGCGCCTGCTGGAGGTCCTTCTCCGCGATGGCGTGATGATCAAACAGCAATTGGGCGCGGTCGAGCGCTTTCTGCTTCACCTCACTATCGGCAAGGGCTTTGTGATAATCGGCAACCGCGCGCGAAAGGTCTCCGCTTTCGAGCAGCGCCAGCGGCTGGCCCTGCCGGACGTGATCCCAAGGCCGGACCTTCATTTCGATAATCCTGCCGCCAGCAGGCGGATACACGTGAACGACGCGGGCCGGGTCTGGCTCGATGTGTGCGGGAAGATCGAGGTACACGGGGACGGCCGTGGCCTGGACCGTTATTGTTTGGATGCCCTTTGTGTCCGGCGCAAAATATTCTCCCGAATTGGGCGCCGCTTGAGCCCCTTGGGATCCGTTCGCAGCCGGACCATGGGTGTCTTGCGAACAACCCGCCAGAACTGCCAGCAGGATTGCACCGGCCGGCGCAAGCCAGGCGAATCGGCGCGGGATCTGTTTCATGGCGTACTTCCCTTCTCTTCCTGATGCTGGATGACCGACGACCCGAAGGATTTCAGCGGCCAGACTGCATCGGTGACGGCTGCTGACGGCGCCTCAGGGGCTCTCTGTGCGTCGAAACTGCACTGACGAGGAGTTTTTGAGGACGCACAAGAACCCGCTCGGCGGGTTTAGGAGAGAAGAGGTGGCGCACGGCCCGAAATCAGCCCGTGCAAAGGATCATTTGAGAGGATGGGCGGCGCGCAACCGATGAGGGTATCTCGCGCACTCAGCACAACGCGGAACCGCAAGGGGCGAACTGGACCGGTAAAAACGTGCGGCACAAAATGAGACCGTGAACCCGGGCCCGGGGAATCGTGGCTATGGGCGATTGCGTAGGCAGATTTCGTGTCTGGCAGTGCGATTACAGTGGGGTGCAAGTCGTCGCTCAGAGAGATCGCCGGAAAGAGAAGCGCGAGAACACAGACCAAGCCGACAAAGCTCTGCCGACTGCGCTCGCGAGAGCCTCCCCGAATCCGCGGCAACCACCGGGCACGCCATACGGACAGCAAACCGGCCGCGAGGGCTAACCAGATCGCGTTGAGAAGCAGTTCCATGGGCAGATTGATCTTAGGGCCAAGCAGCTACGTCTGGCAACTGTTCAAGGGACGTCCGGCCACGCATGTCGAAACAGCTCATAAAAACAGCGATGGCCCGTTGCGGCCAGCTGTACGTCTGTTGCCCTTCTGGACAGGCTGTTCCAGACGTTTCCTCGCGATATCCTATCAGACGGTAAACTTCGTCTAGAGGAGTGGACGAGGCATTCCACCCGCTCGGCCCGGGGGCTCAAGGCAGGTCGGCACGGCGCCGATCGAGCAAGCTGGTGAACCTCGCACTTCCGCATCAGTAGAGCTTCGGGGGCTTTTGGGGCACAGGGGGAGCGCAAATTGAGGCGGTGGTTTCGCTTTTCATTCCGTTCGGAGGAACCGGACGGACCAGCCGGAGCTGCGACTCAGGTCGAAGAGCCAGCTTCGTTGGAATCAGACGGCAGCTCGATTCCGGGAGGCGAATTGTCTCCTGCGGCAGCAGACTCGTCTGTTGAACGGACCTCGGGGCTCGCCACGGTCGCGGATACTCCCGGCACCGAACCGGAGTCGGTGGCGGATGCCCTCAACAGGCTCTTTCCGGGCGTGCGCGATTTCGGCGCAGGGACCCACAACATAGAAAACGCGGGCGCTGGGATGAGACATGACTGGGAGCCGATCCTGGAGGACTTGACGCGCGCCCGGCGAACCGAAGAGCCCGCGATCTCCTCCGCCGAATTGCCTTCCGCAGCGCACATTCTCGCGGAACTGTTTTCGCCGGAACAGGAATCGACCGAAGGCGCGGCAGACGCGACCGCGTCCGACGACGCACGGGAAGCGGAGGACCGCGAAGAGTCCACCGGCACCGCCGAGCCGGTAATCTCAGCACAGGAAGAGAGCGAGACAAATGCAGGCGCTCTCGAGCACGAGGCCGCTGCCGAACCCAGCACACCGGAAAATCCGGAAGCGAACTCGGAGGTCACACCGCCCGCCGCTGTGACCGAAGCTCCGCGGGCGCCGTACCGCGACTGGGCGTTTGAAGAGAAGCTTGCGAGCCATCGCGAATGGGTGGAGTCGCAGGGCGGCAGCGGGAAGAAGGCCGATTTTGCAGGCGCCGACCTCGAAGGGACGGAACTGATCGGCGTCAACCTCCGCTTCGCGGATTTTCACGACGCGAACCTGAAATCCGCCGACCTGTTGCTGGCGGACTTGCGCGATGCGTGCCTGGTGCGCGCCGATCTACAAGACGCATGCGTGGTGGGCGCGAATCTGGAGGGCGCGAATCTCGAGGACGCTTCTCTGGAGACGGCGATGGGGCTGGTGCCGAGGCAGATCGCGGGCGCGAACCTGCGCGATGCGTCGCTGCCTGCGTCGTTTCTCGAATTTGCGGCCGCCGCGAACTTCGAGCGGGCCTCGCGAAGCGCCGCGCGGTATTTCACGGCGATGATGTCGGCGAGCGTCGTCTGCTGGCTAATCCTGTGGCAGACGAAAGACGCTCAGCTCCTCACGGACTCCGCCGTGATTCCGTTTCTGCACTCGCGCGCCGCAGCGACCGCGCTGCCGACCGTGGAGTCGTATCTGATCCTGCCCGTGTCGTTGTTCATTCTCTATCTCGTGTTCCATTTCCATTTGCAGAGCGTGTGGGACGCCGTCCTGGAATTGCCCGCGGTCTTTCCGGACGGGCACGCGCTCGGAGACCGGGGGCCGGGGATCGTTCTGGGGCTGCTGCGCACGCATTTCCGCTGGATCGAACAGGACGCCTCCTCGACGCGGCTCGTCGAGAAAGGATTCTCGGTTCTGCTCGCGTATTGGGCGGTGCCCGCCACGCTGCTGTTCTTCTGGGCGCGATACCTGACGCGGCAGGAAGTGCGCGGCACGCTGTTGCATGCGCTGCTCGCCGTGGTTGCGACGGGCGTGGCCATCTACGCCACGACGAAGACGGGCCGGCCGCAGGAGAGATGGGTGATCGAGCGGAAGTGGACGCAGAGGTTCGTTGCGAAGCTGCGGGCGATCAATCCGCCGGCGGTGACGATAGGCCTCGCCGCGGTGCTGCTGTTCCTTTCCATCGGGACGATCGTGGGCGCGCCGCACGACCGAGGCCGGGCGCCTCAATACGGCGCGGCGAACATCCGGCGATGGGCCGCGACCGCGTTCTGGTCGATCGGCTTCGATCCGTACGCCGATCTGACAGAGGCTTCGATTTCGACGCGACCGGCGAATTGGACAGGGGCAGACACCCAAACCGCCTCGGTAAGCGGGCCGCGCCTGAACGACGCGAAGTTCCGCTACGCGCAGGCGTACGGCGCGTTCCTCGCGAACGCGCATCTCTGGCGCGCGGATTTCGAGGGTGCATTCCTGTCCGAAGCAGACCTGCGCGGCGCCGACCTCGGGCAGAGCAGTTTCCGGTATGCGCTGATGGACCGGGCGCAGATGAATCACGCAAATCTCGACCGCGCGATTCTGGATAGGGCCGATCTACGGCGCGCGGATTTGCGCGACGCGAATTTGTCCCACGCGTGGCTCATACAGGCAATTCTCGTCGATGCGCAACTGGAGCACGCAAGCTTCTATGGCGCGCGGTTGTCTCTCGCGACGATGACGCGCGCGAACCTCCAGGGCGCGGACCTGCGCGAATCTTACCTCGACGGAGCACAACTCGAGCACGCCGACTTCCGCGGGGCGTATCTCTGGTCGGCCAAGCTTCCGGAGGCGAATCTAAAGGGCGCGCAGCTTGGAAACGCGATTCTGATCGACGCGTACCTGCGCGGGGCCGATCTTCGCTGGGCGCAATTCCCCGCGACGGTTCTGAACGGGGCGGACCTTAGCGGCACAAACCTGGACGGCGCCGACCTGCGCGGCGCACTGGGGTTGAACGCGAATCAGGTGTGCTCGGCCAAGAGCCGGGTGGGCGTGCTGCTCGACGATGCAATCCAAACGCAGGTCCAGGCGCAGTGCCCTGCGGCGCAGTAACACGGCCGGACACAAACCGGGAGCAGATCCCTCAAAATGACAAGCTGTTCAGGACAGCGCAGCGGCTGAACTGGCGCCGTAAAAGCTGAACCAGGGATTCGCGGCCTTGAGGCGCTCGTTGACGTTGCGGATGTTCTTCACACCCTGATCGTTCAGCCAGTCTTCGAGCGCCTTCACTCCCTGCTTCGCATAGACTGGGATGCCCTCTTTCCAAGTGGCACGGCCGCAGAGAACGCCCGAGAACTTGACGCCGGATTCAGCGGCGAGTTCGAGCGTTTCGTTGAAGACGTCGTTGCTCACACCGGCGGAAAGATAGATGAAGGGCTTCTTCGCGACGGAGGCGGCCATGCGGAAATGGTCCTTCGCCTGTTCGCGCGAGTAGGCGGCGTCGCCCTTGCAGGATTTCGTGCCCGCAACGAAAGCCATGTTGACGGGAACCTCGACCTTCAGAACGTCCACGCCGTACTGGGGCTTCGAAAACTCCTCCATGCTGCGCGCGACGATTTCGGGCTTCCTGCGCGCGAAGGCGACGCCCTTCTCGTCGCCGCCCTCTTCATAGCCGACGAACTCCAGGAAAAACGGTACGTCGGCGGCGGCGCATTCCCCGCCGATGCGCTCCACCCAGGCGTGCTTGATTTCATTGACGTCGGGCGGATCGAACGGCGTGTAGTACAGCAGAATCTTGATGCAGTCGGCGCCGGCGCCGACCAGCCGGCGGACGGACCAGACGTCGAGCAGGTCGGGAAGGCGGCCCGGGCGCGTATTGTCGTAGCCGCTATTTTCGTAGGCGAGCAGCAGGCCGGCATTCTTCGAGCGGGCCGCCGCCGCGGACAGGCCGTATTCAGGATCGAGCAGGATCGCGCTCGCGTGAGGCGTCAGGACGCGAGAGACCGCGGTCTTGAACTCCTCGAGCATCTGCGGCGTCACTTCTTTTTTGTCGATGCCTTTTTCTTTCGCGATCGCGCTCTTGAGCGAGCCGCGCTGGTCCATCGCCGCCGCGGCGATCACGCCGCGCGAGTCGGATACAGCCTTCAATCCCTTTTGCTTCCCCGGCGTAATTTTCATCGTCTGCGTCTCCCGATTTGCAGGAACCGTGAATGAAGCGCAGGCATTTTACCACGCGAATCGTGGCAGAGAAGAGCTACAAGAACAAGACCTGGTGTTGATACGCACACGAACGAGCGTCGCCCGAGCCGGCGATCGACGCACGACGGGTGAGATCGTCGAGGAAGGCCGTCCCGTAGGACGCGATGAAAGGCAGGGCCGAGAGCGTGCGCTCCTGTAAGGCGCCGTGCGGGTAGAGGGCGTCGAAGAGAATCCGCTGGTGGCGGTCGAGAACACCTGAACGGAAATTCTCCGCGCGGGCCACCTTTGCCTTCAACTGGCTGAACTGGTAAAGCATCTTGCGCTCGGTAACCTCAAGCGCCTTGAGCAGCGTGGGGTCGAGACGGTCGAGCGGACCTTCGTAGGATTTGAGCAAGGCGCGCAAGGCTTGCTCGCCTTCGTCGAAGCGGCCCACGAGCGCATCGGGCAGCGCCTTCTGCTCCATCTTGCCGCGGACGTGCTGGGGACCGCGAAGGATATCGCGCACGTCGAGGCCATACTGGGCGAGGAAGCGCGCGATGGGCGGCTCCACGATCGTGAAACTCGCGCGCGGGAGGACCGCGGGCATGCGTCCGGGGATTTTCGCGTACGCGACCTGGGCCTGCGCCATGTAGGCAACTTCGGCGGGGCCGCCGATATACGCGGCAGTCGGCAAGAGCGTGTCCTGGACGACGGGACGCAGCAGCGCGCTCGGCGTAACATCCTCCGGTGTCTTCTCGATGGCCGTGGCGATCTGGTCACCGGAGAATTCTTTTTCGCCCGCGAAGAATTTGCCGCCGCGGCTGCGCAGCGGTTCACGGCGCCCGTCAACGTTGTAAAAGAGCAGCGTGGTTTCGCGCGTGACCTTCACCTGCGCGTGCAAGCCGGCGGCTTCGAGCTCTTTCGAGCGGGCGAGGAGCGCGTCGGTGAGCAGGCCGGCATCCTCGAGAGCGCGCCGGTAAACGCTTGCGGTGAGGCGATGCAAACGGGCGTCAAGCGGATCGATGAAAATGATTCCATGGCCCGCGAGCAGGCGCGCCATAAGCTTTCCGAACGCCGAGCCATAGGTTTCACTGGGAACGTACGATTCGTGGAGCGCGCGAGAAACCAGTTCCGCCGACGGACCCTCCAGCGTCTGCGCCGCAACGGCCACGAACGCCTGGACCGGATCGCCAAGCCCAACTTCGCCGACGCGGCGGCCTGCGTCCTCGGTCCGCGCGGGCAATTCGTACCGTGCGAGACCGCCGCGCGTCACCCACTCGGAATGATTGACCTCCGCGAGATCGTGATCCTCGGTTGCGAGCCAGAAGATGGGAACCGCATCGATGCCGCGGCGCGTGGTCTCTTCGGCCACGCGGGCAGCGGAAATGGCTTTGTAGAAAGTGTAGGCCGGGCCGGAAAAGAGTCCCGCCTGCTGGCCGGTGACGATCGCGACGGCACCCGCGGCGAGGCGTTCGAGATTGCGAGTTGTCGCGGAATCAATCTGGTTCCCCGCCCCGAAGCGGCGGTTCTGCTCGCGCAGAACTTCGACGAGGCTCGCGCGCGCGGCGGGGGCGAGGCGAACTTCACGAGCGGCGGCATCGATGCCCGCGGCCGTCGGAGGATGGGCGTAATAGGAAGCCACGCTGGGGAAATCTTCGAGGAAGGAGGAGAAGAGCTTTTCGGTGTGCGGAATTTCGCGGAACGAAAGACAGTGCAACTCCATGGGAGCAGTCATGATACACGCCGTTCCCGGCACCGGCAACAGCACCGGACCGCAGCCGGAAAAAAACGCCGCTCGATTTGAAAGGAGATCAGCACCGACTCGATTGGATGAGACGAAATGGCCGAGGATTCGGGTTCAGGGCAGGCCCATCACGCTCAGGGTAAGGCCGCGGATTTGCGGCGATGCAGATCCTGAAGGGCGGCGATCTCAGCGGTGTGGCCGGCCATGGCGCGAATGCCGCGGGCGGCGGCGTTCGCGGCGGAAAGCGTGGTGATGCAGGGCACGTTGTAACGCACGGCCGCGCGGCGGATCGATTTCTCGTCGTAGAAGGATTCGCGCCCGAGAGGAGTATTGATGACGAGGTTCACTTTGCCGGTTTTGATCAGGTCAACGATGTTCGGCCGGCCTTCATTCACCTTGTAGACGGATTCGACTTCGATGCCGGCGCGATTCAGCGCCGCGGCGGTGCCGCGCGTGGCGATGATCTTCACCCCGGCCGCCACCAGATCCCTGCCGAGGCCGGCGACGTGTTTCTTATCGTGATCGTTCACGCTCATGAAAACCGTGCCCGAAAGCGGCAGCCGCTGACCCGCGGCAAGCTGGGCCTTCGCGAAAGCCATGCCGAAAGTCGACGAAACGCCCATCACTTCACCGGTCGAGCGCATCTCGGGGCCTAGAATCGTATCCACGCCGCGGAACTTGTTGAACGGGAACACGGGAGATTTGACGGCGTAGAAGTCGCGAACGGCAAGCTCCTTGACGCCGTTCATTTCGACAATCGGGAGATCCAATTCCGCGAGCTTGCGGCCCGTCATCAGGCGCGCCGCAATCTTCGCGAGCGGAACACCGGTGGCTTTGCTGACGTACGGAACGGTGCGAGAGGCGCGCGGGTTCACTTCGAGAACGTAGACGGTATCGCCCTGAATCGCGTACTGGACGTTCATCAGTCCGACGACGTGCAGCGCGTGCGCAAGGCGCGAAGTGTAGTCGCGGATGTGCTCGAGAACTGCAGGTTTCAGCGTGACCGAAGGCAGCACGCACGAGGAATCGCCGGAATGGATGCCGGCTTCCTCGATGTGCTCCATAATCCCGGCAATCACAACATCGTCGCCGTCGGCGAGCGCGTCGACGTCAACCTCAGTGGCGTCCTCAAGGAACTGGTCGATCAGGATCGGTCGCTTCGGGTCGGACGCGGTGCCGATCAACACGGCTTGCGCGACGTAGTCCTCGACGGTCTTCAAATCGTACGCGATCACCATCGCGCGGCCGCCGAGGACGTAGCTCGGCCGAACGAGCACGGGCAAGCCCACTTCGGAGGCAGCGGTGACTGCTTCGAGCGGCGCGAGAGCCGTGGCGGCGCGAGGCTGCGGAATCTTCAACTCGGCGAGCAAAGCCCCAAAGCGGCGGCGATCCTCTGCGAGGTCGATCGATTCAGGATCGGTGCCAATGATCTTGGCGCCATAGCGCTTGAGATCGAGCGCCAGGTTGAGCGGCGTCTGCCCGCCAAACTGCACGATCACTCCCTGCGGCTTTTCGCGGTCGAGAATCTCGAGGACGTCCTCAAGAGTGAGCGGCTCGAAGTAGAGGCGGTCGGACGTGTCGTAGTCGGTCGAGACGGTCTCGGGGTTGCAATTCACCATGATGGTCTCGTAGCCGTCTTCCTTGAGCGCCATGGCCGCGTGGCAGCAGCAGTAGTCGAACTCGATGCCTTGCCCGATGCGGCTCGGGCCGCTTCCGAGGATGACGACTTTGGGGCGGTCGACCACGGCGGATTCGTCTTCGTCCTCGTACGTCGAATACATGTACGGCGTGAAAGACTCGAATTCGGCGGCGCAGGTATCCACGCGCTTGAAGACCGGGCGCACGCCCAACTCGCGGCGGCGGGCGCGCACCGAAGCCGATTTCACGTTCCAAATCTTGGCGATCTCCTCATCGCTCGCGCCGGAGCGCTTGGATTCGAGGAACAATTCGCGATCGCACTTCGAAAGCGTGGTTCCCGCCATGCGCTGGTCGAGAACGAGCATTTCCTCCATCTGGCGAATGAACCAGGGATCGATCCGCGTGAGATCGCAGACTTCTTCGCGGGTCATGCCGCGTTGGAGAGCTTCGAAGAGCCAGTGAATGCGGTCGGGACCAGGCACGTGCAGCTTTTCGCGCAGGAGCGCCGTCGTGACCTCGGCAGGCGGGCGCCAGGCCGAGCTTGGCTCGAGGGCGCGAATGCCCTTGCACAGCGCCTCCTGAAACGTGCGCCCGATAGCCATCACTTCCCCGACGGATTTCATCTGCGTCGTCAGCGTGGTTTCGGTGCCGGGAAATTTCTCGAACTGCCACTTGGGAATTTTCGCGACGACGTAGTCGATGGTCGGCTCGAAGCAGGAGGGCGTCTTCCGCGTGATGTCGTTCGGAATTTCGTCGAGCGTCATGCCCAGCGCGAGCTTCGCGGCGATCTTCGCGATCGGGAAACCCGTCGCCTTGCTCGCCAGCGCGGAACTGCGCGAGACGCGCGGGTTCATCTCGATGACGACCATGCGTCCGGTTTGCGGGTCGATGGCGAACTGGATGTTGGAGCCGCCCGTCTCGACGCCGACTTCGCGGATGATCGCGGCGGCGGCATCGCGCATGCGCTGGTATTCCTTGTCGGTGAGCGTTTGCGCCGGAGCGACGGTGATCGAGTCGCCCGTGTGGATGCCCATCGGATCGACATTCTCAATCGAGCAGATGACGACGAAGTTGTCGCGAAAATCGCGCATCACTTCGAGTTCGAATTCCTTCCAGCCGATGACGGATTCCTCGATCAGCGCCTGATGGACCGGGCTGGCGTCCAGCGCGCGGGCGATGGCGTCCACGAATTCCTCGTGGTTGTAAGCGATCGATCCGCCCGTGCCGCCGAGCGTAAACGACGGCCGGATAACTACCGGGTAGCCCATGGCGTCGGCGAGACGGACCGCATCGGGAACGTTCTCGACGACCTCGGACGCGGGCACTTCGAGACCGATTTTGCGGCAGACATCCTTGAAGAGCAGCCGATCCTCCGCGATCTTGATCGCGCTGAGAGACGCGCCGATCAACTTGACGCCGTATTTGTCGAGGATGCCGCTTTCGGCCAGTTCAACGGCGAGGTTGAGCGCCGTCTGGCCGCCGACGGTTGGGAGCAGAGCGTCGGGACGCTCGGCGGCGATGATGGCTTCCAGATATTCCTTCGCGAGCGGCTCGATGTAGGTTCGGTCCGCGACTTCGGGGTCGGTCATGATCGTCGCCGGATTCGAATTGGCGAGGACGACTTCGTAGCCCTCCGAGCGCAGGGCCTTGCAGGCTTGCGTGCCGGAGTAGTCGAACTCGCACGCCTGGCCGATGACGATCGGGCCCGAGCCGATGATCAGGATTTTCTTGATGTCAGTGCGCTTTGGCATTGGTCTTAAGAGCCGATATCACTTCTCGCTGTCATCCCGAGCCCCGTCTTTGGGCGAGGGATCTGTTCTTTCTTGTTTTTCGCGGACGCCCAATCTTCCGACAGGTCGGCCCAGGTCGGATTCACCGCTTCGATCAATGCGACCTTCTTGGACCGCCGCCAAGCCTTGACCTCTTTCTCCCGCGCGATGGCAGAACGCACATACCGGAAAGACTCGAAATATGCCAGACGGTGAATGCGGTATTTCTCGGTGAATCCAGGGATGCGTCCTTCCTTGTGTTCGACAGTCCGCCGAAACAGATTGTTCGTCACACCCACATACAGTTTCCGAGAAAGGCTTGCCATGATGTACATGTAATAGTGCCGTTCCATTCTAAGAGCAGATTCCTCGCTTCGCTCGGAATGACAGGTACTTGTCTTGGGTTTCCAAGGCAAATGCAACATGACCTCGGCTGTTCACGCTTGTAAGACAGAGCGGCTTGGTCCGCCATTTCATCTACCTGCGTCCTTCATCAGAGCCACAAAATCATTGAAGAGGTAGCGCGCGTCGTGCGGGCCCGGCGACGCTTCCGGATGATATTGCACGCTGAAGAGCGGAAGCGAGCGATGGCGCAGGCCCTCGTTCGTATGGTCGTTCAGATTGAGATGCGTGATTTCGACGTCGCTCGACGGAAGCGAATCCGGATCGACGCAGAAGCCGTGGTTCTGCGCGGTGATTTCGACCTTGCCGGTCAAAAGATTCTTAACCGGATGGTTCGAGCCGTGATGGCCAAACTTCAGCTTGAAGGTGCGGCCGCCGAGAGCCAAGCCGCAGAGCTGATGTCCCAGGCAGATGCCGAAGATCGGGGCGCGGCCGAGAAGCTTCCTAATGTTCGCGATGGCATAGCCGATTGGTTCGGGATCGCCGGGACCGTTCGACAGAAAGACGCCATCGGGCTTCAGGGCCAGCACGTCTTCGGTGGACGTCTTTGCCGGCACGACGGTCACGTTGCAGTTGTGATCGACGAGGAGGCGAAGAATATTCTGTTTGATGCCGAAGTCATAGGCCACCACGCGATAGCGGCGGGCTTCTTCCGAAGCTGAGGTGCCGACCTTCTTTCTTGGACGGCCGTCCGATCCGCCCGCCGCCGCGGCGGCAACGAGCGGCATGGCGAGATCGATAGAGCCCCGCGTCCAGTCATACTTCTGGGCGGCGGTGACGCGGCTGGCAAGCTCCCGACCGGCCATGGTCGGGAGGGCGCGCGCTTCGGCGACGAGTTTCTCTGCGGGCGTGCCGTCGGTTGCGACAACGCCGCGCAACGCGCCCACATCCCGGAGATGGCGAACGAGAGAGCGCGTGTCCAGATCCCAGATCACCGGGACGCCGTGGCGTTCGAGATACTTCTGAGCCGATTCGTCCGAGCGCCAGTTCGAGGCGAGCGGCGAGAACTCGCGCACAACGAGCGCCTCGATGTAGGGCTTCGCCGACTCTTCATCATCGTGGTTGGCGCCGACGTTGCCGATGTGGGGATACGTCAGGCACACGATCTGCCCGGCGTAGCTCGGGTCGGTGAAAACTTCCTGGTAGCCGGTGAGGCTGGTGTTAAAAACGACTTCGCCGCCACGACGGGTTTGAGCGCCCGCCGCGCGACCGTTAAAGACTCTTCCGTCCTCGAGCGCGAGTATCGCGCGACCTGCGAGGGCCTCGGTCAGTGTGTCCTCCAGAAGATTTCATTTCGATGCCGCGTTGACCGTCGAAGATGACGACAGCGATCCAAAGTGGTTCACGGGCCAATAGGCGAACACGGCCTTGCCGTAGATGTACTGCCGCGGCACCGGTCCGAACACCCGCGAATCGTTCGAACTATCGCGATGATCGCCCATCACGAAATAGTCGTCCTGAGGAATCCGCCGGGGGCCGTAGTTCGAGCCGTCGAGATAGCCCGCCGGAACGTACTGGTCCGGCAATTCCTCGCCGTTCACGTAGAGGTGGCCGGAGCGAATCTCGATCGCTTCGCCGGGAAGACCGACCACGCGCTTGATGAACGATTTCGAACGGTCCAGAGGATACCAGAAGACGACGACGTCGCCGCGTTCAATCGGCTCGAAACGATAGACAAATTTGTTGATGAAGATGCGCTCCTGGTCGCTCAGGAGCGGATTCATGCTGGTCCCTTCCACTTTCACCGGCTGGTAGAGAAAAATCATGACGACGATGGCCAGACCGAGCGCCACCGCGAGGTCCCGCGTCCAACTGCGCAGCTCGCGCCGCAAATGCGAGAGAGGGGCGGTTTCAGGCGCGCTCGCCGGTCCGGGATTGGATGCGTCCTGCATGCTTCGCTCGTACATTTATATCACGGCGGCAGAATGGAGGCAAAGCAGACCGGGTCGAAGTGCACGGGCAATATAACCTCGCCTCACTCGTCAAGCGCGAACCGGAGAATAGCCATCGACGCGAGAACAGCGGTTTCCGTGCGGAGGATGTTTTCGCCGAGCGAAGCCTCGTCGAATCCGGCAGCTTTCGCCGCGGCAATCTCTGCGTCGGTCCAACCGCCTTCAGGACCGATTGCGAGAGCAGCGACGTTCGGGCCGGCGCCGGGCGCCGCGCCGCGCAATGCTTCGCGCATGGAAGGCGCGCCGGGGCGTTCGGACAAAACGATTCTGGCGCCGGCCGAACACTGCGCGAACGCCTTCTCGGGAGAAACAGGCTCGCGAATCAACGGCGGGCTGAGCCGCCGGGACTGCTGCGCGGACTCAAGCAGGATTTTCTCCCAGCGCACACGGCGCTTCGACGCCGCAGCGATCAGAGGTTTGTCCGTGCGCGCCGCGGCCAGGGGAACGATTTCGCGCACGCCGAGCTCGGTGGCTTTTTCTAGGCACCATTCGAAGCGGTCGAATTTCACGAGCGAAAGCAGGAGATCGATCTGGACAGAAGGCTCGCGCGCGGGCACAAGCTCGACGAGCGCGAAGTCAATGCGACTCTCGCCGCGCTTCGTGAGCGCGACGCGCTCGATACGGCCGAGCCAGACGCGATGGCCGTCACTCAGCTCATAAAGCTGGCCGGGCTCGGCGCGAAGGACGCGCCCCAGATGCTCGGCGGCCTGTCCGCGAAGGGCGGCCGAGTGCGAGTCAAAACGCTCGACGAAGAAGCGGCGGCGCATCGCGGGATTGTAACCGAGACAGAGGCCCGGGGGAGCGGACTTCCTATCCGAAGATGTCTTTCACTTTGTCGAAGAAGCTCGAGGAACGCTCGACCGGCTTGTTCTCGACTTTCAACGACTGGTCGAGCTGCTCGAACAGGCGCCGCTGTTCGCGGGAAAGCTTGGACGGGATGACGACGTGAATGTTGGCGTACAGATCGCCCTTGCCGCCATGCGGGTTCGGAAGCCCCTTGCCTTTGAGGCGGAAGATCTGGCCGGACTCGGTGCCCTCGGGAATCTCGAGTTCATCCTCGCCGCGCAGCGTGGGTATCGTGATCTTCGCGCCGAGCGCGGCTTGCGGAACGCTCACGGGAATCGTGCAGTACAGGTCGGCGCCGCGGCGTTCAAAGAACGGGTGCTCCTTCACTTCGAGAAAAATGTAAAGGTCGCCCGAAGGACCGCCGTTCGTGCCGGGCTCGCCCTGGCCGGCCATGCGAAGGCGCGTGCCGCTCTCCACGCCGGCGGGGACGGGCACTTCCAGCGTGCGCTCGCGCTCGACGCGTCCCTGTCCGCGGCAGTCGGCGCACGCCTCGCGAATCACCTGGCCCGCGCCCTGACACGCCGGGCAGGTTCGCGTGATCGAAAAGAAACCCTGCTGATACGACATCTGGCCCCGGCCGCCGCAGGTGCGACACATGGTCGTGCCGCCGCTGCCGGGCTTCGCGCCGGTACCATGACAGGTCGCGCAGTTTTCGCGGCGCGACATACGAATCTTTGTCGTGACGCCGGCGGCGGCTTCCAAGAAACCGAGCGACAAGTCGTAGCGCAGGTCGGCCCCGCGCTGGCCGCGCGCTCCCCTGCCCCGGCGGCCTCCGCCAGCGAATACCTGGTCGAAGCCAAAGAGGTCGCCGAAGATGTCCTGAAATTCCTCGAAGATCGTAGCGTTGAAGCCGCCCGCTTCGAATCCCCGGTTGCCGAGACCGGCATGGCCAAAGCGATCGTAGACCGTGCGCTTCTGCGTATCGGACAGGACGCTATAAGCTTCGGTCGCCTGACGAAAGTTCTCCTCGGCTTCCGGACTCTTCTCCTGGTTGCGATCGGGGTGCCACTTGAGCGCCGCCTTGCGATAGGCGGACTTGATCTGATCCGCGGAAGCGTCGCGGGGCACGCCGAGGACTTCGTAATAGTCGGGTTGGTTGTTTGATGGCATCGCTAGCTAGTTATCGTGTCTCACGGCGTGCGCGGGCTTCGATTCCGGTGCGGTCGCGACGCGGACCATGGCCGGCCGCAGGACTCGCTCGTGAAACAGATAGCCGGGTTGCAGTTCGTCGATCACCACGCCATCCGCGTGCTCGGAGGTCTCGACGCGTTCGATCGCATGATGAAAGTGCGGATTGAACTGCTTGCCCACGGATTCGATGCGCGTCACCCCTTGCTTTGCAAGCGCGTCCCAGAGCTGCCGCCGGATAAGCTCGAAGCCTTTGCGGTATTCAGCGTTCGCTGGGTCGTTGTGGCCCATCAGGGCGCGGTCGAAGGCGTCAAGCACCGGAAGCACGTTCTCGACCAGCGATTCGACGCCGCGATGGCGCTCGTGGTGTTTCTCTTTCTCGACCCGCTTGCGATAGTTTTCGAAATCGGCCTGCCGCCGGACCAGCGTATCCATCATCTCCTGCTTTTCGGTAAGAAGCTTCTGAACCTGTTCGGCAAGCGAACCGGCCGCTGCGTCCTCCACTTGCCTCGAGACTCCGACCGCGGCTGGATCGGCCTCCTCGGAAGAGACTTCGTGGGAAGGCTCTCCGGAGAACACGACGTGAGGTGAACGCTCCTTCGACTTGTCCTTGTCCCGATCGCTGTGCGAAGACACGAAAATCAGCTCCCCTCTTCGTTCTCGGAAAAGAACTGCGCCATGAAAGCCACGGCTGTGATGACGCGCTCGTAGTGCATGCGCATGGGCGCCAGAATCCCCAGCGTCCCTTGCACCTGATCCTTCGAAGAATAGGACGCCGAGACGAGCGCGAGATGTTTTCCCGCAGCCGACATCTTGTCGAGGCCCAGCTCGACGTGGACTGGCTCGGGCGCTTCGATGCAACCGCTCAAAAGCGCGATCAGCCGGTCCTTCTCCTCGATGGCCTCGAGGAGTTCGCGCAACTGCTCCTGGTTCGTGAACTCGACGGCGGAAGCGATCTGGGCTGCTCCTTCGACGTACACCTTGCGTTCGGCGCTGTCGCCCAGCACGGATGGATCGCAGAGCATCAATGCGTCGTCTGCAAGGCGGCCGTACTGCTCGCGATCGCGCTCGACCTGCGCGCGAAGGTCTGCGCGCATGGCCTCCAGCGTCCAGCCGACGTAGTGCCGGTTCAGATGGGCGGCGATGCGATCCAAATCTTCCTGCCGGAACGCGCGTTCGGGCCGGATCAGCTTATCGCGGGTCTGGCCGCCCGTCGTGACAAGAACCACGAGCACGCGATTTTCCGGCACGAGCAGAAATCGTATGTGCTCGACGACGCTGCGGGCGAGCGGCGGCGAAATGAAAATGCCCAACCCTCTGGAGACGGCCGAAAGAACGTGGCTCGCGCGCTCCATCACTGCCTCGGGCGTCTGGGCTGACTCGAGTTCCCGGCGAATCCACAGCCGGTCTTCGGGGCTGGCGGTAGCGGGTGCCGCGACCTGCTCGACGAAGAACCGGTACGCCGCTGCCGTCGGCACCCGGCCGGCAGAGGTGTGCGGCTGGTAGAGGTAGCCTTCTTCTTCCAGGTCCGCCATCACGTTGCGGACCGTCGCAGGGCTCAGCGGCTCAATGTGGCGGCGCGCAACGCTGCGCGAGGAAACGGGCTCGCCCGTCTCGATGTAAGTGCGCACCACATCGGTCAAGATCTGCTGGTGACGCTTCTGCTGCAAAATCGTCGAACTCATGGATTCCTGTGAGATCTCCTCGCGCCTGCCGGTGACGCCGGAGAAGAACAGCCGTTCGCTGCCTAATGAAAGTCTAAACGCGGTGAGGAATTGCGTCAACTTCGGCGCACGTTGCGCTCGCGCAAGAGCAACAGCGCCTCGAGTATCGGGCTAAAATAGTACCGGGCACAACCTCGAAGATTGTGCCCGGCTGAAACGCAGAGACGGAATCGGGGGAGTTATTCGGGCAGCGCCGTGGCCTCCGGCATCTGGAGCTTGGCCTTGGCGAGTGCGCGAACGATATTCGACTCGACCACCTGTTCGGACGTGTTGCGCACCGTCGCCAGTTCGCTCACGAGAAGGTACTTCGCTCGCTCGAGCATCTTCTTCTCGCGGAACGAGAGCGGCTTTGTGCGGCTGAGGGCAACCAAGCCCTTCAGGACGGCGGCAACTTCCATCAGCGATCCGGTACGCATGCGGTCGGAATTTTCCTTGAAGCGGTGCTTCCAATCGTGGTGGGAAGCGGAGCGGCCTTTTTCGAGATAGGAAATCACCGCGCCTGCCTGGGTGGAGCGGATAATGGGTCGCAACCCCACGCTTTCGATGTTGGCCTGCGGCACCATCACCTTCAGTCCACTCGAAAGAATCCGCAACATGTAAAAGCGTTCTGATCTGCCGTTCACGTAACCGTAACTGATTTGTTCGATGAGCCCGACACCGTGGTTCGGATACACGACTTTTTCGCCTAGCTTAAAGTCCATAAGTCGAAGTTCCCTCCCCCGAACTGCATGCTTGAAGTTTAGGCTCATCGTGAAAGCGGCGTCAAGTTTTTCCGCTGAATTCCTGCCGGGCCAAACTTCAGAAAAGCGGCTCTTTCTGCGGGGTTTGGCAGCGCAATTGCCCTATAATTGGGCACGTGCTCATCCTCGCCTTAGATACATCTTCGCCCTCCGGGAGCTTGGCCGTACTTCGCGATGAGAACGTCGTGGGAACGGTCTCGACGTGGGCGCAGGAACTCCATTCAGCGCGCGCCTTTCGCCACCTCGAATCTCTTTTGCAGGAACTCTCGCTCGGCCTCGATGCCTTCGATCTGTTCGCCGTCGCGGCCGGACCCGGCTCGTTTACCGGATTGCGTGTGGGCCTTGCGGCCGTGAAGGGCTGGGCGGAGGTTTATCAGAAGCCGATCGCGGCCGTCAGCGCCCTGGAAGCCATTGCAACACAATCACCTCGGGCACGTTCGGGCGCTTCGCTGCTTGTATCGGTACTCGATGCAAGGCGGGGGCAGATCTATTTCGGGTTCTACCGCAGTGTGAACGCCGGCGCACGGAGTCGCCTGGCACTCGAGGGTGAGGAGTGCGTAGCGACACCCGAGGAGTTCGCGCAAGCATTGCAAGCGCGCGGATCGCAGCTGGACCTGGCGATCGTGACGCCCGCGCCGGAGCTGGTCCGCGCAGCCTTGTCTCGACTTGAGACGGCTGGCACGCCCCCCTGGAGCATATCCGTCGACGAGGTCTCACCCATTCTCGCGCCCCACATTGGGCGGCTCGGCTACCTCCTCGCACAGCGCGGGGAGCTTGCCAACGCGCTCACCCTGGATGCAAATTACATCCGGCGGTCCGACGCGGAAGTCCATCGGAAGGAGCCGCGGGGGTCTTGAATGAACACACGCCCGATTGAGGATCGCGACGTGGAGCATATCCTCACGATCCAGTGGGCGTCCCCTGAGATCGCGCAGTGGACGATGCGGGATTACGCTCGCGTCGCCGCGGGCGAAATGACCGGATGGGTGGTCGAAGAAAACGCGACTGTCATCGGATTCCTGGTCGCGCGCCGCGTGTTGAGCGATCTCGAGATCTTGAATCTGGCGGTGCGTCCGGACGCGCGCCGGTGCGGGGTGGGTGCATCCCTTGTCCGCGAAGCTCTCGCATGGGGTAAAACATTCCGGGCGGAAAAAGTCCTGTTGGAAGTCCGCGCATCCAACCTGGCCGCGTTGCATTTCTACGAGCGCCACGGATTTCGTGCAACCGGGCGGCGGCCTCGCTACTATGCGGGCCCGATCGAGGATGCGTTGCTCCTGACCGGCACGATCGAGTAGCGGTGAGCGAGACTGGTCCAAGCCTAGCTGTTGGGATGGGAGCATGAGCAAATTTGACGTGGCGGTCGTCGGCGGTGGCGTGATCGGCGCTTCGATCGCATTCGAACTGGCGGCGGAGAAGTTTCGTGTAGTGCTGCTCGATCGCCAAAAGCCGGGACAAGAAGCATCATGTGCCGCGGCGGGAATGCTGTCGCCCGCGCCGGATTCGCCTCGAGACATCCCGCTCGTTCCCCTTGGACGGGAAAGCCTCGCGCTGTATCCCCAGTTTGTCTCCGCCATCGAGGAGGCGTCTGGGCAAACGACTTCCTGTATGCACGAGGGAACGCTCGAGATTGTCTTCGCACCAGAGGGCGAGGCCGAGTGCGATCGGGAGGTTTCCGAGTATCGCCAGTTGGGGCTGGCCGCCGAACGGATTCCAATCGGCACGGCGCGCCAATGGGAAGAGTCGATCAGCCCGGACGCGCGCGCGGCCGTCTCACTTCCCGATGAGGGCACGGTCGAGCCCGGCCTGCTAATGGAGGCACTGCTTGCAGCCGCGCGACGCCGCGGCGTCGAGATTCGCTCGGATTGCCGCGTCACTGGGTTGCTGCGCGAGCGGGACCGCTGCGTCGGTGTGGTCGCCGGCGGCGAGGAGATCGCCGCCGGATGCGTGGTCGTTGCCGCCGGATGCTTTTCCGGCGAGATTGCCCCGGACATGGAAGTCCTGGCTCGCTATGCTCCGACGCGCCCCGTGCGTGGACAGATGCTGGCGCTTCGGCCCGACGCCCCAATCCTTCGGCGGGTCCTGCGATCCGAGCGGGGATATCTTGTGCCGCGCCGGGATGGCCTCGTCGTCGCGGGAAGCACAATGGAAGAGGCGGGCTTTGAGAAGCGCGTCACGCCGAAAGGAATGCGCAAGATCCTCGACGCTGCGTTGGAACTGTGCCCCGGACTTTCTGGCGCGGAGATCGTCGAAACGTGGTCCGGCCTGCGACCGGGCACGCCGGACGATCTCCCGATTCTCGGCCCGACGGATATCGAAGGCCTGCTGATCGCCACCGGCCACTATCGCAACGGAATTCTTCTTGCGCCGGTCACGGCGAAGCTCGTCCGGGAGTGGATCGTAAAGGGTCGCACGGATTTCAATGCGGCGGCGTTTTCCCCGTTGCGGTTTGGCCAGCGCGAAATAAAGACTCGAAGCGCAGCCCAGCGCGGTGACTAGCGCGTCAAGCAGCTTGGGTTTCTGATTCGGAATCAGAACGGGATTTTGTTGCGCTGGGGTTCGCGGTTGGGCGGACCTGGAAGTGTGGAGGCTTGCCCTGGGCTCGTGAACTGGACTTTGTCCGCGTCGAGCAAGATCGGCCGATCGATGACGGCTTCGACGGTCGAGCCGCGTGGTAATTCCGCATCCGGACCGCGTGAGAGTAAAACCGCGCCAAGTCCTGCGGCAGCTCCAATTCCTGCGCCGATGCCCGCGCCCCTGGCGCCCTGACTCGCGATGGCGCCGATCCCTGCTCCGGCGGCGGTTGTCTTGACGACCGTGCCCACATCGGACGCTTTATCCGAGTCGCCGACAACTTTTCCTTCGTTGTTCACCGTCTCGCCACCACCCGTCCCTGCACCGCTCGGCGATGCATTCAAGTTGACCATGTAGGAGTTCGGGAGAATCATTGTCGTCAGCTTGATCGCCAGTTCGCCACGTCCCTTGACGCGCCCGGGCCGCTTCGATTGCGTTACTTCGCCGCTGACGTACGAACCTGCGGGAATCGCCACCTTCCCATCCACCATCACCGGGAAGAGAGTTTCAAAATACACGGGGTCGCCGGGCCGCGCGCTCCGCGTAGAAATGCCGTTGTGCAACACGAGCGGAATGTGCGTGCCCGTCGGCACCTGAATCTGCACGCCTTTCGCAGGAGCGGGTGTCGTTGAGACGGCAGGCGTCACTGCAGGCGCGGCGGTGGAAGCCTGTTGTGGCGTCGCTGCGTTCCCGGGATTTGCGGGCGCTGCCGGCATCGGGCCCGGATCCTGAGCCCATACCGGGAGCGCGAGTCCCAATATCAAGAAAAAGATTCCTGGCCAATGCGAGAAAACCGGACGCCTGTTCATGCATTTCCCCCGCGTTCTGTCCCCCAAAAAGATGCCTCCCCGCCACGCCGAGATGCCTTGAGGGTAATTCGATCGCGGGTCCGCTGGCCACTTCTTTTTCGGCCGTAAATGCAACGCCGCGGCTTCCCGGCACGACGGAGTGTACGACTGGGCACGCTCGATCCTACTGAGCATCTCCGGCACGTATACTAGAAGTCTATTCGGGCGGCTCTTGGGATCTCGAGAATGCCATTTCGATTGTGGAAATCCCTGCGCGGTAAGACTCTCCTGATCGTTCTGGCAGCGCTTGTGGGCCTGGTCGGCGGCCTCTATACGCTTTCGCGCATGGTGCTGCTGCGCGGATTCTCGAACGTCGAAGACGACTTCGCGCGCCAGAACCTCGAACGGGCATCGAGCGCCCTTTCGAACGAGCTCGAAACTCTCCAGCGTACGGCGGATCAGTACGCGGACCGCGACCACACTTACAAAGCCCTGCGCAGCGGGGATCCCCAGAAAGTCGCCGCCGAATTCCCCGGCCCGGCGTTCGAACAACTGCGAGTGAACTTCGTCGTCGTGCTGGACACGGCGGGGCGCACGGTCTTCGCGAAAGGCTTTAGTCTGGTCGGCATGAGCGAGGCGCCGATCCCGGCTGACCTTGGGCGCCATCTCGGCCTCGGGTCGCCTCTACTCACTCATATCGGCGAAGCGAGCGACGTGAAGGGCATCCTGATGCTGAAGTCCAGCCCCTTCCTGGTCGTTTCAAGTCCCGTGCTGACCAGCAACGCCGGAGGACCCGCCGCCGGCATCTTGATCATGGGCCGGGCGCTCGACGCCGACGCGACGATGCGCCTGGGAGAAATGACGCACATGCCGGTCGAGATCGCGCGGCTCGACATGGGCGCGGCACCGCCTGATTTCCGCCAAGCCGCCGACACAATCTCGGACCAGCGGCCTGTCGTGATACATCCCAATTCGAAAGACTCTGTCGCTGCGTACGAAGCGCTCCACGATCTCTACGGAAAACCCGTCGCCATCCTCCGCATTCTGCTTCCGCGGAAGATCTATCGGCAGGGTCAGGCCAGCTTATTGCAGTTCTTGCTGCTCCTGCTGGCGGCCGTCCTGGCGTTTGGCGCAATCACGATGTTTCTGCTCGAGCGAGTCGTTATCTCGCGCATGGCGGAACTGAGCGACAAGATCACGCTGATCGGCACGAGCGGCGACCTCGGGGCGCGTCTGCATGTCTCGGGCAAGGATGAACTTGCGTACCTCGGAACCGCGATCAACAGCATGTTGGAAGATCTCGAAAGGGTCCAAAACGAACGCCACAAGGAGCGGGCGCGGCTCGCCGTGATGATTGAGAAAATGCCGGCGATCATTTGGACCACCGATACCGGCCTGCGTTTCACCCATAGCACGGGCGCCGGCCTCCAGGCGCTCGGACAGCACCCGAATGAAGTCGTCGGCCAGTCGCTATTTCAATACTTTGCCACCGAAGACTCGAAGTTTGCTCCGATCGCCGCCCATCGCAGGGCTCTTGCGGGCGAGACCGTCTCATACGAGCACGAATGGCAAAAGCGGGCCCTCGATTGCTACGTGCAACCTCTTCGCGGCAGCGACGGCAGCCTGCTGGGCGTGATCGGCGTGGCGCTCGATATCACCGATCGCAAACACCTCGCGGACCAATTGCGTCAGTCCCAGAAAATGCAGGCCGTGGGAGAGCTGGCCGGAGGAGTCGCGCACGACTTCAACAATCTGTTGATGGTGGTAAAGGGCCACGCACAACTTCTTCTCGACCGGCTGCCGGATGGGTCTGCGCTGCGGCAAAGCGTCCAGCAGGTGGAGAAAGCCGCCGATCGTGCCGCCTCGCTCACGCGCCAGTTGCTGGCCTTCAGCCGCAAGCAGGTGCTGCAACCGCGCGTGCTCGACATGAACGACGTCGTCGCGGGAATGATCAAGATGTTCTCACGCGTGATCGGCGAGAACATCGAAATGGCCTTCCTGCCCGGCGCGAACCTGGGCCGCACGAAGGCGGACCCGGGACAGATCGAGCAGGTCCTCCTGAATCTCGTCGTCAACGCGCGCGATGCTATGCCCAAAGGCGGCCGCCTGACCATCGAAACCTCGAATGTCCATCTCGACCGCAGCTACGCCGGCACGCACGCGAGCATCGAGCCGGGCCCCTACGTAATGCTCACGGTCACCGACACCGGCTGCGGAATGGATGCGGAGACGCAATCGCGCATCTTCGAACCCTTCTTCACCACCAAGGGTCCGGGCAAAGGCACAGGCCTGGGTCTCGCCACCGTGTATGGCGTGGTCAAGCAGAGCGGCGGGTACATCTGGGTCTACAGCGAAGTCGGACACGGGAGCACGTTCAAGGTCTATCTTCCGCAAGTCACCGCTGAAGTCGACAAGCCGGCCGAGAAGGAGACCGCGGGCTTGTCACTGGGCACCGAAACCATTCTCTTCGTCGAGGACGAACAGAGCGTTCGCGAGCTGGTCTGCGACTACCTCAATTCCGCCGGATATCGCGTCCTCGAAGCCGGCGACGGAGTTCAGGCGCTCGAAGTCGCCGCAGCGCACACCGGCGCCATCCACATGCTCGTTACCGACGTGGTCATGCCTCGCATGAGCGGCCGCGACCTCGCCACCCAGTTGACGTCCGAACGCCCCGGCCTGAAGGTGTTGTTCATCTCGGGCTATACCGACGACACGATCGTTCGCCACGGAGTGCTCGATGGCGGCGTAGCTTTCCTGCAAAAGCCGTTCAATCTGAAGTCGCTCGCCGAGAAAATTCGCGAGGTTCTGGCAGGGCAAGTGATTGCCAAGTCTTGAGCCCCGCCGTGAAGGACTCGACCCGTGCTACCATACACGAGCCTTAGCCGGAGCTGATGATGACGAGGTTTTCGACAAAAAGAACTCTAACGTACGGCTCTTGCATCGTCCTAATGCCGGCGGTCTTGTTGCTGGGCTCCTGGACGGCGCGAGCGATGAAGTCGCCGGTTCCGGAATACCGGCTGCGCCTCTATCACACGCATACGAATGAGCGGATCGATGTGGTTTACCGCCGCGGGGACGCTTATATCCCCGATGCCATCGGGAAGCTCGATTACTTCCTTCGCGATCACCGCACGGGTGACGTTCATCACTACGATCCGCGCGTCTTTGATCTCCTCGAAGATCTGACCTCGGCCGTCGGGCACGCCGACCAGGAGATCGACATCATTTGCGGCTACCGCACGCCCTGGAGTAACAATTTTCTTCGGACCCACTCGTCGGGCGTCGCAAAGCACAGCCTGCACATGCAGGCCGAAGCTATCGACATTCGTATGCCGGGCGTGGACACCTACAAGCTTCGCGAGGCAGCACTGTCTCTCCACCGCGGCGGCGTTGGGTACTATCCACAGTCTGATTTCGTGCATGTCGATGTTGGCCCCGTGCGGCAGTGGTGTTTAGGTTGCACTGCCAAAGAAGGAAGGGGCGACTAGCGCAGGTACCCGTAGCCTTTCGCAAGCACTCGTTCTAATGCAGCGTCGTGTCCGTAGATGTCCTCGAAGAAACGAACCTCGCCGTCTTCCATCACTACCGCCGTTCCGTAAACGATTAGCACGGGAATGGGCTTGTCCAGCATGACCCGCGTTGTTTCGTCTCCGGACATTGCCGCGCGAATGTGGTCTGCGTCCCACCCAGGCTTGTCTCGCAGCACCCATGCCGCCAGCGTGACTGGATCTTCCACGCGGATGCATCCGTGGCTGAAATCGCGCCGGGATTGGGAGAACAGCGTTCGGGCGGGTGTGCCATGCAAATAGACGTCGTGCGCGTTCGGCAAATCGAACTTGATCAATCCGAGAGAGTTGTTGGGGCCCGGCTTTTGGCGGATTTGCAGTCTGCCCGAATAAAGCTGTTTCTGCATTTCCGCGGTGAGAAGGCCATCGCTCACGACCCTTCCGTTTCTGTCCACAATTTCGTAAGAATGCCTGGCAAGGTAGGATGGATCCTTCTCGATTTCCGGCAGTAACTCGTCCCGCTGGATATCGATCGGGACGTTCCAATAGGGCCGAAAAATCACGGACTTCAGTTCGCTCGAGAACACCGGCGTCTGGTGCCGATAGGACTTTCCGACCACCACTTTCATGGACAGCACCCACTGGTATTGCTCGTTGTCTACCCGCAGACGAAATTCGGGAATATTCACGGTGATCGGGGGGTGCTCGAACTCGCGAGGCGCCCATCGCCAACGTTCGAGTGTAAGCTGAAGTTGCTCCACGCGGCGGCTTAGCGGCGTATTGAGCTCTCTCAACGTTTCCGAACCGATTTGGCCGGTTGGGTTAAGACCGTGCCGTTCCTGAAAATGTTTTACCGCGTCCACCAAACTTCCTTCGTAAACCTGCTCGGGGGCCGGTTTCTGGTTCGAGGGGAGGTCCCCGAGCAACTCCAGGAGGCGGACGAGCCGCGGGACACCGCTATAGGTATCGCCCGGTTTGACGGTCTTCCGCGGCACGGGCAGCAATTCGCCGTCGTCCCGGCGAGCGAGATCCCGATAGACGCTTAATGCGTCGATTGTGCGTCGGTACGCGGGGAATGGCGGCTCAGCTGAGCGTATTACGGCACCGACGTCCTCGGCGCCGATCAGCCGCTGCCGCAGGAACTCGGATAGATCCAGCTTCTCTTTCTTCCCGATTTCGAATTCGAAGTCGAATTGGCGCGGATTTACGCGCCCGGAGTACAGGTCGGACACGTACCTCATCACTGATACGGTGACGGCAAGGTCGAAGCGGACCAGATCGGCCTCCAATGGTGGTTTTGATTGCTCAAGGGCAGCAAGGCGCCCTTCCCATAGCCCGCCGTCGTAGTCCTCAGGATTCAAACCTTTATTGTCAGCATTTTCCAGCAGGTGGATCATCGCCAGCGATTGAGGGGACGGTGCGCGATCCCGTACCCACGGAAGAACGTTGTTCCCCGTGCCGTAGAACTCCTCCACCTCGCGTCGATGAGGTTCGAAGTTCGGCCAATGAAGGTCGGGAAGCTCGCCGGCGCGAATGTAGCCCTGTAACTCCGCCTGCGCCTCAGCCGTCAGCTGGCGTTGCCGCGTCGTTTGCGCGGAATCAGCGCGTGCATTGCGCGTCTCCGCCCGGCTCGTGCCTTCCCGGCACTCGCAGATAGGTGCAGAAAGAAGGGCAAGGCAACACACAAGATGAGGAATCCGAATCACACAGATCAACCTCTTTCAATCGGCAACGAAACCGCGCAGGATTAGATGAGGAAAACGGTCTGGCCGGTCAGTTCAAAGCGCTTGCGGCAGCGGATATTACGGCAGGCGACCAGGTTGTCGATGCGAACCATGTAGGAGCGCGCCTTGGCGAACTGCTTCTTGTCTTCCTCGTTCGCGCCGGCCGGCACTTGCGCCTTCTTTGTGCGCACCATCCAGCGGACCGGATAGGTGTTCTCCTGTCGGCAGTGCGGGCAGTTCAGCGGGATCTGCTTCGTCTCTTCCTTCTCGTCGTAGAAACGTTTTTCGTCCATCGTCCCGCCGTCCTAATGCCGCTAATCGCGCTTTCGCAGGCCGTCCAGACTCACGAAGCGGATGCCTGCACCCTTCCAGCGCGGCAGCCAGTGTTCGAGCGCCGCAACTGTGCGGCGGCGATCGCCTTCGAGCACCCGGAAATCGCCGTCGTGCAGCAGGACAATATCTCCTCCACGAGCGCGGCGCAAGCTCCGAATCACCTGCTCGAGCGGCCCCGGTCTCCAGTCCCGCGCCGATGCCGACCACATCACCACGCCCGCCCCGCCGCTCCTGCGCACCGCGCGGTCGAGCAGCGGTCCGCGAAAACCAAACGGCGGCCGCATCCATCGCGGTTTCTTGCCCGTCGCCCCTTCGATGGCATCATCGCACCGCTCGATCTCCGAGCGAATCTCCGTCGGCGAGCAGAACACGAGGCGCCGGTGCGTTTCCGTGTGATTCCCGATCGTGTGGCCGCGGTCGGCGATTTCCTTCGCGAGCGCGGGGAACGCCCGCACGTGCTGCCCCATCAGGAAAAACGTCGCGCGGGCGCTGTGGCGATCGAGCAAGTCGAGAAGCAGCGGCGTGACCGCGGGGTTCGGGCCGTCGTCGAAGGTCAGCGCCATCGCAGACGGATCGCCGGTCTGCCGGACCGTGCGGCCGAAAAGCTCCGATGAGGGCGCAACCGCAGCCCACGCAAAAAGTCCGCTCGCGGCGCACACCCCGCCCGTTGCGAGCAGTGCTGGAATCGCTTCCATGACGAATCGAATTCTCGCACTGCCGCCAGGAAAACGCCACGCCGTTAGGTTTCGATTATGCCCTTTGATACGATTGCGGCAACTCAGGCGCAAAGATGGCGTCTCTCTCGACAAACGGCCGGCGCAGACTCCCGATGTGGTTTCGATGGACGGCAATGCTGTGGCTCACATTCTGGTTTGCGGCCTACTGGCGCACCTGGGGCCCGGCAAATTTCCTGCACTTCTGCGACATCGCCGTCATTCTGGGTTGCATCGGCGTGGCAAGCAACAGCGCGCTGCTTATCTCGAGCCAAGCCGTCGCTTCTCTCCTCGTCGATACGACCTGGGCGCTCGACGTTGCCTGGAAGCTTCTTTTCGGGCGCCACTTGATCGGCGGGACGGAGTATCTCTGGGACGCCCACTACCCGCTTTGGGCCCGGCTGCTCTCGCTCTTTCACCTCGTCATGCCGGTGCTGATGCTGTGGGCCCTGCATCGACTTGGATACGACCGGCGCGGGCTGCCGCTGCAACTGGGAATCGCGCTGGCGGGTTTCATCGCGTCGCGCTTCACATCGCCGGCAGAAAACATGAACTATGCCTTCGCCGACCCTTTCTTCCACCGGGCCTGGGGCCCGGCGCCGGTTCATATCGCAGTGATTTTTCTATTTATGCTCTTCGCCGTCTATCTTCCCACGCACCTGCTGCTGAAGCGCCTTTTCCAACCGCCACAATTGGGACACGCTGCCGGTCAGAATATTTGAAGAGAGTTATTCTCCGTGCCTGATGGCGCGCAGATCGATCCCAAGCTGCTGGCACTTCTTGTAAAGATGGCTTCGCTCGAGGCCGAGCGCCTTCGCCGTGTTGGTCATATGGTTCCGATTGCGTTTGAGCTCGGCAAGCAGCGTTTCGCGCTCGAAAGCCTCGACCCGCTGCGCCAGCGTTCCCGACGTAAGACCGCCTGCCGCCGCCCCTGCGCCGATCGCGGTAACTTGCGGCAACGCGCGCTCGACCGTCGACACCTCCACGGTACTCCCCAGCGCCAACAGCAGCACGCGCTCGACCACATTGCGCAACTCGCGCACGTTTCCCGGCCACGCGTAGCGCTCAAGGGCTTCGATCGCCTCGCGCGAAAAGCTCTTCGGCTTCCAGTGGTTCTGCTCGGCGAGTTGCCGGACGAAATGCTCGGCCAGCACGCGAATATCCTCGCGGCGCTCGCGCAACGGCGGCAGGACAATTGGAAACACGAACACGCGGTGGTACAGGTCCTCGCGAAACGTTCCCTGCCGCACCTGCTCCTCGAGGTTGCGGTGCGTAGCGACGACCACCCGCACGTCCACCGGAAACGGGTGGCCGCCTCCCACGCGCTCGATCTCGCCTTCTTCCAGCACGCGCAATAGTTTCGCCTGCATCCCGGGCGGCATGTCGCCGATCTCATCGAGAAAGAGCGTTCCCCGGTGCGCCTGCTCGAACTTCCCGATGTGCCGCGCAGCAGCGCCGGTGAACGAACCCTTCTCGTGGCCGAAAAGCTCCGATTCCATCAGCTCGGCCGGGATAGCTGCGCAATTCAGCGAAACAAACGGACCGCCGTGCCGCGGGCTTTTCTCGTGCAGCGTGCGCGCGATCAATTCTTTTCCCGTTCCGGTCTCGCCGCGAATGCACACGCGCGTTTCGCTCGCCGCCACGTGCTCCACTTGCGCCATCACCTCGCGCATCACCGGGCTCGCCCACACGATGTCGTGCCGGCCGAGACGCTGCTTCAGGTCGCGATTCTCTTCCTCGAGGCGCGTGAGGCGCATCGCATTGTCGACCGTCAGCAGCAGCTTGTCCGTCGAGATCGGCTTCTCGAGAAAATCGGAAGCTCCGAGCCGCGTGGCCCGCACGGCCATCTCGATCGTGGCCTGGCCGGACATCATCACCGTGGGCGAAGTGACGCCGATATTCTTGAAGTCTTCGAGGAGCGCGATGCCGTCCCGCCCGGGCATCACCACGTCGGAAAGGATCAGGTCGAAGCGCTCTGCCTTCGCAAGTTCGAGGGCGCGCGCGGCATTGTCGCAGACGGTCGCTTCGTGGCCGGCCAGGCGAAACGCGCGTGCGAGTGAGGCGAGCGTGTTCGCGTCGTCGTCGATGATCAGGATGTGGGCTTTGGCCGGCACGCGGGGCTACGCTCCTTCGTCGCGGGTTTCCGGAGCGCTGTGCACGTCTTCGGTTTCCGTTGTCGCTGCGGCCGAATCGCTTCTCTCGGTCCGCTCTACGCCTTCAGCAGGCCTCTCCGGGGCAGGCGGAACGTCTTCCGGAGCCGAAATCGGCGTCGAAACACCGACAGCTTGCTGCGCCGGCCTGGCCGGCAGATAGATATGGAATGACGTGCCGACGCCAGACTCGCTCTCGACCGAGATGCGGCCGCCGTGGTCGCTCACCACGGACTGAACGATCGCCAGGCCCAGCCCGGTGCCATGCTGCTTCGTCGTGTAGTACGGCGTAAAGAGCCGCTTGCACTCCTCGGGCGTCAACCCCGCGCCCGTGTCTGAGACCTCGAGACTCACGTCGCCATTCTGATGCGCCGTGCGGAGCATCAGCACGCCGCCCGAGGGCATCGCGTCCATCGCGTTCAACACCAGATTTTCGATCGCGCGGCGCAGCAGCGTCGCATCCGCTTGGATCGTCGGCAATCCCTCCTCCAAATGCAGCTCCGACGTAATCGGCGGCCGGCCGACTGCGCCGAATTGCGCCTCAAACAGCTTGACGACATCGCGGACCACGTCGTTCAGGTTCACCGGCGCGAGCTCGGGCTGCGGCATCCTCGCGAAATCGCTGAAGCGTCCCACGATCTTCTTCAGGTTCTCGATCTCCGAGAGCAGTATCCCGGTCGACTCGTGAAACACCTCTTCGAACTGGTCCGGGCCCCGTTCGCTGACTTGCTCCTTGGCGCGCTGGAGGTTCTCGACCGTCGTCTGCAATGGGAAGAGCGGGTTTTTCAGCTCATGTGCCAGCCGGCGGGCCAGTTCCCGCCACGCGGCGACGCGCTCGGCCTGCACGAGCCGCTCCCGTTGCTCGCTCAACTGCTCGACCATCTGGTTGAACGCGCTTGAAAGCCGGCCCAGTTCGTCGCGCCCGCGCACGTCCACCCGCGCGTTCCAGTTCCCTTCCGTCACTTCACGCGCGCCTTCGGAAAGCCTTCGGACCGGCCGCGTGACGCGCGCGGCTCCCCACCAGCTCAGCAACAGGCCGAAGAACAGGCCCATGGCGACCACGCCGAGCGCCAGCAACGCGATGCGCCGCTCCAGGGCCACCACTTCCTGCTGCGAGCTGCCCACCAGCAGCACGCCGAGCAGCTCCTTTTCCCTCCCCAGCAGCGGCAGGGCATGAAAAGCCTCGGCGCTTGCCGCATCCCCGCTCCAGAGGATCTTGAAAGTCTGCGGCTGCGGCGCGCTCCGCTCCCGCTCGATGAACGGAGCGAACCTCTCGGCTTGAGTGACAGGCCCTGATTGATCGAGCAGGTTCGTCGCCTGGAAGTTCGGGTCGAGATCGAGATAGAGGAGCGCGCGCATCCCTGCCGGAAGCACGAGCGAAGCCAGAAAATCCTTCCCCAGCCGCTCGCCGCCGACGATGTAAAGATTCTTGTCGCCCACGCGCACTGTGGACACGGCCATCAGGCCGACTGCGGGGCCATCCTGCGTATCGACTTTGGTTAGGAACGCCCCGAGCGGCGCCCAGTCCTCCGTCTGCGTCACCCAGTCCATCTTGTATCCGAAGCGCGCGGGCCACTCGTTCGAGGAAATGATCGAGCCGTCGCTCGCGACGAAATCGAGGAAGTCGAGTTGGTGCGACTGCGAGACGCCCCGCGCGTCGTTCACGTACACCGATACGTCCGCCTTCGGACGGCTCAGGTCGATGGCCATGCGCACGGTCGCTTCGGTGTCGGCGATTCCCTGCACGCGGTTATCGACGTCCTGCTTGCGCCGCTCGAACTCGCGCTCGAACTGCGCCACCAGCGCTTCGCTGTGCTGCTGATTCAGCGTGTCGAAGGCGTGCCGCGTCACGACGGTCACACCGACGGCCACCACGCTGACGGACAACAGCAGCGCGACGGTGAAGACGATGAAAAGTTTCGTGCGAAACGTCACGGCGATTCCTGTTCGAGCCAAACGTCCGCCAGCGGCCAGCCTTCGCCCGCTGCGGGCGCCTTCCAGTCCCGCACGCGCGCGCCCACGCCATAGACCTGCGGGAGCCACACGAGCGGAATCACGCGATAGCTGTCGACGATGCCGCGCTCGACCTCATAGATCTGCTGGGCCGATGCCCCTTCGGCCGGTGGCGCGAGCTCCAGTCCGGTTAGCGGCCCGATCGCGGCCATGGTATTCACCAACGCGGCGCGGGGATGCGGCGACGGCATTCGCAGCCGCATCAGCCTCCCGTCGTAACTTGCCGGACCGGACGGCTTCTCGGATGACCCCTGCGCCGTCAAACGAATTCCTGCCTCCCGCGCATTCACCACGATTCGCTCCGCGAGAGATCGCTCGAGTGAATCGCCGGAATCATATCCCAACACAATCTGAGGCGGATGGCCGATTTGCGACACGAGTTCCTTCGCGCCCGGCACGTCCGCGGCCGTTGAAAATAGAAACGCGGTGCCACTCGACCACTGCGGCAGCAGCCCGCCGGCAGGATCACCTTCCCGTTGCAGGATGAAGTTCACCATGGCGGGCCGGTCGAGCGAACGAGCAAGAGCTTCGCGGATGCGAGCGTCGTCCGCGGCGGGCCGGCCCGCGACGAATGCAAGCGCAACCAGTTCGTCCGGCTGCGACGTGCTCACGCGGATGCCTCGTTCGGTCGCGCGGCGAGCCTCTTCGGGCGGAATCTCCACCAAGTCGGCTTTGTCGAGTTCGAGATCGAGCACGCGGTCCCGCGCCGCCCGCCCCATCTCTATCTCCACCGAATCCACGAACGGACGGCCTGCGGCAAACCCCGTATTGGCCGCCAGCGTCAGGTGCTTCCCCGGCTCCCATTCGGCGATGCGAAACGGACCCGAACCCGCTGTCCCGGCAAACGTCCCGTCTGCATTGCGCCGCTCGTAAAGCAGCGCCTCGATTTTTCCCTTCGCGTCGGCTTCGGTCTGGTTGGCGGACGCCGCTGCAGGATCGAGCGAATTCGCGATCGCGCCGATTTCCAGACGCAGCGTCCCGCCGTATTTCGGCCGCCGCGACGGCTCCGCGCGCCCCACGCCAACAAGCGTCAGGCCGAGCACGAGGCCGAGCGTCGCGCTACTGGCTGCAACTCGCCGCAGCAATGTAGGCCTCGTAGTTTCCCGTATTCAGGTTGTGCACCACGGCGCGCGCCACCCCCTCGGTTCCCGTCCACCACAGCGACGTCACCGGCCCTCCAAACTCGGTCGGATTCCCCGACGCCGTGGCTCCCTGGCCATTCGCTTCCATCTCGTATCCCTGAACGAAATCCGCGTGCGTCCAATCTTCCTTCCCTGTCACCAGCACAACCGGACGGCCGTCGCACTGGAGAGAAACGTTCGCGGCGTCTCCTCCGAGGTCCGGCGCTCCCGCAACCAATGGTTCAATTTGCATCCACGCCTGCGTTGCTTGGCTCACGAAACCGCACTGGATCGCCTGCGGCTGCCGGAAATCCCCTTTGCATTCGATCCCGGGCAGGTCGGCGCGCCCGTTCGCCAGGCCCTGCGACACGTCGATGTGACCCCGCGCCGCGCGCAGCCAGGGCCGCGCTGGTGGAATGATCACAGCCTGCCCGATCTGCCACTCGGCCTCGTCGCGCGTGTAAAACACAAGCCGTCCCGGCTCGAGAATGATCATCGTGGGCGTTCCACCAGCCGCCCCCGGAAATAGCGCGAAGTCGAGAATCACTCCCGGCTGCTCCCACATGAGCTGCTGCTCGAGCGCGACTCCTCCCGCCCGTTTGCCGTTTTTCGCTCCCTTCGACACCGGGAAGATTGCCGTCTCCTCGTTCGCGCCCCGACGAATCTGCGTGACGATCAAGTACCCTTCGGTGCCTTCGGAGAGCGTCACGTCGACGTAGGCATCGACGGGCGCAGCCTCCGCAAGCCGAAAGCGGCGCTTCGCGAGCTCGGATTTCAGCCGCTCGTCAATGCCCGCCACATCGTCCGCGCTGAGTGACGAAAGATTGTTCACGGTCAGATCGATCGTCGCGGGCGGAGGCGCCATCGCGGTCACTTTATCGGCCAACGCGCGCAGCCCGCTCTCCCAATCCATCTGCTGGGGACTCGCCGCACGCGTGCGCGCGCCCGTGTGAGCCGCGGCAGCCAAAAAACAGACAAAGAAGATTGCGGGCGGGAGAAAGGAGAATCGGCGGGACGGCCGCATCGGCTTGTACGAACTGCACAACGTGTTCGTGGATTCGCATCATAGCACACCGGAAAATTTCTCGCGGGATTGCACCGGAGACCTGTTTCGCCGGCTGGGCGGCTTCGCCCCGCACTCGTCAGAATCGGGGTTCGGTGCGGCGGTAACGAACCCTTTTCCCTCCAAGCACGGGACGAAGCCGCCAGCAAGGGTTTTTGCCGGCGCTCTCTGATCCGGACTGACTGCTCCTCGGAGCCCTGGCTTGGAACCCGGGGCAAGCAGCCCGGACCAAAAAATTCTTACGGTTTCGCCTCCGCCGCCTTTGCCGGCGGGTCTGCCGGATCACCGGCGGTCACATCCTCCGCCGCCGAACGCAGCACGTCGTTCGTGAAAAAGAATTTGCCGTCATTCGGCACCAGCATGATCTGCACTTTGTCGGACAGCTTCTGCGCCACCGTGTACTGCACGAGCAGCGGATTGGCCTTGAGCGCGGCCGCCTGTAGCTGCATCTGCTCCGCCTCCGCCTGCGAAGTCACGCGAATGCGGTTCGCCTCGGAATCGGCGAGCAGGTTCTCGCGCTGCTGCTCGGCCTTGCCGTCGATCACTTTGGCTTGCGCCGCCGCCTCGGCGTTCTGAATCGTCGCTTCCTTCCGCGCTTCGGCCTCCAGGCGCGACTGCTCGATCTGTTTCTGCTTTAGCGGCAGCGTGTACTGCATGGCGTCCGATTCGGCCTTCGCCATGATCACCTGCGACTGCGCGTTCGCTTCGGCGCGCTTCACGTTGCGGATTTTCTCGGCCTCGGCCTGCGATTCGGCGATCCCCACGCGCTTCTGTTCGATCTCCGCGTCAACCGACGTGCGGTCGTCCTCCTGCTCCTTCAGCAGCAGGTCTTCGAGGCCCTTCGCGTACTCCTCCGGCAGCTCGACCTTCCGCAGCAGCACTTCCTTGACGACGATGGCGTCGCCCGCAAGGCGCTGCGTGATGATCTGCGCGGCGCGTGCGCGGAACTCCTCGCGCTTCACCGAGAAGACGTCGCGCACGATGTAGTCCGGCGCGATTTCGCGGAACGCGCTCAGCACCACCGGCGCCACGATCTCCGAGTCCACCGGCTGCGGCAGGTTCGCCTGGATGTAGTCGAGCCGCTGAGGGTCGATCCGGTAGCGCACCGTCACTCCCAGGCCGACTTCCAACCCCTCGCGCGCTTCCACGGTCAGGACTTCTTCCTTCTCGCCACGTACGCCGAGCGCGGACGTCGCAAAGATTCGGTCACGGATATCGAAGAACTGGACGCGCTCGACGAGCGGAAGTATGAAGTGGGTGCCCGCATAAAGTGTCCCCGGACGCACGCCCGAAATCTGGCTGATCCGCACGGCCGCCTGCCCGTCCGGTACGACGAGAATACTCGACCCCGCCAGACCCATCACGGCGGCGATCGCGACGAGCTTCGCCGCCGTGTTCAGCCGGATGGCGTGGCGCGGTCGCCTCACGACGACCACCGGCGCCGGCGTCGCGCCCGGTTCTGCCGTGTCGCCGGAACGCGGGCTGCGGCGCAGCATCCGGTCGAGTTCGTACGCCAGAAAGATGTCGTAGAGAACCATCCCCGCCGCGCACGCGGCCAAGCCAAAGCACCCAATCAGCAACAAATATTTCAGAAACAGCATGTCTAGCCTCCTTCTGCCCGCGACTTCAAGCTTGGTCCCGCGCTGGCTTGGGCCAGTAGGGGCACAGCATGCTGTGCCCGGCGAAAATCTTGGCGATAGGCCGCCCATCAACCCTGCGCTGTCATCCCGAACCCAGCCGCGCCGTCCGAGGAGGACAAGAAAGGGCTCCCGGGTCGACGGCGAGTCGAGCCCGGGAGATCAGTCGAGGGATCTGCTTTTCCCCCGTAGGGGCGGGTTTCAAACCCGCCCTCTGCGTCTGCCGGATCTTACGGGTGCTCCATCCTTTGCGCTCTTTGCAAAGGCTGGGTCTTGTTCTCATCCCTCGCCCCTACTCCCTCTTCCGTCCCCGTGCCGGCATCAACCGAATCAGCCCGCTCAGCGTGGCGTATTCGAGTCCCAACGCCAGTCCCAGTGCTGCAAGAATCGCTCCCGTCACTTCCGCAAATCCGATGAACCCGTCCATGGCCGTTTCTCCTGACTCTTCGAAGCCTTCGAAGAGTCGCCCTCAGAAAGCTTCTGTGGAGCCTTCTCGGGCGCGAGCGGGGCCGGGTTCCGCTCGCCCTACGCGCGCGAGAACTGCACTCGCATCGCCACACAAAAATGGATGGGAAAGAAAGAAGTTACTCCTGCGGAGATCGGCTCAATTCGTGGTGGCCCAAACACGCCGTGGAAAATGACACGCAGCGCAGCGTGAGCGAGCTGTCAGTCTAGGGATGTTGAAATGGATAAGGCGTGCTGGAGGTCGGGTCTTCCCCGGTCGCTGGAAAACAGCATGAGGAGCATCCCGGTGATCCAGATGAAATGGCTTTCGCGAGGGTAAGAATCCTCAATATAATCCCGTTCCAGGTGACGCGTTGACCACGCCGGCCCGTCGCCCATGGGCGTGCAACAGGAGCATGTTATGAGCCAAAAGGCATTCTCGCTTGTCGCTGGACTGATTTTTCTCCTGGTCGCAGTCGCGCACCTCTTGCGGCTTCTCCTCAGATGGAGCGTGATTCTCAACGGTTGGACCGTCCCGATGTGGGTGAGCGCAATCGCACTCGTCGTCGCGGGATTCCTGGCTTTCGAGGGACTCAGGCGACGCCTTTAGAAGATTTTCGATTCAGTCTGATAGAAGGCACATTTCGTGCGAACGCACCGATGCGCCATTGCGGCTTCTTCCCGCGAGCGGGGAGGAGCCTCAGTCTGAATTGCGGGGCAAACGTATTACTATCCCACCATGGTGCCGACGATGCCGATGACGATGCCCATAGCTAGACTCGGTACGGGACGTGCTCGTCGCGGACGCAGGCGCAGGGCACAGGGCGCCCAAAGTAAATGCCAGGAACAGTGCAGCCAAAATCCGTTTGTACATGATTTTCCTCTCGCTCTATGGGTTACTCGGGGACTTCACTATATCAATCTGGATCCTCCCTGGTCCGATGCAGCCGGATTGACTCCTCCTCAGGGGAATCTTACTTCCGCCACAGCTAATGATAAGAAAGACGAAGGCACATATCTGTTCACATTGAGACACCATCAAATCTGAAAATACGAAGGGCGTCCCCTTCGTGTTCCGATCGGTCTTGTTTAGCGTGCGGGCGGAGCCTTCGTTGCAGGCGCGGCTCCGGCGGCGTGTTTCGCCGCTGGCTTTGCGGCCGGCTCAGGCACCCAGTATTGGGGATCGGCTTCGATCCAGGATTTCTCAACGTAGCTCCATTCCGGAATCACCATCCAGATGTTGTCCTCGACGCTGGCCACGCCCTCCTCGGAAAGTTTGTTCATCCGGCGCCTTCCCTCGTCTCCCAGCGCAGCGCCGAAATCCTTCCCATGCGCCAGGCCAGTGTCCTCATCCTTGAGGGACGTCATCGGCACCAGCACAAGATAGGCGTCCGTCACACCATTCAGTCCTTCGTAAGCCGCCCAGGGGATGTTTTGGCCGCTCTTGAGGCTGGCGTCGCGATAAAGCTTCGTCAATTCCTCGAACTGTTCGACGTGACCGGAGTGCATGTGAAAGACGGCCACCTCATAATAATGGGTGTGCGCTATGTCCGCTCCGGCAACGTTGTTGCTCAGGTCGGGGCGGTAATGCCAGACGCTGTAGTGGATCTCGGATACGTAAGGGGCCTCGCGCGCAGCCAGCGCGTCAAACTTGGCGTCGATCGCCGGGTCGCCGACGGCCCACTCCTCGTTCTTTTGCAGCGCCTCGAAAGAATCGTAGCCGAAGAGGTAAATCGCTCGAGGTGTGCCCGTCAGGGCCTCCATCGCCACGAAGTGCTCCGGGTCCTTGAGTTGCTGCGACAAGGCAGGGTATTCCGAAGCAACCGTGTCGTAGGGTCCGTCCTCGTAGGGCTTTATGTTGTCCGTCTGGATGTTGAGGATGTTGGGCGGCGGAACCGCCGGAGTTTGTGCGTGTACGGCCAGGGAGCCTGCCAGTGCCAGGGACAATCCGGCCACGGAACGAAGCCATTTCTTCATGTCTGCCCACCTCCAGGGGGCCAGAACGGAAATTGGGGAAGAGGAAGAATCGAAACCTGCGAACACCGCAGTCGCCCGGGTGCGCCTAAGCTGAGGTCGATTGGATAGCATTAAAATCCCTCAATCCACGGGAGGCAGTCGGCAATAGAACCCATTTGCTCTGAGCTTGCACGTCTGGCAGCTTTCACTGGCTTCAAAGCCATACGGTCCTCGCAGTTCGTTTTTCTCCCTACAACAGAGTCCTGATTTCTTGTTTCTCGGCAAGCGGCGTATGGTAATAGGTATCAGACAATAAGACTGTCCAAAATGAGACACTTCCGAAGGACCGAAGAGGCGGCTGGCGCACCCTTGGCGGCGCATCTTTGCACGCCGCCGTTTCCGCCCGCGCATGATTGGCTCACACGGAGTTCATTCAAGTCACGCGCTGTCATCCCGAACCCGGCCGCGCTGTCCGAGGCGGACAAGAAAGGGCTCCCGGGTCGACGGCGAGTCGAGCCCGGGAGATCAGTCGAGGGATCTGCTTTTTCTTAGTAGGGGCACACACCGCCGCCATTTTCGCCCGCGCATGATTGGCTCACACTGGAGTTCGTTCAAGTCACGCGCTGTCATCCCGAACCCGGCCGCGCGCCGTGCGCGGACGGGGGTGAGGGATCTGCTTTTTCTTGGTAGGGGCACACACCGCCGCCATTTTCGCCCGCGCATGATTGGCTCACACCGGAGTTCGTTCAAGTCACAGACGAAATCTGAGGCTGCCGCACCCTTCGTCTCTTAGAGGAAGTCCGCAAGCTCTCTACCTCTCGCGCTGTCTCACGCGCGCGAGTCTTCAGCGACGTCACAATTCGAGACCCGCGCACCCTTCAAGCCCGGAAGGATGCGGCACCCACTCGCGGTCGCGCTACTGAATGGTCAACATCCGTGTGGTACTATCCGCCCGTCCGCTCAATGTGAATGGAAGAATCGTTGGAAACGAAAGGGTCGGCCACCCGCCGAATGTCCTGGGGCCGTGCAGCGCTTTCTGCGTTCCAGGCTGCACCAAGAAAGACGATCATCGCAGAGATCTCCATCCACACCATCAAGCCGATCGCCGCTGCCAGGCCACCGAATACAAGTCCATACTTTATCTTCCGGACGTAAATTCCAAGGAGCAAATTGACTCCCCACCACAGAATCGTGGCCGCAGCCGCTCCGGGCAGAGCGGCGCTCCAGGTCGTTGTGCCCGGTCGCGCAACGCGATAAATGAAGGCCAGGACGAGCATCGCCAGGATCATCGCCAAGACGGGAAGAATGACGTACCAGAGACCGCGAATCAGCGGGGACCTGGCAAATCCGGGAGTGATCCATTGGCGCACTGGCCGGCCAAACACACTCAACGCGACGGCCACGAGCCACGCCACAATCGTCACCGAGAACAAAAGCAAACCACGAAGCTGCCGGCCGAGAAAGGAATGGCTATCGCGTTCACCGTAAATCAGATGGATGCCTGCCATGATTAGCTTCATCACCTGCAAGCCGACGAGCAGCGTTCCGACCCAGCCGACAAGCGCCAGGTACCAGGCGTTCACTTCCTCGCGTAACACGTATGCGGATATGAGTTGCCAGCTGCCCGGGGGAAGAATCGCCGAAATCCGCATGGCGACCTCCTGACCGCCTTCCCCTTCCAAGGAACTCTTCATAAGGCTCAGCGCAGTCAGCAGGACCGCAAAGAACGCCAAGAACATATTGAACGCCACCGCCTGCGAAACCATGCCGCATTGCGGGATGATCCTCGCCAGTGTTCGGAACAGTTTCTTCACAAGAGAACTCGGTTTCATTGCCGGGATTATACCGTTCGCGGCCGAACAGTGCGGCGCGAAACTCACCCGTTCCAGGGCAGCGGAAGCCCCAAGGTCCGGCGGGCGCACCCTTGGCGGCACATCTTTGCACGCCGCCGTTTTCGCTCGCGCATGATTGGGTCACACCGGAGTTCGTTCAAGCCACGCGCTGTCATCCCGAACCCGGCCGCGCCGTCCGAGGCGGACAAGAAAGGGCTCCCGGGTCGACGGCGAGTCGAGCCCGGGAGATCAGTCGAGGGATCTGCTTTTTCTTGGTAGGGGCACACACCGCCGCCATTTTCGCCCGCGCATGATTGGGTCACACCGGAGTTCGTTCAAGTCACAGACAAAATCTGAGGCTGCCGCAACCCTTCGTCTCTCAGAAGGGTGCGCGGCCACACAGTCTCTCGCGATTCGCAGGACGTGGCTCAGGCGCGATGTCGAAACCCGAATCACTAGCCACCAGCCACTCGTCACTCGCCACTAATCACTGCGCGCCGTTGACCCAAAACCGGAAAACTGAGCCATGGATAAGGAGAAATCGACGCAAACGGACCACGTAAGGCAAGATCCTCAGCTTTCCTCTGGCACAGTTTCGCGGGGCGGGCACCATAGAGAACTAGCAACATGCCCAGGATCCACAGAAAGTGTCCCTCGTGTGGTATTAAATGCTCATAATAGAAAAAGATCCAGCACGACGGAATCATCAACAAAAGTACACGTCTGAAAATCTTGCTCGGCTCAATAACATACAAGAGGAAAGCAGGATTAATCAAACCGCTCACCATGAGACAGACGAACGCGAGACGCTTGTCAGCAAACGCGTGTCCCTGCCGCATTAAGCCCATGTTCAACCACGACAGCAATGCAAGGTACGCGGAAACGAACCCCCGGATGGGCTGACCTGCTGGCAGTCCGCCTACGGCATTCAAGAAGAAACTGGTCAGGTAGATTATCAATCCGCCCAAGAACCACGGCTTTTGCGGTTTTCTCATGTAGACTCCACCGGTATTTTGCCAGCCTACTGAGCCGCGGACCTTAGCACATGATCCATATATTCCAATATAGTAATCGTAGCCTCTAGATATGTTAGCGGGATCCTAGGTCCGGTCACTGCTTCTCTCGCAGCATGTATTCGGCTCGCGGGTCACGAAATCACAAGTCACGAGTCATGAATCACAGGTTACCAGTCACGCGCTGCGGACTCCCTACTCCTTGCCACCTAACACCCACCCTTCTCTGCTAGAATCCGCTCGAAGACTGGAGACGGAAGATGGCGCAAACTGCAACTGCACAACCTGCGCGACCCGCACCGGGTTCCGGGATACTCATCGGGCGCGTGTTTGGAATTCCGATCTACCTGCACGCGAGCTGGTTCATCATTTTTGTCCTGATCACCTTCTCCCTGCGGACGTTGTTCGCCTCGCAGCATCCAGGCTGGACCCCGGCGCAACGATGGAGTCTCGGCGTCGTCACGAGCGTGCTTTTCTTCGCTTCGGTGGTGTTTCACGAGCTGAGCCATAGCGTGGTGGCCAAGCACTACCGCATTCCGGTGGCGTCGATCACGCTTTTCGTCTTCGGCGGACTCGCTCGCATCGAGCGCGACCCGGACAGCGCCAAGCAGGAATTCAATATCGCCATCGCCGGGCCCCTTTCGAGCCTGTTTCTCGCGGGCTGCTTCTGGCTGATCGCCCGGTCGGCGCACGGGAACGAGATGGTCGCTGCCGTAGCTGGCTGGCTCGCGGAGATCAATCTGCTGCTCGCGCTCTTCAACCTCGTGCCGGGATTCCCGCTCGATGGCGGACGCGTCCTCCGCGGAATCGCCTGGGCCATCACGGGAAACTTCACGCGGGCGTCGCAGATCGCGTCAAACGCGGGGAGAATCTTCGCGTATTTCCTGATCATCATCGGCGCGTGGCAGGCGCTGAACGGCAATCTGGTCGGCGGCTTGTGGCTGGTGTTCATCGGCTGGTTCCTGCTGGAAGCGGCGCGGGAAAGCCTCGCCCACGTGGCGATTCACAGCACGCTTACCGGCGTGACGGCGAAGGACATCATGAGCACGGACATTCCGACCGTCGCTCGCAACCTCTCGATCGACGAGTACGTTCACGAAGTCCTCCGGACCGGGCGCCGGTGCCACATCGTCACCGGCGGCGAGAGCCCGTCGGGGCTCGTCACGCTCCACTCGGCGCGCACGGTGCCGCGCGACCAGTGGGCCAACACTTCGATCCAGGCCGTGATGCTGCCGATCGACCGCGTCCACTCGGCCTCGCCGGACGAGCCGGTGCTCAGCGTCCTCGAGCGGATGCAGACCGCGGACATCAACCAGATGCCGGTCGTCTCGGACGGCCACATCGTCGGGATGATTGGCCGCGACACGATTCTGAGCCTGCTACAAACGCGCCTGCAAGCCGGCCACCTCGCCGAACCCTAGCGATGTCTTTCACTTACCGTTGCCTCGGGATCATCTCGGGCGTGCTTTTGTGCGCGGTCGCCGCTGCGGGTCAGCGCGGACGCGTTCGCTTGCACGCCCCGGCGACGCAAGCAGCGCCGGCAGCGACGGCGGCGGCGAAACCGTTTCCGTATACCGACGCGGTGCGCGCAAACAACATCGGTACGGCGCTGATGAACCGCCGCCAGTTCGCGGAGGCGCTCGGTAATTTCCAGACCGCGTGTGTCTTAGACCCGGAGTCGGACATCGGCTGCCTGAACGCGGGCATCGCCCTGCTCAACATGCGTCGCGACGACGACGCCCGAAACATGCTCGCAAAATCGGCGGAGCGCGATCCGCAAAACCCCTGCGCCTGGTTCAACTTAGCGCTGCTCGAACGCGCGGCCGGAAATTCCGAAGCGGCGATGGCGGACTTTCAGAAAGTCGCGGCGCTCGATCCGAGCGACGCCGGCACGCAGTATTTTCTCGGCTTCCTCGATTCGCAAGCCGAACATTATCAGGAGGCTGCGGCGGATTTTCGGCGCGCGATCGAGCTCGACCCGTTCCACGCATCGGCCGAGTACGGCCTCGCGCAGGCGGAAGCGCACATCGGCGACGCCGATGGCGCGAAGGCGCACCTCTTGCGGTTTCAGCAGATCACCGCGCGAGGCCTCGGCAAGCCGATCCGGTTCCTCTACGGCGAGCAGGGGCAGTATTCGCTGGCGCAGGAGATGACCGCGCCGCTGCCGGGTCCCGCGACGGCTGCCGTTTCGGTGCATTTTTTGGACATTTCCGGCGTTTTAGGGCTGCCAAGAGCGCCATTTTTGGCATTTAAGGAAGCACGCGTTCCGAAGGGCAAAAACACGCAAATCGGCCCTGAAAATGGGCCGAAAGGCCTTGCGAGCTTTCTTGGCAGCGGCGCGTGCGTCTTCGACTACGATGGCGACGGCCGGCCCGATATTTTTCTGGTGAACGCGGACGGCCACGGCAACGCAGCGCTCTATCGCAATACGGGCCACGGGAAATTCGTGGACGTGACCAAAGCCGCGAAGCTGCAATTCCTCGGCGAAGGGACCGGCTGCGCGGTCGGCGATTACGACAACGACGGACATCCCGATCTCGTCGTCAGCTCGGCGGCGGGAATCACGCTCTTTCACAACGAAGGCGACGGCACGTTCAAAGATGTAACGGATGCGGCGGGAGTGCGCACGATTGGACTGGCTCTCGGCGTGACGTTCATCGACTACGACGGGGACGGCGACCTCGATCTCTACGTCACGCGGTTCAACGACTTCCCGCTCGAGAATCCGTTCGAGCCTTTCACGTTTCCGGAAGATGCGATGCCGCCGGGAAACGTCCTGTGGCGCAACGCCGGGAGCGGGACGTTTGTCGATGCGACGAAAGAAACAGGGCTCGGGGGAAGCGCGCCTTCAGTCGAAGCGCTGGGAACCGACTTGAACAACGACGGCGCCGTCGACCTCGTCGTCACAGGCTGGGCGAAATCGCCGGCGGTCTTGATGAATACGCGCGAGGGGCCGTTTCGATCGACCACGCCGTGGGCTGCGGAAATGCCGGGGCCGACGGCCGGAGCCGTGGCGCTCGATTTCCACGGAGACGGCTGGATGGATCTGGCGTTCACGCATTGGGCTCCGCCCGGGCTGAGCTTGTGGCGGAACGTTAAGGGGAAATCGTTCGAGCGCGTTGCGCTGCCCGATCCGGGATGGATGCGGGGGTGGGGCTTGGCGGCGGTTGACTACGACAACGACGGCTGGGTCGATCTCGTCGCGGTGGGCGAGACTTTTTCGAACAAGGGCCGCATCGTGTTGCTGCGCAACGAAGGATCGGCGGGTTTTCGCGACGTCACGCACGAGACGGGGCTCGATAAGATCGTGCTGCGCAATCCGCGCAGCGTGGTCGCGTTCGATGCCGATGGCGACGGGTCGATCGATCTGCTGATCACGCAGAGCGGCCTCGCTCCCGTGCTCCTGAAAAGCGCCGGCAGCGACAAGAACAACTGGCTGCAAGTGGCGGTCGCCGGCGACCCGGCCAACAAGATGGGAATCGGGACGAAGGCGGAAGTCTTCTTCGGCGCGCGGAAGCAGACTCTCGAAGTGACGGGGGCGTCCGGGTATCTCGGGCAAGGTCCGCCGGAGATTCGGGCAGGACTCGGTGACGAAGGCGCAGCCGATGTTTTGCGGCTGTTCTGGTCGCCGAGCGCCGTCCAGGATCAAATCCAGGTGCTGGGCGGGAAGCGTGCGGTAATCACGGAAGCGCCGAACGGCGAGCCGAAGCCCTGACACGGACGTGATTAGTGACTTGTGATTCGTGACTCGTGGTCAGTGGCTAGTGATTAGTGACTGGTGTCAGGCACCCGCCGCTCCTCGACGAGATTGAAAAGCCGCAGTTCATACTGCTTCGTATTGGTGCTGCCAACTGCGTCGTGGTGAGCGCGAATTTACCTCTATACGGAACTAACTCATCGTTTACAGGTGGTGACAAAAATGACCACTTTTGGGCGCCCTAAGCGGCCCCTAACGGCCAATTTCGGCGACGAACCCGTTTTGAGCGTAGTTGACACCGTATTCCACAGCGAGCAGCCAGTTCCCTTGACACGCGTACCCATAATGGGTACTATTGACCCCATTATGGGTACAGTTACAATGTCGGGAAACGTATCCCAGGGCTTGTTTGGCCAGACCAGAACCGCAATTCTATCGCTTCTTTACGGCCACGCGGATGAGTCCTTCTACGTCCGCCAATTGGTTCGCGAAACAGGGGCAGGAAACGGAGCGATTCAAAGAGAGGTAAGGCTGCTCACCGATGCTGGTCTTATCGTTCGAAGAGCGGTCGGCAGGCAAATCTATTACCAGGCGAATCGTAAGAGCCCCGTGTTCTCTGAGCTGCGCGGGCTCGTTCTGAAGACCTCTGGTGTGCATGACGTTCTACGCGCGGCGCTGGCCCCGTTGAGAGACCGCATCAAGGCAGCCTTCGTCTACGGCTCGATTGCCACGCAGAAAGATCGAGCCGACAGTGACGTTGATCTGATGATTGTCGGCGACGCTGATTTGGTGGATATTGTCTCCAGACTGAGCAGCGCTCAGAAGAGACTTCGCAGAGAAATCAATCCGGCCATCTACCCGTTACCTGAATTCCGATCGAAGCTTCATTCAGGCAATCACTTCTTGAATAGCGTCATGCGGAGCAAGAAGGTTTTCATTTTCGGGAGTGAGGATGAGCTTAGAAAGCTATCGGCAAAACGGATGGCTAAACGCCCATAAGAGCAGCCCGGACGAGATCAAGAGGTTGTTGGGCGTTGCGGATACGAAGATTTCAGATTGCCGGAAGGCAAAGGACCTGTCAGCCGATTCCCGCTTGCTCCTCGCTTATAACGCAATCCTGATATCAGCGACTGCGGCTCTGGCAGCCGCTGGGTACAGGGCCGCGCGAGGAGGAAACGAGCACTACCACACGATTCAGGCGCTGGAGTTCACGATAGACCCTGAGAAGAAACTGATACAGCGGATCGACACTTTGAGAAAGAAGAGAAATCAGAGTGCCTATGAGGTAAGCGGTTCGGTGTCAGACCAGGAGGCCGCCCACGGCTTTTCGCTCGCTCTCCAAGTCCGCGGGGAGGTCGAGAAATGGATAAAAACCCACCGCGCGGAGTTATTGGCCTAGCATCAGATGCGCCAGGAACGATTGAGGCACTGCTCGGCCACTGACTTGCACACCCTTCTGAGAGACGAAGAGTGCGGCGCCCTCGAAGTTCAGGCGTGGCTTGAATGAACTCGGGTGTGACCTGTTCGCGGAGGAGTGAAATTGGCCGCGTGCGGAGGTCGGTAGCTGGGGTGCGCCACCCCCCGGATGGAGACCCGGCGCGGTGATAGACGCGATGGAAAAGGTGAGGGGCTGATTCCTGAAGGCGACTACCGCCAAAGTTGATGGGGCAACCGAGGTGTATACTCTTCGGCAATCATGGCGATTGCCTGCCCGAACTGCGCCGCCAAGACTACGTCGGCAGTCAACAAGCCCTACTGCGCGCATTGCGGATGGAATGTCGGTTCGGCGGAAGACGCGGTGCGATTCAATGGCGCCGCTTGTTTCATCGTGGCGCTACTCTTTGCCGGCTTGCTGGGACACCTTGCAATCGTCCAGCGCGACGGCCAGCTCCTAGCGATCACAGCCGTGCTCTTTGTTCTGGCCCTGCTCTTGACTTACCGCTTCGCCTGGGCTGCCCCTCTCAATCGCTTGCGGACCGTCCGTCAGGCACTTTCGTTGCCTCCCCCCACACGGAAGCCGTGGCTGAAGGTTGAAGTGCACCGCGAAATCCATCGGGGCGAGCCGAGACCGATTGATGCACCGGGCGCGACTGGAGCAAAACGCCTTGACTTCCACGTGAGAGTCGACCGGCCAAGGGTGTCTTTTACGGACACCAGCGCGTCGACCGAGCCGGGCGAGGCCACGGCCGCACAGAAGGCGCTGGCAGAGGAAGAATTTGGCCGACTGAGCTCTCTGCCCCGGCCGCGGTCCGTCCGCATGACTCGGCGCGGAATTCTCTACGGTCTTCTCGCCGGATCGGCGCTGCTCGGCATGGCTTCGCTATTCGGCTACGCTGCCTGGCGAGTTGCGGCCTTCCACAAGCCGCTCCCGAGACTGGACGGAAGCGATTGGTTTTCGGCGGTCGTGGGCGTTGGCTTCGCATTGGCCCTCGTCGGCACACTCCGCAGGGTCGTTCGCGATCGCCGCTTACTAGCAAATGGCAGGATCGCGCTCGGCCGAATTGTGACGCAACGCACAGGCCGCTCTCACTACTTTTTTTACGAATACAGCTCCATCACGTATTCGTTCTCCGATGGGTCATTGCGGACATTCACGAAAGTCGGAACCGACTATTCGAAGCAGTACTACGAGGGAATGTGGGTACCGATTTTCTACGATCCCGAGAAGCCGGGAAGGTGTGTGGCGGACGGTTGCGCGCTCTGCAGGCTAAACGTGCCGAGATAGCCGTCGCCTTACTTGTGACCATAGGTGCCGAAAGAAACGTGGGCTAGCGCGGGCGAGTAGCTAAGGCGACAGAGCCTGAAGCAAATCCGTCGTCGGCCAAAACCAGGCCTCGCTCGGGATGACAACGTGGGGTGGTGGTGCGATGCGAATGGACGGAGCACTGCCAAGCATGATCGCCGGGCATAGCGGTGCTATGCCCCTACGAAGAGAACACCGGCCCGAAAAGCAGCCCGCCTAAAAGGCGGCCGCTACGTAGACCGGAGAGTCGCGCGAAGGATGGGGCACCCGAAAAAACGAAGAGAGATTCTTCGCTCCGCTCAGAATGACGGCGCCGTGTGGTTGGTGCCGATGCGAATGGGCGGCGCCCGCCAAAAAGACCGGCGGGCGGGCGCATTAGAAGAGAGATTTCCGACAGACCCTTCCGGGACGCGCAAATCGCGCGTCGCACTGCGCATTGCGCGGAAGTGCGCCACGCGCCCCGACTTATCAACTGCTGTGCTGCAACGCTCTCGCCTTTTCGCCTCGAGGGGTGAGAATCGCGAGGACGAGCGCTATGAGCAACAGCGCAGGCACATCGCCGAGCAAATGCCCGCGATGCTCGGGGTAGGCCAATGACTGTGCCGCCATGATGCCGCCATGTACGATGCTGGACCACACCGTGAACCAGATGAGGCTCAGATTCTCAAGCGGGTTACGCGCGGCGAGAATCAGAAAAATACCAAGCGTCAGGTAAATGCCCAAAATCATCTGCAAATAATCCGAATGGCCTCCCGAGTGCCAGATCCATCCCGAGGGCCAGAGCATAGTGAGCGGATACACGCCGATCACGAAGATAATGCCGATCGCCACGAGCGCGATCCGCAGAGGTTTGAGACCGTCTTTTCGCCCATTTGTGTTCCTCCCGATTTCGGTAGTCTCGTAATCCCAGGGCAACTGAATTGGCAAGACTAAAACACAAAAAACCAAATTAGTCCATTTGCCTGAGCAAGGCGCGCCTACCGCTCAGGTCCGGTACCAGGGCTCCGGTGGGAACCCACCGAACTCCCGAAAGCGGAGATGACCCTCCTTCGCCGAGGCTTCGGAGGGCAGGCCCTTCGACTTCGCTCCCTTCGCCACTTCACTCAGGGCAGGCGGGGAGGTTCCACCCCGAGGCAAGCTCGGGGCAAGTTCGGCCGCGCGCTTCCGTTTTTCGCGTTACGTCCTATAATCCGCGAAGCGACAGGAGAGGAATCGATCATGACCAATGGAACGCCGGAACTTGCGGAAGTGAAACGCGGGATGAAGTCGGCGTGGATGGCGGGAGACTTCGGAAAGATCGCCATCCTCACGCTGGCGGAAGGCGCGGAATTCGTCAGCCGGCTGGGGCTGAAGCCGGGAATGCGCGTGCTGGATGTGGCGTGCGGGACGGGCAACCAGTCGCTGCCGGCGGCGCGCACGGGAGCCGAGGTAACCGGTCTGGACCTCGCGCCGAACCTGGTCGAGCAGGCCCGGAAGCGCGCGCAGGAGGAGAATCTAAAGGTCCGGTTCATCGAGGGAGACGCGGAGGAGTTGCCGTTTGAGAATGCGGAGTTCGACGTGGTGATGTCGATGTTCGGCGCGATGTTCGCGCCGAGGCCCGAGCGGGTGGCGGCGGAGTTGATGCGCGTGTGCCGTCCGGGCGGGCTGATCGCGATGGCCAACTGGACGCCGGAGGGTTTTACGGGGCAGATGTTCAAGATCACGAGCCGCTACGTGCCTCCGGCGCCGGGCGTGCCTCCGCCGGTGCTGTGGGGCGACGAAAAGACGGTGAGAGAGCGCTTCGGTCCCAAGGTGCGGATCGAAACGGCGAAACGGCGCGCGGCGTTCGAATTTCCGTTCGGGCCGGCGGAAGTCGTGCAGTTCTTTCGCACGTATTTCGGGCCGACGCAAACTGCTTTTGCAAGACTCGACGCCACGGGACAGAAAGCGCTGGCCGAGGAGCTCACGCATCACTGGGCAAGCCACAACGAAGGCGACGCGAACCACACGGTCGTTCACCCCGAGTATCTGGAGGTACGCGCGCGGCTCGTGTGAGCCGGGGCGGCTTGATTGGGGCGGGGCCCGGAGCGTGCAGGACTACATGCTGCGGGTGAAGCTGCGCAAAGGAGCGCGCTGCGCGCGGCTGGCTAATGTCGGACCTAAAGGTCCGACCCCCTATGAAGGCGCATCATGCGTCGCGGCGGGACCGAGACGCAAAAGAGCGGGTCCCGACGGAATTGGGACGCAAGAGACGCGTTTGAAACCCGCCCCTCTAGGGGCGAGACCAAAGCCACAAGAGCAAAAGCAGATCCCTCGTCAGCCTCGGACGGCGCGGCCGGGTTCCCTTCGCTTTGCTGTGGGGCCTCAAAGGCTCCACCGTGGGTTACGATTTCAGTTTACCGTCAGGTTGAACTGCACATTCTGGATGGGAGTGCTTCCCGCCGAGTCAGCGCAGTAGACGTAGAACGGGATGGCGATTCCAGAGCCGCCTCCTGGTGCGTAGGTTGTCGGCGTACCGCTCAAAACCCCGGCGCTAGACAACGACATTCCCTGCGGCAAAGAGCCGCCCTGAAGCAGCCACTTGTACGGAGGCGTGCCGCCGGTCGCGATCAACTGGAACGGCGCGTACGCGGAGTTGAGCGTAGCGTTCGGGAGCGCACTGACCGTGACCGCGAGCTTTCCGGAAGTCGCCGCGGGAGCCGGGGCGGGCGCGGGAGCAGGCGCCGGAGTTGGCGCGGGCGCCGGAACCGGCGTCGGAGTCGCCGGGGGATCGGTCGAAGACGAAGACGCAATCGCCAGGAAGAACTGCACGTTCCGAAGGGGCGTACTTCCGCCCGAGTCCGAACAATAGACGTAGAACGGCACGGCGATGCCCGAAGCGCCACCGTTCGCGTATCCCGTGGGCGTTCCGCTGAGCAGACCCGAGGACGACAACGACAGGCCGGGCGGCAGCGAACCCTCCTGCAACCGGAACTTGTAAGGCGGCGTTCCGCCCGTGGCCGTCAACTGGAAACTATACGCGGTGCCGATGCTTCCTTCCGGCAGAGTGGCACCTGCGAGCGACAACGGAGCGGGAGTCGGAGCCGGGGCGGGAGCAGGCGTTGGTGCCGGAGTCGGGGCCGGCGACGACGAAGTCGATGCTCCGTTCGTGGTCGTGTACTGGTTGGCGTAGACCCGCACGTAGTCCACGTAGAAGTTCGCGGGCAAGTACGCGTTGTTAGGAGTGCTAAGGCCGCCCGTCTGAGTCTGAATGATCAGAAACATCGCGCTCGTCAAGCTCTGGCTGCAAGACGACACGAGCACGCCGTCCATGTACTGATCGACCGCAGTCGGCGTCCAAACGGTGTCGTAGATGTGCCAGTTCGTATCGCTGACGGTGTAGGCCACCTGACAGCCGTTCTCACCGGGGTTAAAGAGATTGAACGAGCACCAGTAGGGATCGAAGCACTCGGTGGAGTCAATTTCCGTATAGCCCGTGGTGCTGATGGCAGGGCATGAGCCGACGCCGGTCTCGCCCGTGTCGGGATTCGTGGCCTGGCAGTTCGCGCCGAGGAGCCAGACCGCGGGCCAGAGACCCGTATCCTCGTTCGGAAACTTCGCCCGGTATTCGACGGTGCCGTAGGTGAAGTTAAAATTGCTCCACTGGACATCGCCGGAGACGTATGGCCAGACGGCCGGCGTGTGCCAGACGGTGCCGTCCGGGTTGAAGTCGCCGCAGGTCCAGTTCTCAGCGGCGGTGGTGATGACGAGCGCGCCGCTGGCGACGTTGACTTCGCCGGGGATGTTGCACTCCGTCTCGTTCTGGGAGTACTCGCCGTGGCGGTCGATGACCCGCCACACGCTGGTGTTGATCGAGGTGCCGCTGAACTCGTCGTCGAAGATGGGGGTGCCGGAGGCTGAAGCGACTTGCGCGTGTGCCAATCCTACGGGGATGAACAGCGCTAAAAGCAGAAACAGTGTGGCTTTCAGTTTCATCGCTTACTCCCATTGGAAGCGGGGCGAGAAGGAGCGAGGATCACCGCCGCGGCGTCGAACGCCCACCGGACTAAGTGGCGCAGCATGGAGGCATTCTGACGACGGCCGCCGGGGAGGACTACTGTCTGGAAAGACAGTTTTGGTACAGGTCTCGTTTGCGGACGGGCGGCGGGGCGCGGCCCCGCCAAAAGGCCGGCGGGCACGCGGACGCGCGCTTGATTGGGGCCGGGCGGGCGTGATAGCTTCGAGTTTCCGTAGCGATTGAGATTCGTTCACTCGGACTATGTCCACTTCCACTCCTTTCGCATGGGGTTCAGCAAAGCCTGTGAACGGGCCAGGCGCTACGGGGCGGGGCGCGTCTAGCGCCACGGGGCCCGGCGGCGAGCCTGTCTTCTGGCGCGTTGAAGGGAGCCTGCTCGACCTGACGGCGGTGCGGCCGGTGGGCTTCTTCACGTGGAACGCGCAGACGTTCGTCGAGCGGTGGGCGAGGCGGGGGACGATGGGCGTCCTGGCGCTGGCGCGGCCGATCTTTTACGCCGCGGACAGGGAGTTCGCGACGCGGGTGCTGCATACCGTCCTGCGGGGAGAGAGCCGCGACCGGCTCGACCTGCTCGGCGAGGAGTTTTTCCACTACTTCCTGAAGCCGCGGCTCAAGCAAGCCGGCGTCGCGAAGCTGAAAGAACTGCTCGCCGCCGAAAGCGACGTGGTGCTTGTGAGCCAGGGGCTGGAACAGATCATGCGGCCGCTCGCCGCGCACCTGGGCGTGCGGTGGATCGTCTCGAACCGGCTCGATTTTCGCGACGGGCTGGCCACGGGCCGACTGCTCGATCCGGTGATTCGTCCGCGGGGGCCGCTGGCGAAATTCCGGGAGCAGGGGCCGGATGGAACCGTTGCGAGAGCGCAGCTTGTCCGTGATTTAGGTTTTACGAAGAATCCGGAAGCGCTGGACGAGGCCATACGGCCCGCCGAGCGGACGTTGCCGAAGATCAGCCTGCCGGTGGTGCGCTTCGACTCGCACCAGAAGAAGGCGCCGCTTTCCGTCCGCGAAGCGCTGCGGGGAAAGCAGATTCTGCTGATCGGCGGCACGGGATTTATCGGCAAGGTGTGGCTGGCGAATCTGCTGACTGAGCTGCCGGAGATCGGACGAATTTACCTGCTGGTGCGCAGCAGCAAATCGGCTACGGCGCTCGAGCGGTTCGAGCGGATCTTCGAGGAATCGCCGGTGTTTGACAAACTGGCCGCGCGGCACGGCGACAAATTCGCCGATTTCCTGCGCGAACGCGTGGAGGTACTGAGCGGGGACGGCAGCAAGCCGAACCTCGGCCTTGCGCCGGAAGCGCGCGCGAGGCTGGCGCGATCGCTCGACGTGATCGTCAACAGCTCGGGCCTGACGGATTTCAACCCGGACCTGCGCGACGCGCTGGCGTCGAACGTCCGCTCGACCGCCTATCTGCTCGAGTTCCTGCGCGACTGCGATCATGCGGCGCTGCTGCATCTTTCGACGTGCTACGCGGTCGGGCAGCGCGACGGCCGCATCCTCGAATACCTGCCGAAGAACTACACGCCGCGCGGCGTGGCGAATTTCGACGCCGTGACGGAATGGCGGGCGCTTGAAGCGCTCGTCGCGGACACGGAGGAGCGCGCGGAGTCGGCGGAGGTGACGGAAGAGCTTCGCCAGCAGGCGCTCGAGAAGCGGCAGTCGGCGAAACACCTGCAAGGCGCGGCGCTCGAAAACCAGATTCGCAAGAACCGCGTGCGGTGGCTGCGGCAAACGCTGACGGAATTGGCGACGCGAAGAGCGAACGAACTCGGCTGGCCGAACACGTACACGTTCACGAAGAGCCTCTCCGAATCGCTGATTCGCACCTATCTCGACGCCACGCCCGGAGCTGCGATCGCGGTGGTGCGGCCGTCGATCGTCGAGTCGTCGATCGAGAAGCCGTTTCTCGGATGGAATGAAGGCATCAACACGTCAGCGTCGCTTTCCTACCTGCTGGGAACGTTTTTCCGGCAGCTGCCGACGAACGAGAGCAAGTGCCTCGACCTGATTCCCGTGGACGTGGTGTCGCGCGGCATGACGCTGATCGCGGCGGCGCTGGTGCAGCGGCGACACGAGCGGATGTATCACCTGGCGACTTCCGTGGCGAATCCGTGCGACATGCGGCGGTCGATCGAACTGACGGGGCTGGGGCACCGGAAATTTTATCGCGCGCAAAACGGCTTTCAGCACCGGATGCGGCTGAAATTCGACGCGATTCCGGTGTCGAAGGCGCGCTACGACAGACTTTCGGCGCCGGCGCAGAAGATCATCGTGCAGGCGATCAACCGGAGTGTCGAGCCGCTGCGGTTCGTGCGGCCGCCGCTGGCGCGGCAGGAGCGCGAGCTCGAAAAGGTGATCAAGCTGATCGCGCTCTTCGAACCGTTCATTCTGCACAACGACCACGTGTTCGAAGCCGCGAACGTGGAGCGGCTGAGCGCCGCGCTGCCGGCGGACGAGCGCGCCGCGTTCGGCTACGACGCGCGGTCGCTCGACTGGTGGGATTACTGGATCAACGTCCACATTCCGGCGCTGCGCAAGTGGTGCTATCCTCTGATCGAGGGCCGTCCGCTGGAAGCGCGCCCGCGACGCAACGTGCCGCTCGCGGCCCGGGCTGCGACGCGGTCCACGACGCCCTGACATCCGAACAACCGTGGCCATCCTTCTGACGGGGTGCACCGGTTACATCGGTGCGCATATTGCGTCGAAACTGCTCGCGAATCATTCCGATTCGCTGAACGTGCTGGTACGCGCGCGCGATCGCGAAGAGGCGCGCGGGCGGCTGTGGCGCGCGCTGCAACTCCACATGGATTTCCCGACGTTCGACGAATTCCAGCGCACGCGCATGCGCGTTTTTCTCGGGGACCTGACCGGCTCGCGCTTCGGCCTGGCCGACGACGAATACCGGGATCTCGTGCGATCGACCGATTCGGTGATTCACTGCGCGGCTTCGCTCAATCGGAGGTCCGAAAAGAGCTGCCTCAACGTGAATCTGCGCGGGACGCTCGAGGTGATCCAGCTCGCCACGCGCGCCCGCGATCAGCACGGGCTGCGCCGGTTCAGCCACGTGAGCACGGTCGCGGTCGCGGGACACCGGGCGAACGAGATCGTCGAAGAAGACAAGGCGATCGATTGGAACCGCTCGGACTACGATCCCTACGCGCGGACAAAGAAGTTCTGCGAGCACATGGTCCGCGAGTTGCTGCCGGACGTTCCGCGGATGATTTTCCGGCCGAGCACCGTGCTCGGCGACAGCCGGCGTCCGGAAACAAACCAGTTCGAAATGGTGCGCGCGTTCGTGTTTCTCGCGGGACTGCCCGCGCTTCCCTTTCGCGCGACCGACCGCGTGGACATCGTACCGGTGGACTACGTAGCCGACGCCATCGTCATGTTGCATCAAAAGGAGCGCCCGGCGCACGATATCTACCACCTGTCATCCGGCGCCGACTCGGAGACTTTTCAGGAATTGACGGATGCGCTTTCGAAGGCGCAGGGCAAGCGCGGGCCGATGTACGTGCCGAGCCTTGAAGCGCCTTCGTCAAAGATGATCAACGCGCTCGCGGGGCGGGCGGGGAAAATTGGGGGCCTCGCGACACTGCTGAAAGTTTTTCTGCCGTACCTCGTGTGGAATACGGTCTTCGACAACGCGCGAGTGGCGGCGGAGATGGGGCGGCGGCCGGCGCCGTTTTCGGAGTATTGCTATCCGCTACTGCGTTTCAGCCGCGAGAATCATTTCATGTACAACTACCTTGACTTGCCCGCGGCCGGGACGCCCGAGCCCGCACCGCAGCGCGCGGGTGCGGCAGGAGACACGCGTTGATGCTGGACATGGACGTCGTCCTCGAGGCGTGGATGAGCGGTCTGATCGAGCTGAACAAGCTCGAATGGATGCTCGGCGCGGGCGAGGCGTGGAAGCCCGGCGAGAAGCTCAAACTGCTGCTGGCCGGGTACAACGGCACGCGCAACACCGGCTCCGACATGCGCGTCGAGGAGATCGTGCGGCAGATCCGGCGCATCCTGGGCGACGAAAACATTTCGCTCAGCGTCATGAGCCAGGATTTCAGCCTGACGCGCGGCTATTTCGGCGATGCACAGCAGGTGCACCTCCCGGACGTTTTTCCGCCGTTTCTGCACTCCGAGGTGCGGAAGAACCACGGCGTGGTCGCGTGCGAAGGCTCGATGTTCAAGAGCAAGTTCGCGAACGCGCTCACGGCGATGATGATCGGAGCGCTCGGAATCGCGTCGGCGCAGAACAAGCTGAGCATCGCCTACGGCGCCGAAGCGGGCGATATGGACCCGCTGCTCCAGAAGATGTGCCGGCGCTTCTGCGGCGATTCGCTCGTGATCACGCGGAACATCGAATCGCAGGAAGTTCTCGGCAAACTCGGCGTGGCCACCGAACTCGGAGCCGACACGGCCTGGACATTCGAACCGAACGGCCCCGAATACGGCCAAAAAACGCTGCGCGACGCGGGCTGGGACGGCGCCGCACCGGTCCTCGCGATCTGCCCCATCAATCCATTCTTCTGGCCTGTGCGGGCTTCGCTGGGAAAAGCGATCGTGCATTCGCTGACGGGCGCGCACGAGAAAAGCCACTACCGCACGATCTATTTTCACCGCTCGGGCCCGGAAGTGGATGCGGCGTTCGAGAAGTATCTCTCCGAGATGGCTGACGGCATTCAAGCGTATCGCGAGACGCGCGCGGTTTTCCCGGTGCTCGTCGCGATGGAGATGCTGGACCGCGATGCTTGCGAGCGGCTCGGCGAAAAGATCGGAGGCGCGCCGATTTTTTCTTCCGAGTCATTGAACATGTACGAGATGGTGAGCATCCTGCGCGAATGCGACCGGATGCTGTCGTCCCGCTTCCACGCCATCGTCGGCTCGATGCCGGCGGGCGTGCCTTCGGCGGGCGTAACGATGGACGAGCGCATTCGCAACCTGATGCGCGACCGCGGCCACGAACATCTCCTGATGCGCGTGGACGAGCCGGACCTTGGGGACAAGATCGTCGCCGCGCTACGCGCGCTCGACACGGAGGCAGACGGAATTCGCGACGCGATGGGCCGGACGGTTGCGCGAAACCTTCAACTGATGGCGCGCATGGGCGTGTACTTCGAAGCGCACGTCGCGCGGCAATATCCGGAATTTCCAGTGCGCACGGGCGTGCTCGGCTGGGAAGAGTATCTTCCGTCGCTCAGTCCCCGGCTGTGCCAGTTGCTCGAAAGGCACAGCGGGGCGCTGGAAGCCGCGTGACGACTGGGGCTATCCGATTGACTTTCCTCGAACAGATCGTCGAGCGGCTCGAACGAGCGGGCAGCGCGCCCGTGCTCCGCGAAGTTCGCGACGGACAGTTCGTTACGGTCACCGGCGGCGAGCTGCTTGCGCTGATTCAACAGGCGCGGGGGTTCCTCGCGGCGCGCGGTTTGAAACGCGGCGACCGGTGCGCGTTGCTCGCGCCGAATAGCATCCGCTGGGTCGCGCTCGACCTCGCGCTGATGGCCGAAGGGCTGATTGTCGTCCCGCTCTACGCGCGTCAAGCACCGGGCGAACTCGCCGGCATGATCAAGGACTCGACGCCTTCGCTGATCTTCTGCTCGGATGCCTCGCTCGCCGCGGAACTCCACAATAGCTGGCCTGGTCATCCGCCCGTCGTGCTTTTCGAGACGGTCTTCGCGGGCGAGAGCGCCGCGAACGCGCCGGCCGCCCCGGCCTCTCGCCACGCCGACCATGACGCGGTCACGATCATCTATACATCCGGGACGTCGGGCGAGCCAAAGGGCGCTGTGCTAAACGCTGGAAACGTCACGTTCATGCTCGGCTGCACGAACGCGCGCCTCGATCAACTGATGGGCCCGCGGCAAGAGCCGGACAGCGTCTTCCAGTACGCGCCATTCTGCTTCGCCGCGGCCTGGATCCTGCTGCTCACGTGCCTGTCGAGGAACAGCGTCCTGACGCTTTCGACCGACCTCACCAAGCTCTCCGACGAGCTAAAACTCGCCGCGCCGAACTATTTCGTGAACGTGCCGATGTTCCTCGAACGCGTCCGTGGAAAAGTCGAGGAGTCGATTGGAAAGCGCGGCGGATGGGCCGCCGCCGTCTTCACGCGCGCGCAGCGAGCGTACATGCAGCGCCGCAACGGCACGAGCCGTCCGCTCGACTCGCTGTGCCTCTCGCTCGCAAACGCCGTGATGTTTCCCGCGATTCGCAAGAACGTCGGCCCCAGCCTGAGGGCGCTCATCTGCGGCTCGGCGCCACTTGCAACCGAGACGCAGCTCTTTTTCATGATGCTCGGCATCCCGGTGCTTCAGGTCTACGGGCTTACGGAAACAACGGCCATCTGCACGATGGACGATCCGCAACATATCGAGCCGGGGTCTGTGGGCCCGGCGGTTCCCGGGATCGAAATGACGGTCGCGGACACGGGCGAACTTCTGGTGCGCGGCCCGAACGTTTTCCCCGGCTATTGGCAGCGCCCCACCGAAACGGCCAAGGCGCTTGAAGGTGGATGGTTCCACACGGGCGACCAGGGTGAAGTGGATGCTAGCGGCAATTGGAGAATCACGGGGCGCCTGAAGAACCTGATCATTCTCAACTCGGGGCATAACGTCGCCCCCGAACCGATCGAACAGGCTCTCGCGACGCGTTTGCCGGAGGCTCAACAGGTCGTGCTGGTCGGGAATCAACGGAGCTTTCTTGCGGCACTCCTGACTGCGGCCGCGACGAACGGCTCGTCGAATGGTCTGGCGGAGGGCCGCATTCGATCCGTTTTGGATGCGGTCAATGCGGGTCTGCCTCACTACAAGCAGATTCGGGCGTTTCACGTGGTCCCTGAGCCGTTCAGCGTCGAGAACGGCCTGATGACCACGATGGGCAAACTCAAGCGCGATGCGATTTCCGCGCGCTACGCCCGCGAGATCGAGCAGCTCTACCAACGGAAGTCCACATGAACAGCTTCTTCGGAGAAACGCTTCGATGGCACGCGAAGGACGGCTTAATCGAGCTCGTGCTCGATCGCGCGCCCTGCAACGAGATCGGCTCCGCCACGCTTGACGAACTGGAGGGGTTCGTCGCGGCGCTCGAGTCGCTGGCCAAGGATTCGCACGCGTTGATCATATCGAGCGCGCGCAAAGAAGGCTTCTGCGCCGGCGCCGATCTCCGCGAGCTGTATCACCGCTCGCAGGATCTGCCGCGCCCACAGCGAGTCGCCGGAGTGCGTGACTTTCTTGAACGCATCCATCACGTGATGAACTCCCTCGATGAGGCGCCTCTGACGACGATCGCCGCAGTTCACGGAGTCACATTCGGCGGCGGATTCGAACTCGCGCTGGCGTGCGACCTGATCATTGCCGACAAAATGACGCGCTTCTGCTTTCCCGAGCTGCGGCTGGGTCTGATTCCGGGTTTCGGCGGCATCCCGCGACTCAAGCGCGACCTCGGAAATGCGGTGGTGCGCGACCTGCTATTAACCGGCCGCAGCATCAACGCCGCAAAAGCGCAATCGATCGGGCTTGTAAGCCAAGTCGCGGGCGAAGGAGACGTGCTGCGCGTGGCTCGCGCGACGGCGGCGCAACTCGGAAAATTCGACCGCACAACGGTGCTGGCCGCAAAGCGGTTCATCAAGCCGGTACTGCACGAGGAGCTGCGCAGGGAGATCGATATATTCTGCGAGCTATTCACGCGCCCGGCGGTCGAGGCCGGGCTGCGCAAGTTTGTTGAGTCGACCGATGCTTTGCCGTATCTACCATAGGCGCCCGGCAACGCCGCGTAATCGCGACGGAATATGGCAATATAGAGTTTGATGACAACATTGGAAAAGACGACCGAAGAAGTTTTGCAGCTGGCCGCCCAGCACTTCAAAGTTCCTCGCGAGCAGCTTAGCCCTGGCGACGATTTCTTCAAGAAGCTCGGAATCAACAGCCTTCAGGCGCTCGACCTGCTCACACGCATCGAGCAGCATTTCCGCATCGAGCTGCCGGACTACGAACTCCAGGGCGTGAGCGATTTCCGCACCCTTGCGGAACGTATACAATCCCGTCTTTGATGCTGGACCTCAGCCAATACAACAGCCTCGGGGATGCGCTGCGCGCGGCGCTGGATCGCTGGCCCGATGAAGTCTGCTTGATCGAGGCGGATCGCGATCGCGAAAACGCCCGGCTGACGTATCGCCAGTTCAAGGAAACGGCACTTCCGCTTGCCCGCGCGTTCCAGGACGCCGGTTTCCAAAGCGGCTCGCGCGCCGCAATCATCATGACGAATCAGTCGAAATGGCTGATTTCGGCCTACGCGATTTTCTTCTGCGGCGGCGTTCTCGTTCCGCTGGACTACAAACTGACGCCAGACGAACAACTGAAGCTGCTCGCGCACTCGAAGGCCGAATTCCTGGTCGTTGAATATCATCTGTGGCGGGCGATCACGCAGGCCCAGGGATTCAAGGACTTCGCGGCCCGCGTTGTTGTCGTCACCGAGGCGCCTGCGGGGGCCGAACTCGCGGGCGCGAAGCGCTGGGAGGAATTCCGGGACTCGCGCGAGCCCGTTTGTGTTCCTCGCGAACGCAAGGATGCGGCTTGCATCGTCTACTCGTCGGGGACCGGCGGGCGTCCGAAGGGCTGCGTCCTGACACACGAAAACTATCTCGAGCAGTGCATGGCGCTTACGTCGCTCTACCCTTTTTGGCCCGGGGTGCGCTATCTGAGCATTTTGCCGACGAACCACGCGATCGACTTCATGGTCGGCTTCATCGGGCCGTTTGTCTGCGGCGCGACCGTGGTGCACTTGCGCACGCTGCGCCCGGAGTACATCCGCGACGCCTTCACTCGCTACAAGATCACGTACATGAGCCTCGTGCCGATGGTGCTGAAGAATCTCGAGCGCGGCTTGCGCCAGCGATTTGCCGAACTGCCGAAAGGGCGCCGCACAGTTCTGAATGCGCTTATCGGCATCAACCGCGCGCTGACGCGGCGCCGACCGAATCGAGTCGTCAGCCGCGCCCTGCTGCGGCAAGTCCACAGCTCCTTTGGCGGCGAATTGCGCGCTTTCTTCGTGGGCGGCGCGTTCACGGAGCCGGAGACGCTACAATTTTTCTACGACCTCGGAATTCTTGTCGGAAACGGCTACGGCTGCACGGAGGCCGGGACGGTCATCAGCGTAAATGATTTTCGGCCCTTCCGCTCGGACACGGTCGGCAAGCCCCTGCCGGGGATGGAAATTCGGGTGCTGAATCCGGACGCGGACGGAATCGGCGAAGTGGCGGTTCGGAGCAACACGGTGATGTCGCACTATCTCGACGATCCCGAGATGACTTCGGAGACGATTGTGGACGGATGGCTGATGACCGGCGACCTGGGCCGCGTGGACGCCGCCGGCCATTTGCAGCTCTTCGGCCGCAAGAAAAATATGATCGTCACCGAGGAAGGCAAGAACATCTATCCCGAGGACATCGAGAATGTCTTCGAGGGCCTTCCGATGAAGGAGTTTTGCGTCTTCGCGGCCAACTATCTCTGGCCTGCGCGCACGATGGCCGGAGAGAAGCTGGTTCTCGTCCTCCATCCCGAGCCGGGACAGCACGTCGGCGAAGAGACCATCGCGCTTCTTGGCGAGCGCAACCGCCGGCTTGCGAATTACAAACGCGTGAGCGGCTACCTCGTCTGGAATGCGGATTTCCCGCGCACCGCATCGCTGAAAGTAAAGCGTACGGAGCTGGCCGAGCAGATCCGGAGCAAGGCGGGCCGTGAGGCCATGGTGCCCGTATGATTTTTGCGCGCGCATGTCGCGAAGAGGCCTTTCTCACGTGAAGGAGCGCTTCTTTGCCATCATCAATCCAGCCGCGGGAGGCGGGCGCTGCGGGAAACTCGCCCCGGCCGCGCTCGACCGCGTGCGGCAGGCGGGAATCGATCTCGAAGTCGCGCAAACGACGCGGCCGGGAGAGGCGACCGACCTCGCGCGAAGTGCCTACGCAAAGGGCTTCCGGAATTTCCTGGCCGTCGGCGGGGACGGCACGACATACGAGATTGTGAACGGGCTCTTTCCGGAAGCGCAGACACAGGGCCGGCCTGCGCTCGGCTTCCTGCCCCTTGGCACCGGCAATTCGTTTCTGCGGGATTTCACGACGCACGGCGTGGAGCATACGATTGAAGCCCTGCGCAAAGGCAGCCGGCGGCCCTGCGATCTGATCCGCCTGAGACATTCCGGCGCGGACATCTATTTCATCAATCTACTCAGCCTGGGATTCCCCGCCGACGTGGGCGAAGTCACGAACCGGCGCTTCAAGCGCTGGGGAGAACTCGGCTACATCCTCGGCGTGATCGCGCGACTCGCGCGACTCGAACATCCGGCATTTCCCCACCGCATCGACACGGCAGAAGATTGGGATCGCCGGCCGTGCCTCTTCCTCACGTTCAGCAACAGCAGGTTCACCGGCGGGAAAATGATGATCGCGCCAAAAGCGAATCCTTCGGATGCCAAAATCGAGTACGTGCGCTGGGCGCCGATCGGGCGCCTAAGGCTGCTCTGGACGTTTCCGCGCCTATTCACTGGAACACACATCGAGCACCGGCTCGCCTCACGCGCGGCGGCCGAGCGCATCGATCTCGATCTGGAAGAGGCTGTCAACGCGATGGTGGACGGCGAAATCCTGCACCTCAAATGCCGATCGCTGGAAATCCTTCCCAGCGCGCTGGACGTAGTGGTATGAGAAAGGCGTGGCTGGCGGTTCGCTCGGTCGTCCTGTGGACAGTGAGCGGAATCCATTTCGCGGTGCTCGGCACGTTCCTCGTCTTTCTCGGGCTCTGCATCGATCCGCGCAACAACGACACGCCGCAACGGATCTTCTTTCGCAATATTCTTCGGCTCGCCGGGACGAAATTCGAAGTGCGGATGGCGCCGGGCTTCGATCGCGAACGCACGAGCATCTTCATCTGCAACCACGTCAATATTTTCGATCCGTTCGTGATCTATTCGGCGATTCCTCAATTCGTGCGCGGCTTCGAGCTCGAGTCTCACTTCAAGCTTCCCATCTACGGGTGGATGATGGGATGGTTCGGCAACGTTCCGGTGCCGGACGTGCCGAGCCGCGAGGGGCTGGCCATGATGAGCAAGCGCGCGAAGGCCTCGCTCGATTCCGGTGTCAGCCTGGTTGCTTTCGCCGAAGGGTCGCGCACCCGCAACGGCCACGTCCGTGAATTCAAGAAAGGGATCTTCAATCTCGCGCAGAAGTTCGGAGTGCCGATCGTGCCGATGAGCATCGTCGGCTCGTACGAGTTCTTTCGGACCGGCGACTGGATTCTTCACCCGGGGAAGATCACGGTCTACCTGCACGACACGATTCACACGTCAAAGATCGGCCGCGCGGAGGTGGACGCGCTGAGGCAGCGCGTGCAGGACATCGTGTCGGCGCCGGTGGAAGAAGCGCTGAAGAACGCCCAGAAACGTCAAAACGTCTGAGAGGCGCTTACGTCGGGGAGCGCCCGACCGGCGCGCAATTCCTGCCACGTGTACACAACGCGGTGGACCACTGTGATAGTCGAGATCGTCGCAATGACCCAAAGGACGGGCGCCATCCGCACGAACGCGCCGCCGATAATCAGCAGCACCAGCCGCTCGGGCCGCTCCATGAAGCCCACTTTGCAGGACGGAATCAGCGACTCGGCCCGCGCGCGCGAATAGCTGACCATAAACGAGCTCGCCATCGCGACGGCCGCGAGCGCCATGTAGAAGGTCCGGCCGATCAGCGTGTAGTAGACGACGAGCCCCATGTAGAGCGCCAGATCCGAGTAGCGGTCGAGCGTCGAATCGAGGAACGCGCCGAAGGCTGTCACGCGGCCCACGCGGCGCGCAACCTGGCCGTCCGCCATGTCGAGAAAAGCAGCGAGGAAAAGAATGGCAGCCGCTCCGCGGAAACGTCCCATCGCGAACCACGCCGCCGCCCATGCGTTCACGGCCAAGCCGAGGAAAGTGAACATGTTGGGGGTCAGGCCCGTCGCGGCCAGCCCGCTCACCACGTGTTTGAGCAGCCAGCCTGCGCCTTCGCCGATCCAATGCGTGATCGGGTAGGTGGCCGGACGCCGATGCTCGTCTTTGCCTTCGTTTTTCATTTGCCAGAGATAATACACCGGAAAGCGGCGGTCTTTGGGCCGAAGTTCCTCGATCAGGAGTGCCCGGGGAGGCCCCGTTCCCCGATCGCCGCGAGGATTTGCGCCAGCGCCAATATTGAGGGCTGGATCAAGCTTAACGATAACGCTCGTCCCCTCGCACTTCTCAAATTCACATTGCTCACATACAAGTACGTTGATTCCAAAAGCCTTAAGATAGTTCGTTTTGCAAATTCCGTGTTCCTCGAGCCCTCTCAGGCCGCTCCCATTATGAACATGGGCTGTGCGTTGGTCACTCAAGAGAGACGGAGTGCCTGTTCAGGGCGGCGCTTGTTGGCATAGTCTCCGATCACCTCAATTAAGAGAACTTCCGGACCATATCATTCCTTCGCTGTATGTTCGCCTATAGTTAACTAAGCTGCTACGTTGGTCGAGATTTGCTTTCTGCGATCCTGCCATTCCGTCACATCATTGACATTATTCGGTGACCCGAGGCGGGCCTTCGGACTTGGCTTGCTCCTCTAGTTGTTCCTCGTTGCCCAAGCGTTGGGTTGGAGTTGGGTTCGTTCCGCAATTTGCAATCGGTGGAGGGGTGACGCCGATTGGACCATTGGTCTCGCAAGAGACGGTTGGGTTCGTTTCGCAGTTCCCCGATGAGGAACCGTCACAATCTGCCTGTAATTGGTCTTCGTTTGCTGGTCGTTCTTCTTCATTCTGCTCGTCGGGCGGATTGTCTACGTCTGCGTCAGAAGGCGGATCTTGGTTCGATTTCGCCCGGCGAATTTCCTGGTGGCGTTCAAGTTCCTCAATGTCTTGAGCCAGCTGGCGGCTGTTCGTCACTTGATACCTCAAGATCCTGTCTACCGAATGCGACTCGAAAGGATCGAGCAAACCGAGAACTTTTTGCTCGAAGCTGAGGAGGCGAGCCGAACGAAGCAGCTCAGTCGCAATTTTCTCAACCCGAAAATTCTCCATAAACCCGATGGGCCGATAGTGGTCACGAATACCATTGGCGATAAGTTCATAGTCGGCACCGTCTTGGGCCTGTTGCTCGGGCGTCGAGAAAAGACGCTTCGCAAAAAATCCGTGCTGCCATGCATTGTGGGATGATTTCTCCCTGCCCGCCTCGGTTCGAGGTCCCGTGGAACGCTGAGCGTTCGCTCGGTTTGCCGCAAGTTTTTCCGGCGAAACGAAGGTCTTCTTTTCTTGATTTTCCATCTCGATGTACCTCCTGATAATGACCGAACGGGGCCATCTTAAACTAGAGGGCGGCACTAAATAAATCAGCATCGGGGTCCACAGCGAAGAAAGTGGCGGCAAAAGAGGGGGATTTACCGGGGGGTAAGAGGACGAAGCGATTTATCCTATGGTGCGGATTTAAGTCGTTGCCGTTCGGCTTCTATCTCCCGGCCGTAACGCTCGAACAAATAGGCCGCATTCTTTTCTGCCTTCCTTGCGGAAATATTGGGGTAGAGCCTCCGGGCCGTGCGGCCTTTGCTGAAACCTTCCGCGAGACATTGCGCGGCCAGTGTGATTCTCGCGGGAGTTTCGGGCTTCATCGGGCGACCGCGTTTCTTCAGAATCTCGATCATCTCCAAGACATCGGGCACTGGCAAATGCCGCCATGCCGAGTCGGGATGCCAGCGAACGGCAGCAAGCAGCTTTTTTGCTTCCGCCGGCCAGTGGTCGATGCTGAACCGTAGTAAAGGCAATCGCATTATCGATCGCTCGGCTTCTTCGGCGTCCTCGCGGAGTTCTTTGGGTAGGCGCCTATAGGCCGCGGGGTTGGATTTCTTCAGGGCCAGCGCGCGATCGGTATCGGCCATTACGTGTACCAAGCGAGGTTTTCCGTCAGTCCCGTACACCGTGCGCCGAAACTTAGTGCGTCGTGTGCTATCCTTCTTTTGATCTGACATCGATTCTCCTAATCTGCAATTCGCTCTGCATTTTCGACCTCGCCTTTAACCCTAGACAAAAAAGCGCACCAAAGGAACATTTAATTCGGTCTTTGGGCGCCTACTTCTTTCTTGATAACGTACGATTTCTTTCGCACATTTGAAGGGGAGTAGGTCTGGTTGGTACAAAAGAGGGTCTGAGGAAGGCCCAAGAGGAGAGGCGATGGATCCCACCAACCAGGGAGAAGCAGGG
>JBEKAE010000001.1:0-248724 GCA_050018375.1 Candidatus Acidiferrales bacterium | reverse complement strand
TGATCGAGTTGTCACGCCAGTGGCATAGCTCGGTAGCGAAGTCCGGAAGAGATAATCGCTGAATGCATCTAAGCGAGAAGCTCGCCTCGAGATAAGGTTTCCCAAGGTGGCTGCGGCCACCTAAGAAGGCCAGTCGAAGACTACGACTTTGATAGGCGGGAGGTGGAAGCGCAGTAATGCGTGTAGCTTACCCGTACTAATCGGCCGTTCGGCTTGACCATAAAACTTTCCCAACACGTTGCTCGCGTTGCGGAATTTGCGGTTTGTAGTGGCTTGCTTCCTTCAGTTGCTCATCGAAACTCGCGCATCAATCCGAGTTTCGATTCCCAGTTTCCTGGTGGTCTTACCGCGAGGGTCACACCCGTTCCCATCCCGAACACGGAAGTTAAGCCTCGCAGGGCCGATGATACTGCGCTGGAAACGGCGCGGGAACGTAGGTCACCGCCAGGATTAAATTTTAACGAGAAGGGCCTCACAGCGACGAAACGCTGTGAGGCCCTTTTATTTTTCCGCACGATTTTTCGTTGATTTACGACACCCGAGAGGAGAAAGGGATGAATACCGGGGAAGGATGAGGATTGCGAAAGAACAGGAAGAGTGGCTTCACCCAAGATGGGTGGAATTTCGATAACTGGCCGGCCGAACGCCGTCACGTAACGAGTGGGTCCAATCTGTTAAGGAATTACCGCTCGATATCAATAGTCCACTTTATCGGCTCCGTGATGCGGAGTGGAGGCAAATAATGGAACTCGCCTACAACGATTTTACGATTGCTGAATCGGCCCGTGAGCAGATCATGGAGAGAGTGCGCGACGCTGAAGCAAATCTGAACAACAGGCGATACGTGGACGGCACGTTCTAGCCCTTTGATAGCGTTCTCCCCCCAGCAGTGGAAGGTAACTAAGCCCGCGCTAATATGAGCGCATTGGTAGAAAGGTAGTCGTGGCAACGAAGCCCATAATCGACGGCGTCTCACAGGAAATATGCGAGATTCTTGCTCATTCACCCCACCCTATGAAGGCGAAGGAACTGGCTGGCATCCTGGGTCCTAAGCTCGTGCGTCCGTATGATAAGCGCGAAGTGAATAGCGTCTTGTACGGTCTCGAGAGCTACGGGATCGTCTCACGCGACGCTCAATTTCGGTGGTCCGTTTGTCCGGATGCGATTAGATCAGAAGGCGAGGTAACTCGCTTCGTTCCTACAACCGACCCGGAGGAGAAAAAAGAATCCGAGATTTGGGTCCACGCCCTATCTCCGCGCCTGTCGGACACTGGCTTTTCACATTGGGAGAAGGGCCCGCCGGCCATCGCGAAGTGTGGCGCATGGAGTGCACTCTATGTGGAGCCCAGGTCGGTCATCGTCTTCAGCCCCATGAATACGTTCTCCCTCTAACAGGGAATCTGGGGGACCGACGCCGCAAACATGACAGGGCGGCACACCCAGAGACGCTCAAGGAGCAAGCCCGGGCCGAAAGATTGCTGCTCGGAAAGGAAGGGCGTTCGCGGCCTTGACGCGAGATTGTCGCCAGCCCAGTGACAGAGGTGGGGCGGGTCGCAGCGGATCATGCTACACTCCCGTTAAACGGAGGCTCGTGGTGAAAGCGAAGCGAGAATTTACAGTTGTAATCGAGCGCGACGAAGACGGCTACTACGTTGCCCACGTGCCGGAATTGCGCGGCTGCTATACCCAGGCGAAAAATCTGGATACGCTGATGAAGCGCGTCCGGGAAGTCATTGAACTTTGTCTTGAAGATGGTGATTCGGCGGGGCCCATGGAGCTAGTTGGCGTCCAACGCATCGCGGTATGACGCGCCTTCCGAGGCTTCTAGCGAAACAACTCATCCGTGCCCTCGAACGTGCCGGATTCCAAGTAGAGAGAACCCGCGGCAGTCATTTCCGTTTGAAACACCCCGATGGCAGGGTTACGTCTGTTCCCTCCCACGCAGGAGAAACGATCGGCCCCGGGCTCCTTCGAGCGATTCTTCGCAACATTGAAATGTCCGCCGATGATCTCGTGAAGCTTCTTTCATAACGGGGACAGAAACTCACAAAGTTGGAGAGTATATCTCTGTCGTTGCGATTCGAACGTAGGCTGCTGGCGACGACCTGCGGTACCTTTGAAACCGCGAGGCCCAAATGCAGGCGACGGGAATTCACAGTGTCGAACTGATCGTTCTTCTCCTGCTGGTTCTCGTCGTGGCGCTCGCATCCCTTGCCAAGCGCCTGCAAACTCCCTACCCGATCATTCTCGTGATCGGCGGGCTGCTCTTGAGTTTCTTGCCGCGCGGCCCACGCATCGAGCTCAACCCCGACTTGGTGTTTCTGGTCATCCTGCCGCCGCTGCTGTTTTCGGCAGCCGCCGCGACGCCGTGGCAGGACTTCCGCTACAACCTGGTCAGCATCATAGGTCTCGCGTTCGGGTTGGTGGTCTTCACCGTCGTCGGAGTGGCTGCGGCGTCGCGCTGGATCCTGCCGGGTTTTGACTGGCGGATGGGGCTGGTGCTCGGCGCCGTCGTTGCAACCACCGATGCGATTGCCGCGACGTCGATCGCCCAGCGGCTTGGCCTCCCGAAGCGCATCACCGACATTCTTGAAGGAGAAAGCCTGGTCAACGACGCGACGGGTTTGCTCGCCCTGCAAATTACAACCGCCCTGCTCGTCACCGGGCAGACTCCATCGGTCTTCGAGAGCATCTGGAAGCTGCTCTATCTGGTGTTTGGCAGCATCGCGATCGGACTGATTGTCGGCAAGCTGATTCACATTCTCGAACTGAAGATCGTGGATGCGCCGATTGAGATCACGATCAGCCTGATCGCACCATATTTCGCTTATCTAGCTGCGGAAGCAGCCCGGGCGTCCGGCGTGATGGCCACTGTCGCGTGCGGGCTGTATCTGGGGCACAAAAGCTCGCTGTATCTTTCAAGAGGCGCGCGGCTGACGGGGCAAGCTGTGTGGGAGACGCTCACGTTTGTGCTCAACGGATTCGTCTTTCTTCTGATCGGGATTCAACTGCCCTACATTCTCGCCGGGATTCGCACTCACCACCTCGGCGGATTGCTGCTGCTGGGACTTCTTTTCAGCGGCGTGGTCATTCTGCTGCGGCTCATCTGGGTTTACCCCGGCGCGGCGCTCTCGTTCTTCATCAGGCGGCATCTGTTGCACCATCAAGAGACTCTCCCAAATCCACAGTCGCTTTTCATCATCGGCTGGGCCGGCATGCGCGGAGTAGTTGCGCTGGCGGCCGCGATATCGCTGCCAAGATTGCTGGAGAGCGGCGAACGTTTCCCCGAACGAAACGTGATGATCTTCCTCACGTTTTGCGTGATCTTCGTAACGCTCGTCTTGCAGGGGCTCACGCTGCCGCCGTTGATCCGGCACCTCGGACTGGCAGGCACGGCCGGGCACAACACCGAAGAGGATGCGGCGCGGCGCGCCATGGCTGAGGCGGCGCTTGCATATCTCGAGCACAGCCGCGAGGACGCTGACGCTGAATTCGTGCCGGTGTACGACGAACTCATTCACACGTACCGCCGCCGACTGAACGTGCTCGAGAGCAATCACTCGGCGGAGCCGGGATACCGTCCGGAGGATTACGCGCAGTGGAGAGAGCTCTCGAGGCAGGTCGGGAAAATTCAACACGCGACGGTCCTTCACCTGCGGAACGAGAACAAGATCAACGACGAAGTCATGCGAAGGCTCGAACGCGAGCTCGATTTGGCCGAGGCCCGATACTCGGCATCGGAACAACCGTGATTGGGCGCGCGTCCGGGAAGTGATCGACCGTTTCCTCGAAGGCCGTTTCTCTCTGGGCCCCTGCGGTGAGCTCTGTTCGTATGCCGAAGGGCATCTGCCAAGGCCCGTTTCCCAATCCTTATAAGACTTTCCGTCCTGGTCCGAATCTGTACTTTAGTACAGTCTGCAAACCGCGTTGTAAATGCTAGCGTCGAATCGTGTGTTTGCGGCATTTGCGATTTACAAGGCCAGACGAGTGGACAGAAGGAGAGAAGGAATTCAATGGCTCTAAACGAGGTCCTCGCCAAGCGCAACGCCGCCCCTCGCTCAGCTTACTGCCCACCGCCAATCTACAGTTTTCTAATCGCAAACTTCCATTATTAGAATCCCGCCTAAGTCATTCAGAACAAATGATCGCGATCGGTTCTAATCGCAAATTTCTCAAGGCTTGGCTTTCTTGACGAAAACCTGTACGGCTCTTTGACAACTTAATAAAACGCCCGTGAAGCTGGGGCGAGCTACATTTCTTGACTTGCGCGTTGACATGCGCGGACAATCGCGCCGACATCAACCCCGGAGGGCCTCATGCGAACAAGACTCCGGCTCTCGATCTTGGGCACGGCGATTACGCTCTGCGCCTCGCTCCTTGCGGCAACCGGCCAGACGGACGCTGGCGACACCGGCATCGTTGCGTGCCGTGTACTCGAGGCTCACGCAAGCACGCATCCCGCAGTTATCGCCGTTGTGTTTCACCAGCGATATAAAGCGGATCAGGCGCGGCTCGCATCGGCGCTGCGGCAGCACCCAGGCGAGGGCGTCGAAATCCAGACTGGCGATGGAAAATGGTCGAGCGCGACAGTCTTCCGGATGAAAAGCTGTTTTGGGCGCGGGCTATTGCTGTTGCCCGCGGATGCGCCGCCCATGAAAGACGGTGCGACGTTCCTTCTGAAGTTTTCGGCGAGCAGCCAACAAAATTGACGCAGATCTCTCCATGGAGGCACCTTATGCTAAGAAGACTCTGGCTCCTTCCGCTCCTCCTTCTCGCAGTTCCACCTGCCACTCGCGCGCAGGGAGGCACTGCGGCCGACGAAAAAGCCATACGCGAAATCGAGGCGCAATGGGAGGGAGCGTGGAATCGGCACGATGTCGCGGCCATGGCCCGCAATTACGCGCCCGATGCCGACGCCATCAACCTTGCAGGAGAATGGTTCAAGGGGCGGGCGGCGTTTGTGAAGAGCCTGGAGGAATTGCACTCGGACAAGGTGAAGGGTAGCGTGTGGCAAACGGAGCAGACCACCATCAAGTTTCTGACCCCTGAAATCACGATCGTGCACGTGTACATCAACTCGCATGGCGACCGAAATCCGGACGGCACGCCCATGCCGCCGCGCCACGCCATTCTCACGCGCGTCGAATTGAAGCGCGACGGCCGCTGGCTCATCGTCGCGTCGCAGGCCACGAACATCGTGCCGCGGGCGACCGCCGTCGTCGCCGGGGCGAGCGGTTCGCTTTCAGGCCAATAGAAGCACGTCGCCTGTTGCAGTGCGGCGGCGCACTGAACTACGATTTGCCTGATGCGACGCTCGATCCCACTCGTTCTTTTGATCTTGGCCCTGCCCGGCGCGGCTCGCGCGCAATCCAAACCTCATCCAAAGCCGGATGCCGACCGCCTCGGCATGACATGTGGTCAGATTTTGAAAATGACCTCTGCCGAATGGATCCTTTCCTTCAATGACAAGACGCACCTCACCGCCTTGGACAATCCGACCGGCGTCCTGCGGGCCATTGCGGTCTACGGGAAGTGCTACGACGCGCGGACGGACAGTCTGGCTGCGGCTCTCGCGAGATCCGCCAAAGGGCCGAACAAGGCCGCGCGCGCGGATTTTGCCGCGTTTGAAACGGCGCTAAAGGATTTCGCCGCCAAAGCGCTCGCGGATGCCGCGGCGCCCGGCGATGAGCAGAAGAAGACCTACGCCGCGCTTTACGAGAAACAGTTTCGATATGAGTTCTATCACGAGTACGAAGCGAAAATTCCGAACGCCGTGAGGCCGTCACCTGCTGCGACCAAACCTTCCGCGCCGGCTGCGACGCCACCGGTCCGCGCAGATTGGCCTCCGCCGGCCGATTCGGCGCGCGCTGCGGCAGCCCAGGAACAGGCGCGGAGCGATGCCGATCCGATGACGATGGCCAAGAATCATTTCGGAAAACTTCTCGACGCGCTGCCGGACGACAAGATGCACGAACTCCACAAGGCGTTTGGCGAAGTTGTCGGACCTTACTCCATCAGCGAGGAGATGCGGCTCGCCGTCTATCGCTACGCCATCTTTCTCCTCGAGTCGCCGTCCGCCACACCCTCTGCTCCACCGCCATTTTGAGGCCGGCGTTGGAACTGGATTCCTCGCGGCGAATTCGGTTATAACCTCCTAGGATGCCCGCCGCTGCGATTGCTGTTGAGAACCTCGAAAAATACTTTCCACCCGCGCTTTCCGGCTGGCGCGCTTTGCTCCATCCTGTCGCCCGCGCGACTGAATGCGCGCTCGCCGGCGTTTCGTTTACGGTTGAAGCGGGCGAAGCGGTAGCGCTCGTGGGCCAGAACGGCGCAGGAAAATCCACGCTCCTGCGCATCCTTGCGACCTTGATCTATCCGACGCGCGGCAGGGCATCGCTCGGCGGCTTCGACGTGGAGCGCGATGGGGCGCGCGCGCGCCGCCAACTCGGCTACCATACCGGTGGCGACGAAGGGTTTTACAGCCGCCTGAGCGGCCGCGAGAACCTCGCTTTCTTCGCGGCGATGAACAACATGACGATCGCGGAGGCCCGCGACCGCATCGCGTCGGTTACCGGGTCGATGGGCGTTGCGGAGGACCTCGACCGCCAGGTGCGCACCCTTTCGACCGGAATGACGCACCGCCTCGGGCTTGCGCGCGCCCTGCTGCACGGCCCCGCCGTCCTGCTGCTCGACGAGCCGACGCGAAGCCTGGACCCGCTTGCCGCTGCGGATTTTCGGCGCTTGCTGAAGGATGAGCTCGTGGGCCGGCGCGGCACGACATTACTTTTTGCTTCGCACACGTTGAGCGAGGTGGAAGAAATCGCGGACCGCATGGTCTTGTTGCACCACGGGACGATTCTGGCTTGCGACTCGCCGCGCGGCCTGCGAGCCTCTACGGGAGCGCCCACGCTCGAGGGGGCCATCGCGCGGCTGGCACGGCCTTCGGCTCCGCAGACATCCACCGGGGCGAGGCTTTGAGCGCCGCGCGCACGTTCCGCAAGATCGCGGCGTTTTTCTGGCGCGACTTCTCGATTGCGCGTGGGTACCGCACCGCGCTCCTGCTCGAATTGGTCGAAGCGCTGTTCGGAGTCGCCACGTTCTACTATCTTTCGCGCTTCGTCGAAAGCCCGCAGCTCGAGGGCGCGTTGCCGGCCGGCAGCAACTACTTCGCATTCGCGCTCGTCGGCTTCGCGTTTTTCGACTATATGAGCGTCGCGATCACTGCGTTCGATGCGAGTCTCGACGAGGCCCGGCAAAATCGCACGCTCGAAGCGCTGCTCGTCACGCAGACACCGCTGCAAGTCATTCTGGCGGGCTCAGCCGTCTATCCGTTTTTCGCGCTGGCGCTGCGGACGTGCGTCTATCTCGCGTGGGGCGCGCTGTTCTTTGGCTTCGCGCCGCGGGCGGCCAATTGGCCGGGGGCTGCCGCAGTCCTGCTCGCTTCGATTCTGGCGTTCGCGGGGCTCGGTATTCTTTCGGCGAGCTACCAGCTCCTATTCAAGCGCGGGAACCCCGCAAAGTGGATCGTGCTGGGGGTTTCCGGGCTTGTGGGCGGGATGATGTACCCGGTGGCTGTCCTGCCAGGGGCGCTTCAAGTGGTTGCGCGGCTCATTCCCGTGACGTACTCGCTCGAAGGAATGCGCGCCGCGCTGCTCGCGGGAGCGGGTTGGGGCGAACTCTGGCCGTCGATCGTGGCGCTGCTGGTTTTCGCGGCGATTTTGATTCCGCTGTCGTTTGCCGTGTTTGCCTGGGCGCTGCGCCGCACGAAAATCACCGGCACGCTAACCCACATCTGAGAGATGCGAAAGATTCAGTCACGGTTTGAAGCCAACAGGCGTGCGATCAGAGCTTGAAGTCGAGTCTGATCCTGCAAAGCCATGTCCGTGAACTCCACGCCCATCCCTTCGCCGGGCGTTACGTTGCGCACCGTGGAGCGGCTTCGTATTTCTCCCTCGGGAACTGAAAGCAGGATTGTGACAACAGTGCCCAGGGGCGCGGGAGTGGGCGTGGCGATGAACAGCCCACCGAGATTCAGGTCACGAACCCGCGAGACGCCTTGTTGGCTCTGGTCCTGCCAGGCCACCCATACGCCTTTCGGGGTGGCAATGCGCGCATACCTGCGCTTGGCTTTGGCGTCGTCGCGCATAGCTAAGGGAATAATGCGACGATGACCCAACGTCGTCCATTACCCTTCAGGATAAGTAACAGGCGCGAAGAAATCGCGCAACATGAGACTTCGAACAAGGGCTTGTCTTGTCCCGAAGCGGCCCGTACAGTAGAGTTTTCGAACGCACGAAAGGCGGCGCGATGAAGGTTTCTGTCCTCGATTTGAAGGCCGAATATGCGCAACTACGGGGCGAAATCCTGCCCGCGCTCGACCGCGTCTGCCAGAGTTCAGCGTTCGTTCTCGGCGAGGAAGTGGAAGCCTTTGAGAGGGAATTCGCCGATTTTTGCGGCACGAGGCACTGCGTGGCGCTCAGCACGGGGACTGCGGCGCTCCACCTCGGCCTGCTGGCCCTCGGAGTTCAGGCGGACGATGAGGTCATTACCACCCCCAACACCTTCCTCGCGACCGCCGAGGCGATCACCTACTGCGGCGCGGTGCCGATCTTCGTCGATATCGATCCGGCCACCGGAAACCTGGACCCAAAACTGATCGAACGGGCCATCACACCACGGACGCGCGCCATTCTGCCGGTTCATCTCTATGGACGCCCCGCGGACATGGACCCGATCCGCGAAATTGCGGCCCGCCGCAATCTGCGCGTTCTGGAGGACGCGGCGCAGGCCCACGGCGCGCGATACCGCGGCCGCCGCGCCGGGGCGCTTGCTGACGCGGGCGTCTTCAGCTTTTATCCCACAAAGAATCTTGGCGCCTACGGCGAAGGCGGGGCGCTGACGACCGACGACGATCGAATTGCAAAATTCGCGCGCGCGGCACGCAACCACGGCCAGACGGCGCGCTACGAACACGAATTCGTCGGCTACAACTACCGCATGCAGGGATTTCAGGGCGCTGTACTGCGGATCAAGCTGCGCCACCTCTACACATGGACCGCACGGCGCCAGGAAATCGCGCGGGAGTACCGCCGCCTGCTCGCCGGCGCGCGCCTGGAGATGCCGGTGGATGATCCGAGGGACGAGTGCGTCTACCACCAGTTCGTCATTTACGTCAGCAATCGCAACGCGGTGATCGCGCATCTCTCGGAGCGCGAAATTGAGACGGTGGTGCACTACCCGAGACCCATACACCTGCAGCCTGCTTACTCGTCCGCAGGTTGTCCTCCGGGGACGTTTCCCAAAGCCGAGCTTGCCTGCCAGCGCGTGCTCAGCCTGCCGTTGCATCCGGGTTTGGCGGCGGAGCAAATCGAGTACGTGGCGCGTTCCGTCCGCGAAGCGGTGGGACAAAAGTAAGGCAGGCGGTACGTTCAGGCGCGCAGCCGATCAGCCGTTCGAGCTGCTGGAAGCCGATTGCTGATGAGGAACGGGCGACTCGCCTGCGTCGCGGCTCGGCGGCGGAACAAAACCGACAACTCCTCCCGCATTCGTCCGATCCCGCAACATTGCCGCGAGCCCTTCGAAGACTTTCGAGCAGGAATCACGCAGAGACTGGTCGGCCGAGCGCATGAGGGATTCGATGACATTCTGGCCGTGCTCGTTGAGCCGGCGCACGGAGGAAACCATCCAGGAATCGCAGGTGGTTTGCAAACGCTCCTGGTATTTTCCCGCGGCTTCGTCGCTCAGACGGCCGAGGCTGGCTGCCCATTCTTTCTGGTGTGCTTCGCGCTCGGCGCGATATCCATCGAGCGCCGAGGCAAATTCGGCGGCGAGCGCGCCGCGGCCTTCGGCGACGGACGTCTCGAGCTGCGAAGCCATTTGCGCGCGGAAGCGATCGAGCGATGTCCCGGCGCTCATCTCGAGATTGCGCATCGCGTCGTGCGTAAAGTGCTCAAAGTCCTGCTCTCGTTCGGCCATGGCGCTGCGGCTCTTGTTCGCGAACTGCTCGACTTCCCGCTCGGAGATGCCGTGCAGAACTTGGCCAAAGGACGCCGCGGCAGCCTCGGCAGCCGAGCCGATTTCGGTGCGTGCGCGGCCGGCGAGCTCGCTCGCAACGCCGTCGAGCTGTTGGTGAATCTGAGCGACGCGGGCAGTGGATTGTTCTTCGAGCCGGGCCTCGAACCTGCGCGCCGCCTCGGCCGTCTTTTCTTCGAACCCGCCGGCAGCCGTGGCAAGCATCTGCTCGACCAACACCTGCAAGCGAGCGCGCGCCTCCTGCTGGAACCATTCGGAGGACCGGCCGATGGATTCGGCGGCGGCGTGGGAGGCGCGGACGCCGGCGGCGTCCAGCTCCTCGCTCCACTTCGACAGCGCTTCCTTTCGCGCCGATTCGAAATCGTCGCGAAGACTCGCGAGCGTCGAGGCCATCTGAGCCGCTGTTTCGCGCTGGCTGTTTTCCGAGACCTGGCGCAAGCGCTCACGGTGCAGGCGCAAGCTTTCTTCCGCCTGCACTTCGCGCGCGGCCAGGTCGCGAAGGAGTTCCGTAACCCGTTCGATGCGCGGCGCGATCTTCGACTCAACATCGGCGATCGTGCGCTCCCCAAATTGCTGGCCCAGGGAATCGAGCGTGGGTCCGAGCCGCTGGTTCACCCCGGCCGCTAGATTCTCCACCCGCCGCTGCATCTCGTCGGTCTGCGCTTCCAGAATGTTCTCGAGGCGCCGGTGAAGCTCGTTCAGCGAGTCGTGACTCGCCGCCTCGAGCTGCGCCGAATACTCCTTCATGCGACTCGCCGAATGCTCGATCTCGGTCAGCGAGGACCGCGCGCGCGCAATTTCCTGTTCAAGCGCGGACTTGAGACCGGAGAGGGTCTCGCGGGCCTCCGCGGACATCTGCCCCAGCGGCTCCCGGAGCTCGGAGAACCGTTCGGACATTTTCTGTTCCGCGCTGCGAACGACTTCTTGCGAGCGCCTGGACATGTGCTCGACCAGACGTTCAATGCTGCTATCGAGGGATGATTGCAATAGCTCGTTCCATTGCGCCTGCGCAACCGCCATTTCCGACTCGAGACGCTCGCGCCAGCTTGCGGTGGCGCTCTCAGCGGCAATCGTCTCCTGCGAGGGCCCCGCCTGTTGCTGCTGGGCACGCGCCGCTTCGGCGGCTTCGATCTGAAGGCGCGCCTGCGCCATCCGGCTCGCCGATTCGACCGCAGCCTCGCTTTCGGCGCGCAGCTCCCGCGCCTTCCGATCCAGTTCGTACAGCAGTTCGCGGGCCTGCGACATGCCCTCGTCGACTTCGGATTTCAGCCCGCCCAGGAATTCATCCCGTTTCGCGGTCAACTGGGAGGAGAACATTTCGCGCGCATCGGCCAGCGTCTTTTCGAGATCCGCGATGGCTTGCCGGATTCGCTCGCCGCCCTGCGCCGCCGCCGTTTCGGCAGCCCGGCTGGCCTGCCGCTCGAGTTCCGCCCTCCATTCGCCCAGCAGCGGGTTTTCTGCCACGGGCGCGGACTCCGGAGCGAGCGGGGATGCCGGAGCAAACGCGGAATCACCAGGCGCATTCGTCATATGAGGCGCCACGCTTTCCATGAAAGTGGCAATCGTTGATCGGAGCGTTCCGGCTTCGGGTCCCTGGTCGACGGGCAACTCGCGCTCTGCCGGCGCTCCGGCGGGTAGACGGACCGGAGTTTCTGCCATTTGCCAGTCCGCCGGAGGAGATTCGATACCCCAGATGTTAGCCGGGCTTTCAAGTTCGACTGCGATTTGAAAGAACTCGCGGACCGAATGCGGCCGCTGAATCCAAGCGACCCGCGCGCGCACATTGCGCCGCTCGGCTTCCTGAGGAAGCTCGAGTGTGACCCAGGTATTTTTCGGCAAGTGATGCTTCGACGAGTAACGGCATCCGTGGAAGTTCAACGCCAGTGTGGACGTACGCTCCTCGAAAGGCTGGCCGAGAAGATCAATTCCGCGAACGACCAGGGGCAGGGATTGGGAGATTCGCTCGCTGCGTCGGCGCTGGGTGCTTGGTTGGCTTGAATCCACTGCTTGCACCGGGTCCCTCAGGGTCACCAGCGAGAGGATAACACCCCCGACCGCTCCGGTCGAGGGGTGAAACGCGGAACCTCTTCACGAACCAAGACGAATCGCGAGAAGACGCCCGCTATTTCTTCTTCGTGCTGGGCTTCTTTTCATTCACGACGGTGGCTGTTCCACCGCTCAACTGCGCCAGGCCATCGAGTGTGGCCTTCGCTTGCGCGGCGTAGGGACCGTTCGGGTCGGCTGCGATGCACTGTTGATAGGCGTCCGTGAGCCCCGGCGGAAACGTATATGTCAGCTTATTCCCCTCCTGTTTTGTGACGATCTGGGACGCCAGCGCCCCGCCGAGCAGAAACCACGTCTGGGCATCCTTCGGGTCCGCCTGGGTGGCCTTCTGAAGCGGCACGATCGCTTCGGCCAGATGGCCTTTATTGCTGAGGATGATTCCCTGGTTCTTCCAGCACCGGGCCGTGGTCGCCGCAGTCGTTGTGGTGTCGAGTGCCGTGGCTTTGTCGCAGGCTGCGCCTGCATCGGCAAGTTTTGAGGTGAGGGCAGCAGGATCGGTCTGCGCTACCCCCACATTGACGAGCGCCGTACTCAGGTCCACGTAATACGAAGGCTGCGGGTTCATGTCGATCGCCTTTTGATACGCGCCGGCTCCGTCGTCGTACCGGCCTGCGCGGTCGTAGGCCTGGCCGAGTGTGGACCAAACAACGGCGTGATTCTTGACATCCTTTGGCTGAACGCCCTGTTCCGCTTGCTGGAGCTCGTCGATGGCGGTCTTGTAGTCGGCGTCCATTTTGTCTTGAATCGCGCTCTTCTGATCGGCGGGCGCGGTAGCGAGCTGCTTGCGAAGCGCATCGCTATCATCCATGGCTGCTTTCCCCGCGTTGAAGTGGGTCGCCATATCTTTGAACTTGTTGGCCGATTCTTCCCGCTTTTTCTGCTCTTCCGCGCTCGGGGCAGCTTGCGCGGCAAGCAGTTTGAAATTGAAGTCGACCTCCGTGTCCCCGTCCGCACCGATTTGACGCTTTTCCGTAAAGCTCAAAGTGCCCGCTGTATCGGTCAAAGTGAACGTGTACACACCGCCTTGCAGCCCGATCTGACTGTATTTCCCGCTCTTGTCAGTCTTCACGGTAAAGGTTCGTCCCGTATCACTTTTCATCACTACAGTGACGTCCGGCCACGGCTTCCCGTCGCGGTCCAGAATTTGGCCGACTACACGGCCGTTTTGTGCCGCTGCGGTACTCGCAAGCAATAGAACCGCGGCGAGAACTCCCCAAACAGGGATCAGTCGTCTCATGTGATGTAGTGTCCTCCCCCCAATAGGATGCGTGGCATATTATGGCGCAACTTGTGCCCGATAGGCGATAGGGTCGCGCAATCGAGCTTCGGCGAACGCCCGAAGGCGCAGGCGGCAGCTATCGCACGTGCCGCACGCCTCGTCCTCAAACTGGTAGCACGACCACGTGCGATCGAGCGGCGCGCCAAGCTCGGCGCCGCGACGAACGATTTCGCTCTTTCGCATGGCGATCACCGGCGTGACGATTTCAATATGCGTTTCGGGGCGTGTCCCCTCGCGAATGAGTGCCTGGAACGCACGATAATACTCCGGGCGGCAATCGGGATAGCCAGAACTATCTTCCGCCACTGCACCGATGAATATCGCCGTCGCGCCGATCACTTCTGCCCAGCTCACGGCCGCCGAAAGAAAGTGCGCGTTGCGGAAGGGAACGTACGTGACGGGAATTCCGGCCTGCGGAGCGAGCGCCTCGCCGGATTCAGGCACGCCGATGCGATCATCGGTAAGGGCCGAGCCGCCGATCTGCGCAAAAGCGTCGAATCGGACGACCAGCCGCTCGCGAATGCCATAGAAATCGGCAATCTCGTCGAACGCGCGCCGCTCGCGGCGTTCCGTCCGCTGGCCGTAGCTTGCGTGCAGCAGGGCGAGGCGATGCGCCTGATTGGCGATCGCCGCCGTGACGCAGGAGTCCATGCCACCGCTGAGCAGGACGACCGCCTTTGGTTTTTCCGTCACGCCCGGAATCAAACTCCCTTCATCGCGGGATCCCAGATGAACTTGTGCAACTGAAGGCCGAGCCGCACCGGCAATCCGTCGGCGAGAATCCATTCGGCCAGTTCGCGCGCGTTCAGTCCGGGCCAGCGGCTGGCCGGGTCCGCGAACACGGGAGAAAACAGGACCTCATGAACGCGCTCGGCGAGCCGGTGACGCGCCGTGAAATCGCGGGCGAAATCGTAGTCCCGGCGGCTCGCGATTACAAATTTGATTTCGTCCTTCCGGTCGACGGCGCCGAGATTTGCCTCGTCGAACGCGCCGAACTCCCCTGAATCCGGGCACTTTACGTCGACGATCTTGATCACCTCGCGCGGAAGCACGCCGACGAAGCGTTCGCCGCTCGTTTCGATCATCACGGTGTAGCCCTCGCCGAGAAGCTTTTCGGCCAGTGCGGGCGTTTCGGGCTGGAGCAGCGGTTCGCCGCCGGTGATTTCGACGAGCGCAATGTGACCGGCTCCTTCGCCCGCAAGCGGCCGCACCTTGTCGAGCACTTCATCGAGGCTGTACTTTGCGCCGCCGTGGAAGGCGTATTCCGTGTCGCACCAGGTGCAGCGAAGATTACAGCCCGTGAGGCGCACGAATATGCAGGGCAATCCGGCGCGGGTACCTTCCCCCTGAATGGACTTGAAGATTTCGGTGATAACCATAGCGCGATGCGGTGTGGCGACCGCTAGGGCCGGTAGGTGGCCGCAGTCGTTTCCGTTTCCCAGACGGTGATGCCCGCGATTCCCGCGCCGTTCGCGGTCTGGCGAATCTGCTTCGACGTTTGATCGTAAATGTGCCGCGCGATATTTTCCGCCGAGGGGTTCAGCGTGTCGAAGGGCGGAAGCTCGTTCAGGTATTTGTGGTCGAGCGATCGAATCACGCCCTGGATCACCTGCTTGAGGTGGACAAAGTCGTAGAGCAGGCCGACCGAATCAAGCTCCTTGCCGGCGAGGACGATGCGCACTTTGTAGTTGTGCCCATGCAGATCCTCGCATTTTCCTTTGTAGTTGCGCAGGTTGTGCGCGGCGGCGAATGTCTCATCAACGCTGACTTCGTACATGGGCCTTCCTTTGAATCCCGTAAGGTGGCAGGTTCCTCGGCGCGGCAGCTATTCCAGATTGTTTTCCATGAAGCGCGCGACTTCCGCGAGGTCCTGCGTGGTCTTGTATTCGGGCAGGGACTCAAGAAAAATCTTACCATATTGCATCCGCTGGATGCGGTTATCGAGGATCGCCAGGATGCCGCGGTCGGTCTTCGAGCGAATCAGCCTGCCGAACCCCTGCTTCAACGCCAGCACGGCTTCGGGGACTTGATATTCGGCGAACGCGTTGCGTCCGTCGTCGGTCAGCGCTCGCACGCGCGCGGCCACGATCGGATCGCTGGGCACGGCAAACGGCAGCCGGTCGATGATGACGCACGAAAGCTGCTCGCCCGGCACGTCCACTCCTTGCCAAAAGCTCGAAGTCGCGAAGAGCACGGCGTTGGGGGTCGTTCGGAAGCGGTCGAGCAGGATCGAGCGCGGCGCGGTTCCCTGAAGCAGGAGCGGAAAGCTCACGCGTCCCGAGACCCGCTCGTGGATGTCCCTCATCTGTGAGTAGCTGGTGAAAAGACAGAAGGCGCGGCCCTGCGAGATTTCGAGCAGGCGCACGATCTCATCCGCGGCGCTGCCTGCGAAAGCCGCGTTGCGAACGTCGGGCAGGGAACGCGGCATGTAGAGCACGGCCTGCGTCGCGTAGTCAAACTCCTGCGGCAGCACGGCCTCATGCGCGGGCAGCACTCCGAGGCGCTGCTTCAGGTAGTCGAACCGGCCCTCAACGGCGAGCGTCGCCGACGTCAGAATCACCGTATCGAATTGGTCGAAGAGCTTCTCGCGCAGGATTTGGCTTACGTCGATTGGCGTGGCCGCGAGAAACACGCCGCGCCCGCGCCGCTCGTACCAATAGACGTAGCTTTTCTCCTCGCTCTCCATTAGAAAGGCCAGCTCGCGACGTGTTTCGGCGGCGCGCCGGGCCAGGGCGATGATCTCTTCCGGTTTCGGCGAGATCGCCGAAAGTTCGGCTTCCGTGCGCTTCACGGCGGCGGCCAGATCATCGTAGGCCTCGCGATTCTGATCGAGGAACGCATTCCTTTCCGCCGGGCCGAACGGGTAGCGCCCTTCACGCTCGGGGAAGCGCTCGAAAAAGCTGCGAGCGCGCTCGCGCATGCGCGCCAGATGCCGCCGCAAAGGCGCCGCTTCGATCCGCAGTATGCGAAGCATGCTTTCGGCATCTCGTGCCAGCTCCTCGAAGCGGTAGCTCGAAAGCTGCCGGCCGAAATAGTCGCTCGCCACGTCCTCGATCTCGTGGGCTTCGTCGAAAACGACGGCGGAGTACTCCGGCAGGATCGAGCCGAAATCGTCCTGACGAATGGCGAGATCGGCAAAGAAAAGATGGTGGTTGACGATGATAAGGTCCGCTTCGTGCGCGCGCTGGTGCATCGCGGTCACGAAGCAGCGCTGAAATTCCGCGCACTTCTGGCCCGTACAAAGGTCGCTGCGCGCGTCGATCCGATTCCAGAACTCGGCGTCGTCGGGAAGGAACGTCAGCTCGCTGCGATCCCCGGTCTCGGTCAGCTTCTCCCAGTCGCGGATCTGCGAGAACCAGTCGATCTCGTCGATGCCTTTCAGGACCGGCTGGCCTTCCATCTGGTGCACCTTTTGCCGGCAAAGGAAATTGGCACGGCCCTTCATCAGTGCCGCTTTCAGATTGGGCGCGAAATGCTTCTGAAGGAAGGGAACGTCCTTCTGAAAGAGCTGCTCTTGAAGAGATTTCGTAGCCGTCGAAACGACCACGCGCCGCCCGCTGCGAATCGCGGGGATCAGGTACGCAAGCGTCTTACCAGTGCCCGTGCCCGCCTCGATCACGGCGTGCTGGTGCTTCTCAAAAGCCTCGGCGGCAATTTGCGCCATGGCGAGCTGCGATGGACGGAATTCGTATCCCGGATGGCGTTTTTCTAGCAGCCCGCCGGGGCCGAAGATCCCCTCGACGGTGATTTCTTCGCGTTGTGCCGTGGCGGCTTTTTTCGGCATCGGGATTCCGGTCATCGCAACCGGGGCAGTAGGAGGCTAAAATAACACACCCGCGAGCGCATTCCGCGCCGGCGGCTCTCCACATGCTTCGGCTCAGCGGCGCGAAATGGTCTCGAGTAGCTTCGTCCAATGCGCCAAATGTTCCAACGAGGGAGGGTGCGTCTGATCCACCTCGAGCGGCGTGATCGAAACCGCGCCGTCACGGATGGCGGCGTGATCGGTATCCGGTTCGATCCCTCCGACGAACTTCTGCTCGCTCAGCCAGTAGTACCGACGGCCGCGCGGGTCCGTGCCGGGCTGGAGAAGGTTGCGAGTGATCTTCGACGATTGGCGGGTTAAGCGCACCTCTCCGCCCCAGTCCTGCGGCACATTGACGTTGAGAAGCACGCCAGGCGGCAAACCTTCGCGCAGAACCAGCGGCACAAGTCCGCGCGTAAAGTTTGCCGCCGGAGCAAAGTCGAATTCCCGCTTGCGATAGACGAGAGACACGGCAATTGCCGGCGCGTGGTTGACTGCCGCTTCCATTGCCGCGCCGATCGTTCCAGAGTAATAGATGTTTTCGCCGAGGTTGGCGCCGGGGTTGATTCCCGAGACGACGATGTCGGGTTTCTCCTGCAGCAGCATGTGAAACGCCAGGATCATCGCGTCGGCCGGTGTGCCTTCAACCGAATACTCGCGTTCGGCGATCTGGTCGCAATAGATCGGCTGGCGCAACGTGAGCGATTGCGCGGACGCGCTGCGCTCGTGCGAAGGGGCGACGATCGTGACCGTACCCAGATCGCTGAGCGCCGCAGCCAGCGCGCGCAAGCCCGGCGCGTGAATCCCGTCGTCGTTGGTAATCAGAATATTCGGCATGAGAAATCCGCCGCGGGCGAATCGCGTCCGAGAAACCCGTTGGCTCTAAGGCGGAGGGAAACAATGGTCGGGACGACTGGATTTGAACCAGCGACCTCACGCACCCCAAGCGTGCGCGCTACCAGGCTGCGCCACGTCCCGACCGCACATCAGCCTCGCAGCGAGCTGCGAAGGCCGGAATCAGCGTATCACTCGCGTTCGAGAAGGGTCAAGACGGCGAGGAGCTCTTCGTGGAGATCGAGCAGGAATCTTCGATGCGCGCGAGAGGCGCGCTCGGACTTTGCCGGTGGAACTGCAGCCTGGGATGTGTCACCTCGTTCGCCCGAGGAGCTTTCTTGTCCGTTCGCACCATTTTGCTCCGCGAGGTGCTTTCGGGCGCCGGCAATCGTGAATCCCTCTTCGTAGAGGAGCCGCTTGATTTCGAAGACGGTCTCGATATCCTCGCGGCGGTAGAGACGGTGGCCGCTCGGGCTTTTCACCGGCTGAAGGGTAGGGAACTCGGATTCCCAATAGCGCAGTACGAACGTCTTCGTCGCCGTCAGCCGGCTGACCTCCCCGATGCGAAAAAGGCTCTTTTCGGGGATTTCCGGCGCAGGTTGGGCCGCACTTGCCATGGCTTTGTCTGTATCGTAGGCCGATTTCCGGCCGTGTCAACCCCTCCCCGGCTGTGGAGTAGGGCCGGTTTAGCGGCCCGCTGAGCGGTCGGAGTCGCGGCGTTCGCTGCGGCGCGGGCTAGGCTTTTTCAGGCGCTGGTTGAAACGGATGGGGGTGCCCGTGAAATCGAAGGCGGCGCGGAGGCGGTTTTCCAGGAAGCGTTGATAGCTGAAGTGCAGCGGCTTCGTTTGATTCGTGAACAGCACGAACGTCGGCGGCGCGGCCGTGGCCTGCGTGATGTAGTAGATCTTCACCTTGCGGCTCGCGGGTGACGTGCCGCGCTCGAGATCGACGCCCGCCAGCCAGCGATTCAGCTCGCCGGTTGAGATGCGTCGTCGGCGCGCCTCGATGACGCGGTCGATCAGCGTGTAGAGTTTTTCGGTGCGATCGCCCGTGAGCGCCGAAAGAAAAACCACCGGCGCGTAGGCCAGAAACTTCAATTTCTGCCGCACCATCGGCTCGTAGTCCGAAAGAAGCTTCGACGGGCTCGTGCCTTTGCCCGGCTCTGTGCCGCTGTGTTTTTTCTCTCTGGCAGCTTTTTCCCGTGCGGCTTCGAGCGCGAGGTCCCACTTGTTCATCACAATAATCACGGAGCGGCCCGACTGCTCGGCGTAGCTCGCGATGGTCGCGTCGTGCGATGTCACGCCGACGGACGCATCCGCGACAAGGAGCGCCACATCCGCCCGCTCGAGATGCCTTCTCGCCATAATCACGCTCAGCTTTTCCGCGATCAGATTCGTCTTGCCCTTGCGGCGGATTCCAGCGGTGTCGAGGAAGCGGTACGACTTGCCGTGCCGCTCGACAATCGTGTCCACCATGTCGCGCGTCGTGCCCGGCTCGGGTGAAACAATCGACCGCTCCGCACCCGCGAGCTGGTTCAGCAGCGTCGATTTGCCCACGTTCGGCCGGCCGATGATGGCGATGTTGACGTCCGGCTTGGCTTCGGCTGACTCGCCGCGCGGGAAATCTCGCGTCAGCGCGTCGAGTAGCGTATCGAGGCCGAAACCGTGCTCCGCCGAAATCGGAAAGATTTCGTCGCCGAGTTCGTAGAACTGTGCGGCCAGCTCCGCTTGCTTCGGCGAATCCATTTTGTTCACGGCGAGCACGGGCGGCTTGCCGGCGCGCCGCAAAAGTCGCGCAAGTTCGGCATCGAGAGGCATCGGCCCCGTGCGGCCATCGACGACCTGGACGACGCGCGACGCGTTCTCAATCGCCACGCGCGCCTGCCGGAGGATTTCGCCGGGAATTCCGGCTTTGTCTTCGGGCACGATTCCGCCCGTATCGACGACTTCGAATGCGCGGCCCTCCCACTCGGCCCTGCCGTAGATTCGGTCGCGCGTGATCCCCGGCTCGTTCGTCACAATCGACCGGCGCGTTCCCGTCAGCCGGTTGAATAGCGTGGATTTTCCGACGTTGGGACGCCCCACGATCACGATGGAGGGAAGTTTCGTCACCGGCGCGCCAGCATCTTCTGCAGTTCGAGGCGGCGGGCAAGCAAGCGGTTCAAATCCTCGGCCGGAGCCTGTGCTTCAATTTTTCTCTGCAATTCCGCGAGCTCCTGTTCCACAGGACGGCTGCGCAACACCGCGAGACAACTTTCAGCCTCTTCCCAGGTCGCCTCCGCCGAGACTTCAAAAAGGGTCTCAAAGAGTACCCGGCGATCTCTTTCTTCAAGGGCCGCCGACAGAGTTGCCGCGTCCGGCCGTTCTCCGACTTTCGATACCAGCACTTCGAATATCCGTTCGGTCTCCAGACCGCGATGCAGTGCCTCCGCAACAAGCGCCCGCGCGAGCTTCTCACGGAATCCTTCCGCCTCCATCAACATTTGCATCAGGCGCCGCTCCACGTGACGAACCGCCGGGCCCAGCAGTTCCGCCTTCGGCTTCACCTCGCTGCGGCGCTCGGCGGCGGCGCGGCGCAGCGCTTCGCGCAGGACGGGTTCATCGACGCGCAGCTCGGAAGCAATCCGTGTGGCCCACTCGGAGCGCAGCAGCCGGTTCGGCATCCGCTGCACGTAGGGCATCAGGAAATTGAGCGCGGCGACTTTCCCGACGGCCGTCGTTCGGTCCATGTGCCGCGCGCGCCCGATCAGGTAGTCGAGATACGGCGGCGCTTGCGCCAGGAGTTTCCGATAGGCATCCGTGCCCTGCTCCTTCAGGAACTTGTCCGGATCGGCTTTTCCCGGAAGGCTCAAGACGCGCACGTCGAACTCTTTTTCAAGCAGCAGCGTGAGCGAACGTTCGGTCGCCGTCTGCCCCGCCGTATCCGGGTCGTAATTCACGACGACGCGACGCGTGAACCGGCCCAGCAGCTTGATCTGCGGCTCGGCGAGGCTCGTCCCGCAGCTCGCCACCACGTTCGCGAATCCCGCGCGGGCCACCGCGATCGCGTCCATGTAGCCTTCGACGAGGATCGCGAAATCGTTCTGCCGGATCGCCTCTTTTGCTCGATCGAGATGATACAGCACGTTGCTCTTCGAATAGATCGGCGTCTCGGGCGAATTCATGTACTTCGGCATGTCGTCGCCCATCGCGCGCCCGCCGAACGCGATGACCTTGCCCGAATCGTTGGCGATTGGGAACATGATCCGGCGGCGAAAGCGGTCGTAGAGCCGCCCGCTCTGATCGCGCGAGAAAAGGCCGGAGGCCTCCAGCAGCGCTTCCGAATATTTCGGCTTCAACTGCCGCAGCAGCGCGTCCCCGGACGACAGCGCATATCCCAGGCCGAATCGCGCCATCGCCTGACGATCGAGGCCGCGGTCTTCGAGGTACGCCAGCGCGACCTTGCCCTCGGGGCCTTCGTGGAGCTGGCGCGCGAAGAGCGCCGCCGCTTCCCGGTGCATCTCGATGAGCGCTGCGCGCTGCTGGTTCTCGCGGCGCTCCTCCGGCGAACGCTCGCGGGGCCTCGGGATCGGGATGCCGCACTTTTCGGCGACGGTGCGCACCGCTTCCGGAAACGCGCACTTGTCGAGCTCCATCACGAATTTGAAGACGTCGCCGCCCGCGCCACAGCCGAAGCAGTGATAGATCTGCCGCACAGGATGCACGGCGAACGACGGAGTCTTCTCCTGGTGAAACGGGCAGAGGCCCGTGAAATTCTGCCCGGCCTTCTTCAAGCGGACGTATTCACCGACCACGCGGACGATGTCCGCCTGCTGCTTCACCTTCTCCGCGAATGATCCTGCTTCCGCCATTCAGCCCTTCTCTTAGCACCTTACCGTTACGATTTCAATTCGGCCACAGTTATCGCCGTGCCGCCGCGATCTTCCGCTTCCGCATGAATCCTCTCGACGAGCGGATGCACGGACAGAAATTCCGCAAGGCCGCGGCGCAGAGCGCCGGTCCCATGACCGTGGATGATGCGCACGCTCGCCTTTCCGGCCAGAGCAGCGTCGTCGATGAATTTATCGACGCGCCGCGTCGCTTCCTCGACGGTGCAGCCTATGACGTTGATTTCTTCCGCGGCAGGCTCGTCACTTGGTTGCGCGTGAACCGTGATCCCGCGCGGGCGCGCGGCCGCCACAGCGCCGCCCTTCGCTTGCGTCGATTCGCTCTCGATCCCCACGATGTCCGCCAGAGCAACTTTCATGCGCAGTGGGCCCGCTTCGACTTCCGCGGTCCGTCCGTCGTGTCGGCGGAAAACAACCGGTTGCTTGAATCCTTTGACCAGTATCCGCTGTCCGGCGGAAAGTTGCTCGGGTGCGACGGGCTTTTCACTCGCCGCGACCGCCACGCCCAGGTCCGCTTGCGAAGCAGCGAGCGTCTCGACGACGGCGGCGTCAGCTTCGGCCCGAGCCTCCGACTCGATCTTCCCCAGGCGGCGTCCCGCTTGCTTTTCGAGCTGTGCGCGCAGCGTGCGATCTTTGATGTCTTCGGTCAGCCGCGTGACCTCCACTTCGAGACGCTTCTGCGTTTCGCGAAAGCTCTTTTCAAGCTCCGCGATGCGCTTCTTCTGACGCTCGACCCAATCGGTTTGGAGCGCGCGGCGGTCCGCCTCGAGCTGCGCCAGTTCTTCGCGAGCCTGGCGCTTGACCTCTTCCATTTCGTCGCGGCTGCGGTGGAGATAAGCGATCAGGTCGCGCGCCTCGCGCGATTCGGGCGAAAGGCTCGCCTTGGCGTGTTCCACCACGCGACTAGGCAATCCCAGCCGCCGCGCGATCTCAATTCCGCTCGACGTGCCCGGCACGCCGACCAGTAGCCGATAAGTCGGCCGCAGATTGGCCTCGTCGAATTCCATCGCTGCGTTGACGATCCCGGGCGTCGTCGAGGCGTAGGCCTTCAGGCGGTCGTGGTGCGTGGTCGCGAGTGTCAAGGCGTGGCGCGCGCGAAACTCATCGAGCAGCGCGACGGCGAGCGCTGCGCCCTCGTCCGGAGCCGTGCCCGTGCCCATCTCGTCCACGAGAATCAACGAGCGCTCCGTCGCAACCTCGAGCATCGATTTCAAATTCAGCATGTGCGCCGAAAATGTCGAAAGGTCTGCGGCGATGGACTGCTCGTCGCCGATATCCGCGAGGACGCGGTCGAAGACCGGCATCTCGGCGCGTTCGGCGGCAACCGGAATCCCCGCTTGCGCTGAAAGAGCGGCGAGACCGACCGTCTTGAGCGCAACCGTCTTGCCGCCCGTATTCGGCCCGCTGATTACCATCACGGTCTCTCCGCCGCCCAATGCGAGCCCGAGCGGCACGGCCTTGCGCCCCTGCGGCCGAAGCGTCGCTTCGAGCACGGGGTTCCGCGCGCCTTCGATGCGCAGCGAATTGTCCGCCGCGAACCCCGGCACGACGCAATCGAACTCACGGGCGAACCGCGCGCGCGCGAAAATCGAATCCAGATGTGCAATCGCGGCAGCCGCGGCTTCGAGCGGGGCGCGGTCCGCCCGGACGCGCTCGGTCAGATCCTCGAGGATGCGCGCGATTTCCGCGGTTTCGTCTTCGCCGAGCTGCACCAGCCGGTTGTTGAGATCGATCGCTTCAAGCGGCTCGACGAACACGGTTTGCCCCGTCCCGCTTGCTCCATGCACGACGCCGGGCACGGCGCGCCGTTCGGAGGCGCGTACCGGAATCACGAAGCGGTCGTTCCGCAGCGTGATGTAGTCTTCGCCGGCCGGTTCCCCGCGCGCGCGTAGGATGCCTTCGAGGGAGCGCTGAATCTTCTCGCGCGCCTGCGTGATGCCTGCGCGGATGCGCTTCAGTTGTGGGGAGGCGTCGTCGCTGATTTCCCCGTTCGGCATTACGGCCCGGCGAATCGCGCCCAGGAGCGCGCGGAAATCGGCCAGCGCTGCGGCGCGTTCGGCGAGGCGCGGATGCTTCGCAGCTTCGCCCTTGAAGGTCTGCCGGACCCAGCCTGCGGTCTCCGTCAGCGAGGCCGCGTCCAGCAGTTCGGCGCTCGAAAGCACGGAGCCGGGAACGGCCAGCCGTGCGAGCCACGCTTCCGGGTCGGCGAGCGAACCGAAGCCGAGCTCCGAGCCGGCGCGCAAATAGGCAATCCCTTCGCGCACGAATTCGAATTCGGCTTCGAGCGCGGTGGCGTCCTGCTGCTGTTCGAGCGCCTGTGTCGCCCGCCGGCCGGGCGCACTGGTGGTGAAGCGGCTGACGATGTCCTTCAGCCGGTCGAATTCGAGCAGTTCTTCGGCGGGGCGCGACACAATACCTCGAAGTGAATGAAGTTAACGGGACGACGGTGCTCGCCGCATCTTCAATTGTAGCCCGGTTGGCTGTGGGAAATCAGGGAGCCTCGAAATGGGTCGCCAGATACGCGGCAGCGTCCGCAGGAGACGTTGCCACGTGCACCAGCGGCTCGTCCCGCTCGCCCCACCGTGACGGATGGCCCAGTTCGACCTCGCGCACCCTCTCAATGATGGGCTGCCAGAAATCTCCGAGTACCGCGAGCGGTTTCCGGGTCATTGCACCTTTGTTCAGCATCTCCCAGACGACCGCCAGCTCGACGAGCGTTCCCGTGCCGCCTGGACACGCGACGTACCCGCGCCCGAGCCTGACGAGTTCGAACAGGCGGTCCTGCCATGTCTTCACGCGGACTTCTTCATCGACCCACTGGTTGGCCGTCGCCCGGAAGAAATCGGCTGTGACTGCCATCGTTCGCCCGCCGGCCTCCTTCGCTCCGCGCGAGACGGCTTCCATCACGCCGCCGTAACCGCCGGTACAAACGATCGCGCCTTTCGCGGCGAGTTCAGCACCGAGCGCGCGAGCCTCGGCGTAGTGGGCGTCTCCGGCGCGCGGCCGGGAGCTGCCGAAAACGGTGACGATCTTTGACTTTTCGCTCATGCGCTCATCTCGTTTTCTTCGAGGGTTGTCGCTTGCCAAACGTCTCGACCATCGCGGTGGCGATGGCGTCGATCGTGGCCGCGCTGCCGGGGCCGCGCTGGGGATCGTTGTTACAGAAAATCGCGAATTCCAGGTGTTCGCCGCGCAGCGTGGTGGCATAGCCGGAGAGAGCACGGTCGTGTTCAATCGTGCCCGTCTTCGCCTGGATCAGGCCCGAAGCCGCGGTGTTTTTCATGCGGTCTTCCAGCGTGCCGTCCATGCCCGCCACCGGCAGCGTCGAAAGGAAATCCTGCCCCCAGGATTGATTCGCAGCGTACCGCAACAAGATCACCATGGCGCGCGGAGTCACAAGGTCGTCGCGCGCGAGCCCGGAGCCGTCCGACAGCACAACGTCTCCATCGGGGATTCCGGCGGTTCTCCGGAAACCCTCCTCCACCTTCAATCCTGCCGCCGTCGATCCGATTCCCAGCTTCTCGCGCCCCACCGCTCGCAGCAGCAGTTCTGCATGGAGATTGTTGCTGGCTTTGTTCGTCACCCGAATGCTTTCGAGAAGCGGCGGAGAGAGATGCTCCGCGAGAACCAGCGCATTGGAATCGGGCGGCGCGGGAAACGGGTCCGGAATGATCGGCTCGCCGGAAGCCGCGTTCTGCGGTGGCGGCGAATGGCGCACGCCGGTTCCGCCCGTCACACGCACGCCGCGTGCCTCGAGGAGCTGCTTCAGCGTACGCGCGGCCGTCTCGCTCGGCTCCGTCATGGCGAGATCGAGCTTGATCGGCGCGTCACCCACCGAGATCGTGCCGCGCAGCAGAAGAAAATTTGGTCCTGGCTGGCGAACGACCGCGAAATTCGGGGATTCGCCTGCCTCGGCAGTTGCGATTTCGTGCCCGAACATATCGAGTGCTGCGCTCGGTTCGGTTGTAATGGTCGCCGGATCGCCAACGCGCGCTCCAGGCCGCACCTCGATCGAAAGCGTGTTGTCGTTGAACGCGATGGCGCCCACCGGTGCACCGAATTCGAAAAAGAGATCGCCGGCATTCCATCCCGCCGGATACGGGTCGTACGGAAAGTAGCTGTCGTCGGCGACGATATCCCCGTTCACCTCGCGCAGACCCCTCGCGACCGCCACGTCCGCCATTTCAGCGAGAACCTTTTCGGTGGGGCCCTCGCGCTCCGTCTTCCCGGCATACGGAAACTTGCGATTCGACAGGTCGGGATCTCCTCGCCCGACGAGTACCAAATCTCCGGCAAGCCGGCCGTCGCTTCCGAGCGCTCCCTGCGATTCGAGCGTCGTGCGAAACCGGTAGTCGCGGCCAAGCGTGGCCAGCGCGAGCGCAGTAGCGAAAACTTTCGCATTCGATGCCGGTGCAAAAAAGTGGTCCGCATTCAGCGCGTAGAGCGTTTCGCCGGTATCGCGATCAGCCACCAAAATGCCCCAGAACGCCCTCTGCGCGTGCGCTTCAGCCAACGCCGCGTCCACCCGCGCACGAAAACGCGCGACATCGGGCCTCTGCTTTGGGTGGGTGGGCTGCTGCCCTGCAACCGCCTGTGCGAAAAGGAGAGAGGCCGCCAGCCACAGGATTGTGCCGGGCGTTCGAATCGTGCGATCGAAGAGTTTCAAGGCTTTCGATTATATTGCAATCCGTGGCGCGCTGCCCGCACGCAGTCGCCGCACCGATACAGTTGCGCCATGCTCCCGAAAACCCATATCATGAGATCCCCAGCCGTGACATCGATCGGAGGCGCTAAATGAACAAGATGCTTTCTTTTCTCCTTGCAGTGGCGCTGATTGGCCTGCCGGCGCTCGTCGCTCCTCGTTCCGCGCGAGCGGACGATCAAAAAGAGGAGGACCGGCTCGATAATGCGGGCCACGTCATGGGGGAAATCCTCGACATTCCGGATGATATCCCGCAAAGCCTGCTCGACAAGGCGGACTGCGTGATTGTGATTCCGTCCGTACTGAAATTTGCAATCGGTATCGGAGGCAGCTACGGCCGCGGGGCTATGACCTGCCGCAGTGGCGATGACTTCCGAGGTCCTTGGGGCGCGCCCAGCATGATGGCACTCGAGGGTGGCAGCTTCGGACTCCAGCTCGGCGGACAGGCCACGGATTTCGTTCTGCTTGTGATGAACCAGGAAGGCGCGCGATCCATTCTCAGTAGCAAGGTGAAGCTGGGAGGGGACGCGTCCGCCGCCGCCGGACCCAAGGGGCGCGACGCTGAAGCGGATACGGACGTGACCATGCGCGCCGAGGTGCTGACCTACTCGCGCTCCCGCGGGCTCTTCGCGGGAATCTCGCTCGAGGGGTCGACGGTGCGCCCCGATAACGACGCGAACGAGCGAATCTACGGCAAGAAGGTTCGCGCAAAGGAAATCGTGCTTCACGGCGCCGTCCCGGTTCCGCCTTCCGCGAAACTGCTCATCGAAACGCTCAACAAGCACAGCCCCAAGAATCTGTCGAAATAACACCTGCGCGGCGCTCGCCCCGGAGAGCCATCTCTTCGGGGCGGTGCACCGCTCTGGCATCTGCGTTCCGCAGCTCTTTCACATTCCTATTGACCGCCGCTCAAATATGACTTAAAGTCAGTTATTGTCGATTCGAGGTCACATAGAGGGAATCGAACGATGGCATCGCCCATTCCAGCCGCCCGGCGCGCAGCCCGTCCGCGGGAAGGCCGTCGCGAACGTCGCCGCACCGAAATCCGCGAGCGGCTTTTCCGGTCCGCGCTCCAGCTTTTCGCCGAACGCGGCTATTTCGAAACTACCGTCGAGGACATCACCGAAGCCGCCGACGTCGGCAAGGGCACCTTCTTCAACTATTTCCCGACGAAAGAGCACGTGCTGGCCACGTTCGGGACCGAGCGCATCGCTGTCGTTGAGCGCGCCCTCGAAGAAGCCAGAAAGGGGCCGGTGTTGCCGGTGCTGCGGCGGCTTGCAGGTGACTTAGCCGGCCAGTCGGCGGAGAGCGCAGCCCTCCTTCGCGCGATCTACGCCGCCCACGCTTCGTGCGAGCCGGTTCGCGCCGAGCTTCATAAACGGCTTCAGACTGCGCGCCGATTGATGACCGAGATTGTCGCATTGGCGCAGAAGCGGGGTGAGATTCGCCGCGATATCCCTGCGGCGGAGTTGGCGCGGCTGACGCAGATTGTTCTGCTCGGGGTCACGCTGGCCTGGGCTATGAATCCCGATTCTTCGCTGCATGGCACCACGGCGGACGTGTGGGACCTGTTCAGCCCCGGCCTTCATGCCGACGAGAAGAGCAGAAATACCAGGGGCCGCCGGAGCGCTAAGACATGATTCGGTCCAACGATCGCCGAACTGGTGCCGGAAGCGCTGAGTCCTCCCTAGCTCGTGTTTCATCCAAGCTAGAACGGCCCGAAGGAGGGAATTTCGTGATCGCCCGATTCGCAATCTCATGTGCCGTATTGGCGATCGTCGTGCCGCTGGCGACCGGATCTGCGCGGGCGCAGGCAGGGCCTTCACAAGGTTCGGTTTCCGGAGCGCCGGCGCCTGCTCAAGGTGCACTTTCGGGCAGCGTCCCGGGAAAGCTGGTTCCGGGAGTCCTTCAGATATCTTTGCAAGATGCCATCCAGCGTGGTCTGAAGCAGAATCTGGGCCTGCTGCTTTCCGGCGAAGACGTTCGCGCGGCGCGCGGCGAGCGCTGGAAGCAACTGAGCGCGCTGCTCCCAAACGTCACTACCTCTTCTTATGTCCAGGGTTCCCAAGTCGATCTCGCCGAGTTCGGTTTCAGCTTCAAGTTTCCGCCAAGTTTGGGCTTCTCGATCCCGACGGTCGTCGGACCTTTTGGATACTTCGATTCGCGCGCCTATCTGACCCAGTCGATCTTCGATTGGAAGGCCATCAATGATTCTCGCTCGGCGTCTCAAAGCGAGAAGTCCGCGCAATACACCTACAAAGACACGCGCGATCTCGTCATCCTCGCCGTCGGCTACACCTACCTGCAGGCGATCGCAGACGAAGCCCGGATCGAAACGGCGGACGCGCAAGTGAAAACCGCGCAGGCGCTTTACAACCAGGCCTCGGACCAGGTGAAGGCGGGCACTTCTCCGGCCATCGATGCTCTTCGCGCGGAAGTGGAACTTAAATCACGCCAGCAAGGGTTGATTCAGGCGAAGAATGATTTCGCAATCGAAAAACTGGCCCTGGCGCGCGTGATCGGCCTTGCTCCCGGGCAGGAATTCGAGCTGACCGACAAATCGCCGTACGAGCCGTTTGCGGGACTCACGGTGGACGAAGCGCTCAAGCGCGCCTATGCGTCGCGCTCGGATTTTCAGGCCGCGCTCGCGGACGTTCGCGCGGCCGAGTATGGACGGAAATCCGCCCAGGCCGGCTATCTGCCTTCGCTCTCTTTCAGCGCGGATTACGGTGTGGCGGGAACCGAGCAAGACCTCAACACGCACGGAGTGTTTGACGTGCGCGGAACGTTGACCATCCCAATCTTTCAAGGCGGCAAGGTCCACGGCGACGTCCTCGAGGCGAATGCGCGGCTGGAACAAAGCCGCCAGCGACTCGAGAATTTGCGCGGGCAAATTGACGACGACGTTCGCACCGCGCTGCTCAACCTCCAGTCTGCGGAAGAGCTGGTAGCCGTTGCGCAGAGCAACATCGATCTGGCCGAGCAGACGCTGACACAGTCCCGAGATCGCTTCGCCGCGGGCGTCACGGATACGGTCGAAGTCGTGCAGGCGCAGGAAGCCGTCGCGAGCGCCCACGAGAGCTACATCTCGAGCCTCTATTCCGATAACTACGCAAAGATTTCTCTGGCCCGCGCCCTGGGCCTGGCCGAAGAGGGCGTCAAAGAATACTTCAAAGGAAATTGAGACCATGGCACAGAGAACCGAAGTCGAAACCTCGACCAATCCGCCCGCTGAGACGTCCTCTGCCACCGAAACGCACTCGGCGTCGCCTCCGCCCGAGTATCACCGGCCGGGTTTCTTCCAGGCGAATCCTCGCGCGCGCCTTCTCCTCGTCATCGTCGCGATCGTGCTCGTGGTCGGCGGCATTCTTGCCTGGCGCTATTTTTCGAGCTACGAATCGACTGATGACGCGCAGGTGGATGGCCATCTGATGCCCCTCAGCGCGCGGATTCCCGGCTACGTTTCCAAGGTCAACGTGGACGATAACCAATACGTAGAGGCCGGCACGGTTCTCGTCGAGATCGACCCGCGCGACTATCAAGTTGCCGTGGACCAGGCCCGTGCCGCCCTAGCCGATTCCCAGGCCACCGCACAATCGATGAACATCAACGTGCCGGTCACTTCGGTGGACACGTCGAGCCAAATTTCATCCTCCGAAGCCGACGTCCAAAATTCCCAAGCTGGCATTGTAGTGGCCGAGCACCAATTTGCCGCTGCTCAGGCGCAGCTTGTCGAGGCTCAAGCCAACGACAAGAAGGCGCAGGACGATGTCGCCCGCTATAAGCAGCTTGTCGCCAAGCAAGAGATTTCTCAACAGATGTACGATCAGGCAGCAACGATCGCTGCCGCGGACGATGCGGCCGTAGCGGCAGCGCAGGCCTCGGTGGCCGCTGCCGAGCAACAGGTAACGCAGGCGCGCACCCGCCTCGCGCAATCGCAAGCGAATTGGCGCTCCTCGCAGACCGGCCCGCAGCAGGTCGCGTCGGTGAAGGCCCGTGCACGTTCCGCCGACGCCACCGCCCAGGCAAAACAGGCCGCCCTGGAACAAGCCGAACTGAACCTTCAGTACACCAAAATCGTTGCGCCAGTGAGTGGGATCGTGACGAAGAGCGTTGAAGTCGGCATGAACGTCCAGCCCGGTCAGCAACTGCTTACCATCGTTCCTCTCAACGACGTTTGGGTCACGGCGGATTTCAAGGAAACTCAACTGAAAAACATGCGCGCCGGACAGCGCGCGGAGATCAAACTGGACGCGAACAGTCGCACCTACAACGGCCACGTGGACAGCATCGCCGGATCGAGCGGTGCGCGTCTCAGCCTCCTGCCACCGGAAAACGCTACCGGCAACTACGTGAAGGTGGTTCAGCGCGTGCCGGTGAAAATCGTCCTCGAGCCTGGCCAGAACTCCGACCACTATCTTCGATTGGGAATGTCCGTCGAACCGAAGGTCTACGTGAAGTGAACCCACGTGAGCGCGGAAGCTCCAGCTTCATCTCTTGCGGCGTTTCCCGCGGCGGATCGGTGGGTGAGTCCTGTCAACCCATGGATCATCGCCCTCACAGTGACGCTCGCCACATTCATGGAAGTGCTCGACACGAGCGTCGCCAACGTCGCTTTGCCCCACATCGCCGGCAGCCTCTCGGCGGGGCAGGATGAAAGCACCTGGATCCTGACGTCCTACCTCGTCTCAAACGCCATCGTGTTGCCGCTGAGCGGCTGGTTCTCCTCGCTGATCGGTCGCAAGCGTTTCTATATGTCGTGCGTCGCGCTCTTCACGCTCAGCTCCTTCCTCTGCGGACTCGCGCCGAGCCTGAACGCGCTGATCTTCTTTCGCGTCCTTCAGGGCGCCGGCGGCGGCGGACTCCAGCCGAGCGAACAGGCGATCCTGGCCGATACGTTTCCGCCGAGGCAGCGCGGCATGGCTTTCGCTGTCTATGGCATGGCCGTCGTGCTTGCCCCGGCCATCGGGCCCACCCTCGGCGGTTGGATCACCGATAATTTCGACTGGCGCTGGATCTTCTTCATCAACATCCCCGTGGGGATACTCTCGCTATTTCTCACGAATATGCTGATTTCCGATCCTCCGTACCTGAAGCAGGAAAAGCGCACGAGTTTCAAAATCGACTATATCGGCCTGGGTCTGCTGGCGCTTGGCTTGGGTTGCTTGCAGGTCGTGCTCGATAAGGGACAGCGCGATGACTGGTTTGGCTCGCACTTCATCGTCGGCATGACGATCGTTTGTGTCTCGGCGCTCGTTGCGGTTGTTTTCTGGGAGTGGTTCCACAAGGATCCGATCATCGATCTTCGTCTTTTCCGCGAGCGTTCCTTCGCCGTCGCGAACCTACTGATGTTCATGGTGGGTTTCGCCTTGCTCTCGAGCACCGTGCTGTTGCCCCTCTTCCTGCAAACGCTGATGGGCTACACAGCCGAAAAGGCGGGTTTGGTGCTGATGCCCGGCGGCTTCGCGTTGTTGCTGTTCATGCCCATCGTGGGCTTCCTGCTCTCGAAGTACGACGCACGCTGGCTTCTGCTGTTTGGTCTGTGCATGCTTTCCTTCGCCCTGTTCCACATGACTCGCTTCGATACTTCAATCGACTTCCGTACCGCCGCTACTGCTCGCGTGTTCCAGACGCTCGGTCTGGCCTTCCTCTTTGTGCCCATCAACACGGTCGCGTATGCTTTCCTGCCTAGGGAAAAGAACAACGCGGCATCCGGCCTGATCAATCTGGCCCGGAACATCGGCGGTAGTGTGGGCATCTCGGTCGTGACGACGATGCTCGCCCGCCGCACCCAGTTCCATCAGTCCAATCTTTCGGGCCGGGTGAACTCCGGAAACGGCAACCTGCAGGCCATGCTCGACTCTGCCACCCGCCTTCTGATGGCCCACGGATCGAGCCACTCCGAGGCCATGCGCCAGGCATATGCCCTCGTTGCAAATATGATTGACCAACAGGCCACGATGCTGGCATATGTAGACAACTTCTGGCTGGTAGGAATAGCCGTACTGGTCATGATTCCGTTCGTGTTCCTGATGAAAAAAGTGAAGCCAGGCGGCCCGATCGCAGTACACTGACGCGCGGGGGAATCCGATGCAGGTTCGGGTGATCACCGTCGAACGCGAGTACGGCAGCGGCGGCGCCGCCATCGCCGAGCGCCTCGCCGCGCGCCTCGGCTGGAAATTCTGGGATCGCGAACTCACCGCCGAAATCGCCCGCAAGGCCAACGTCGATCACCATACGGTCGCTCGCTGTGACGAGCGGGTCGATTCACTCCTCTACCGGCTGTTCAAGGTGTATGCTCGCGGCAGCTACGAGCGCGCACTTCCCATCGGTGAATCCCGCCTCTTCGACACGGACCATATGTTCGCGACTCTCGAGAAAGTGATCGAGGAGGTCGCCCAGCGCGGCAATTGTGTGGTGGTCGGCCGCGGCGCGCCCTATATCCTGCGGAACCGTCTGGACGCATTCCACGTGTTCGTCTACGCGCCGGTCGACGAAAAAGTCCGCCGGCTGAAATCGATCGGCAAGTCGGAAAAGGAAGCCATCCAGTTGATCGATGAAATCGACCGCGAGCGCGCTTCTTTCATCCGCCACTACTTCAACAAGGAATGGCCGCTGCGCTCGCTGTACAACATTATGATCAACTCGAAATTCGGCGACGAGCACGTTGTCGAGATGATCTTGCAGCACGTCGCCGCCCTCGAAAAGCGTCCTGCAACGGCGGGCACCAGCGCAACCGCTTAGTCAGGCCTTCCCAGCTTTCGCCCGGCCCTTGCCGCCGGCTTTTTCTTCCCGTAGTCTGGTTGCTTTGGTTGTTGGAATTTGCCTGAAACGTGAGGGTCCGGATGAGCTGTCCGATCTGTGAGAAGCGCCCGCCGAAGCGGTTTTGCCCCGCGAAGGGCGAGAAAATCTGCGCCGTTTGCTGCGGCCGCGAGCGCGAAGTCACGATCGATTGCCCGCCGGACTGCCCGCATCTGGTTGCAGCACATCGCTACGAATCCGAGCATCGCAAGCCGGTTTCCGGCGAGGGTCTGCCCTACCGCGACATCAGCGTTCCGGTGGATTTCGTCTACGAGCGATGGCCCGTGATCGGCGGCGTTGCGACGACCGTCCTGGGTTTCCAGATTCAGAACAGGGAACTCACCGACGGCGCCGTCTTTGCGGCGATAGAAGCCCTCGCCGAGACCTATCGCACGCTCGGAACGGGCATCTACTACGAGCGCCTGCCGGACGCACACCTGGCCCGGGCCCTCTACGGCCAGATCAATCAGTTCCTACAGGATTTCCGCAAGAGTGAAGCTGGGCGCGCGGGCTTGCCCGCGCTCAAGGACTCAGATGTTTTTCACTTGCTGGTTTTTCTGCTGCGCGTCGGCAAGCAGGAGACCAACGGCCGGCCGCGCTCCCGAGCATTCCTCGATTTCCTGCGCGTCCGCTTTCCGCTTCCCACGGAGGCGACGAAAGAGGCTCCCCGCATCATCGTGCCCTAGCGTGGACGTGCTCAGTTCGCTTCGATTTTGAAATTCGGATTCTGGATCACGCCCAGAATGTTTCCGAACGGGTCGTGAATTGTTCCGACCAGGATTCCCTCGCCGGTCTTTGGCCTTGTTGAGGTCTTGCACCAGGTACACGGCGGTTCTTAGTCCGAGGAACATGAATAGTCTCCTTGGCGGCCGGCTTCGCGTCGGGTCCTGCTGCGGAAATCGGAGGGCGCCCGGCAAGGAATGCCCCAAGACACAGCAGCGCGAAAAGCATTGTAACGTCGGATACAGTTTTCAATTTCACGCCTCGCGGTGGTTTGATCTCGGTTGTGGCGGCAGTGCTTACAGGATTCGGCGCTACAGGCTTCGCACTTCTACGGCGTGTCCTTCGACGTTTCACGTTTGGCATAGCTGTTCTCCATTCTTCCAGTCGAGTTGCATCTGCGGCGATCGCCAGGCCCGCCCGGGCGCTTCCAGAGGCCCGAACGGGCGCGAGCCGATGCCATACTTTCGTCGCAGATTCTCTACGCGAGCGGCAATCTCTCGCCGATATTCCTCCGGCGCATTCCCGTATCCCCGGAACCAATCGCGATACTGCCGCGCCAGCCGCGGAAACTTCTCTTCGAGGAACGTCATGAATGACTTCCACGAAGCCGGCATCAGGAAGACCACGGCCGCCCCGATCCACTGCGCACCCGCGTCGCGCGCGGCCCGCACCAGCGCATCGAGATCGACTTCGCGATCGGTAAGGCCGGGCAGAATCGGCATCGCATTCACTCCGACAGCGATGCCCGCCTCGCGCAGCTTTCGCACGGCTTCGAGTCGCAGGTCCGGCCGCGGCGCTCGCGGCTCGAGCAGCCGCGCCAGGCGCGCGCGCAGCGTCGTGACGGTCATGTGGATCGTCAGCGACGATCGCTCCGAGATTCGCCGCAGAAGATCGATGTCGCGCACCACCTGATCCGACTTCGTCGTGATCGAAAGGCTCAGCCCTTCGCGCACCGCCATCTTTTCGAGAATGGCGCGCGTCGTGCCGAATTCGCGCTCCGCCGGCTGATAAGGATCGGTCGCCGTGCCGATGGCAATGTGCTCGCCCCAGATCGCTTCCTGCGAAAGGTCGCGCTCCGCCAGCGCCCCCGCGTCCTTCTTCACGTAGATTTTCGATTCGAAATCCGCGCCGTCGAGCTCCATGTACTCGTGTGTGTACCGCGCGTAGCAGTAGCGGCAGCCGAATTCGCACCCGCGATAAGGATTCACGGTCCAGCGAAAGGGCACCCGTTCCGAATGGCACTCGTTCAGGATCGACTTGACGGGCAGCAGGAAATACTCCGTCCCGCGCTTGGCTTCCGCGCGAGGGGAGGATGCGGCGAGGCGCGCAATGCCGACCAGTTCCGTCGCGGGCTTCTCACTCCGGGCAGGTACCGGAGGGGGCGCGGAAGCACCGTTCGGGGACTCACAAGTGCCGTGGCAAGCGGCTGTGGGGAATAGGGTGAGACTGGTCTCTTTCGCGCGGGCCGGCCTCCGCCGAAGCGTCGCCGGGTTCGCTCGAAGTATGGGAGAAGTGGCCATTGGCAGCCTCGCCGCACCGGCAAACTATATTCGCCTTTTATTCGCCATGTCAAGAACTATTCTTCGCTTTTAATTCGCCTGTACCGCGGTACAGCCTCCGGCCTGGAACGCGGCCGTAGCCCGTTCAACACTGTTTACCCTGCTGCCGATAAACTGAAAGAAGCCCAGGGAGAGCGTCGTGGACCAAGTAGGCATCCTGATCGTGGACGACGACATCACCAGCCAGCGCGCGCTCAAACACATCCTTGACTCCGAGGGCTGGCGCGTCCGGATCGTGCCCCTCGCATCGCAAGCCCTGACGGAATTGGCCACCGGCAATTGGAACCTCGCCATTGTCAACGTAGCGGTGGCCGAAACGCGTGGACCCCTGTTTGCCACGCTCAGGGAGCTGGCCCGCGCCGAAGCGGCCCCGGAAGGAGCAGCGACCACCCGGAAGCACATTCGCGTCCTGTTTCTGGTGCCATTGCATTTGGCAAAGGCCGTCCAGCCCATGCTCGAAGGAGAAGGCCTGCCTTACTCCGGCAAGCCTTATCATCTCCACGACTTCCTCGAGAAAGTAAGCGAACTTCTGGTCGAGGCTGGCGCGATCGCGGAACCGATCCGCAGCATCGGCGGCTTCGCCGCAGGGAAAAGGCGCCGCCGGGACATTGGCTCCTCGCGCCACGCGCGCGACGGGGCCATGTTCGCCTCCCGCGAGGACTACCAGATGAGCGAAGAGGAGATGCACGAATTCGAGCGTACGGAAGAAGAAGAGGAGCAGCGCAAGAAGCGCCAGAAAGAGAGGGCCCCAGGCTCCAGCCTGTAGTAGGATGCCAGTTGCCATTGCCTTGTGGGGCGCTGCTGTCGCGCCCGCCGTCGCCCAGATTTTTCCCCGAAATCCCGCAAGAAATCTCCCCTCGTTCGTTCTCACCATGAATGCGCGCGCTCGGCGGTGTCCGATCCCGTCGGCGGCGAAGGAGGGAACCATGCGGATTAACCGGAGGAACACGCTTTCGATTCTGTCTGCGGCCATTTTGATTCTTGTGGGAGCGGCGATCCTGAAGCCCGATTTCGGGCCCCGTATCAGCGCTTCGGCTGGGCGGACGACCCAGCCGGGGCCCCAGAACTGGCGGCTCGCCTCGCCCGTTACGTACGGAAACCTCACCATCTTCCCCGTCGTCTCGGCGCAAGACGCCGATACCAGTGACTTCGAAACCCTCGATGAAGCGCTGACTTCAGGGGACGCGATTGTCAGCGAGCAGGGCGCATATCTCCACCGCACGCGCGACGGCTCGCCCGTGCCGATCATTTCCACCGGCTCGCAGGTCAATCAGCTCGTCCTCGTCAACCGCGGCAAGCGCCCGCTCCTGCTTCTCGCCGGCGAAGTTGTCTCCGGCGGCAAGCAGGACCGCATCATCGGCAAGGACCGCATCGTGCCCGTCGGCGCACCGCCACTGCCGCTCGATGTGTTCTGCGTCGAGCACGGCCGCTGGACCGGCGGCTCGGACCAATTCGTCGCCGCCGAGACGATGGTCCATCCGAGCGTCCGCGAAAAGGCCGCCGTCGAGCAGGACCAAGTCCAGGTCTGGGCTGCCGTGCGCGGCGAAGCAAAGCCCGTTGGCCAAAGCGAAGCGGTTACCGTCGAAAGCCAAGCCGGTGGCGTTTCGGGCGGGGCAGTCACAAGCATTCCTCTTTCGTCGCGTGCGGTACAGGGCGTGATCACCTCGGAGGCTCCGACGCAGTCGTATCGGAAGATCTATCAGTCGCCCGCGGTCAGGACTTCCGTGGAAAGCTTCACGGACGAGATCCAGCGGCGCTTCGATCGCGCCACGTCGGGGCTGAAAGGCGAGCGCGTCGTCGGGGTGGTTGTTGCCTTCGGCGACGACGTCGCCTGGAGCGACATCTTCGCTTCGTCGCAGCTCTTTGAGACCTACTGGCCCAAGCTGCTCCGCAGCTACGTTGTCGAGGCGCTCACGCGGCCCGCCGTGCGCGAGACCGCTTCGCTCGACGATGCCCGCGATTTCCTGCGTCCTGCTACCGGTCATCTCCGCGAAGAAACGGAGCCCGGCGTATACCGCTGGAGCCAGCAGTCCGTGGGTCATCTGACCGAGATCGAGCTCGACGCTCTTGCTCCTCGGCCGCTCACGCTTCACTGGCTCCGCGTCGCAGAGCGATAACGTTGGCGCGATGGAAAAATCTGGCCGTCCCGAGGCGGGCGCATGCAGCCCGCCGAGGGATCTCTCCTATCCTCGTTCTTGCGCCGCCTGCCACCGCCGTACCTGACGATCCGACGAGGACATCCTGAAGGAGTGAAGCGACCGAAGGTTCCCTCTTTGCAGCGGCGATCCGCGCCTACACTTTTGTTGCCGGATTCCATGCGCGCACTTGGCTCCGATCCGGCGTGCCGGCAAGAAGCTGCGCGATGGTCTGCTTGAATACGGGATGCTCTACGTCCGGAGCGATCTCCGCCAGCGGGACGAGCACGAATCGCCGCTCCGCCATCCTCGGATGAGGAATCTCGAGCCCCGGCATGTGCAGCACGCTCGACCCGAAGAACAGAATATCCATGTCGATCGTCCGCGGGTCTTTCGGCCCCTCGGCGATCTCCCGGCGCTGCCGGCCGAGCGACCGCTCGATTGCGAGCAGCGCGTTCATCAGTTGCCGCGGCATCATGTCGGTTTCCGCCTCGACTACGCAGTTCAAAAACCAGCCCCCGCCGCGCACGTCCACCGGCTCCGTCTCGTAAAGCGACGACTGCCGCTTCACGCGCACGCCGCGCGCGCCCAGCGCCTTGATCGCCTGCGCGATATTCCCCGCGCGATCCCCGATATTCGATCCCAGCGATAGATAAACCGTCTTCATCGACGTGCGATCTTAGCCTGATTGAATGTAATTTGATCCCTTCAGAAGAAACGTCTACCTCAACTCGCTGTCCGCTTCTTGCTCTTACTTCCGCGCAAGACCATGAAAAACAAAACCACAAGGGCAGCGGCAATCAGAAGCCCGATGGCTGCCAATGCGACGGCGTGCACCGTGACGAACTTGATGATGTGCCGTCCATAGCGCGCGGCCACGTAGGCCAGGATCGTGTATCTGACGACTCGGCCCAGCGTGAGCGCGGCCAGGAACTTTCTTATGGGATATTGCATGGTGCCCGCGGCAAGCAGAAATGGAACCATGGGCACAGGCGGCGGCAGCAAAGCAGAAACGGAGATGGCGCCGAACCCCCATCGCCCAAAGATCTTGTAAACCTTATCCGCTCGCTGGCGCGAAAACCTCCGTTCGAGCGTTTCCTTTCCTCCTTTGCGGGCCAGCCGGTATGTGACAAAGCCCCCAATCACCGAACCCAACGTCGCCATCAATGCGTAATAAAGCCACAAATCCTCCTGGCGCGCGGACAAAACAATCGTCACCACATCCATGCTGCCCGGAAGCGGAATGATCGAGCTGTCGAGGAGCCCAAGGGGGATCAGTCCTAAGCCGCCGAGGTGAAAGAGCCAGCGCCGCACGCTTCGCGCTGCCGTCGGCTTCACCGCCGCGATAAGCTGAATGAGAATCATCTTTTCTGGAGCCAGCACGCATTTTCGCACGCAGCGCCAGCGAAACTCTAAAGCGTTTTCCTGGGGATGCGGAAATAATCCTTTGCGTCGCGGACTGCAGGGGCAGCCGTTGAGAGCCAGAGTCAATAGTTCAGAGTTAACAAAGGAGAGTTGAAAGAAGGGCCGAGCCCACCACCAATGGATGGCGGATCGCTGTTTCCCCGCAGTCCCGCTTCCAGGGCCCCCGATCGAGAACCAGCGCCAAAAGCATTGCGCTAGCTCTTGGGCGCCTCTCTCAATATCCGTGCGGCGGCTTGGCTGAAGGCTTCGGGTTTAGGTTTCTTCTTCTTCGGTTTCTTGACTTCGCGTCTGTGTGCGTCCTTGTTTCCCATGCCCAATAGCTTGCCACAGGTTGTCGGCCATGGATAGGGCTCCGAAATTCACGCCGCGCCCCACCAGACTGAGGGTGAATAACTCGAAAAGACGAATCTCAGGAGTGTCCAAAATCAGACAGATTTGTTTCACCCTCCCGCGCTATAAGAATCGTCGGTGCATTCGTAAGCGGACACCTGTCCGCCCGTACGACTCTCATGGTACGACGCGCGAGGCAGGAGGAAATGATGGACAGACGATGGGTCGTCGAGAAACGCCATGAATTGGTGATGGTGATTATCTATTCCGTTGTGGGCTTGGCCGTCGTAACTGCCCTGGTTACATTCGCAAACTACGCCATGTATTCCAGTTCGGCAGGGAAATAACCGGGCATCGACAAAACTAAAACAGTCCCGGCTGTCGGCGGGGCTCTTGCATGCCGAAATGCTTGTACGCGAGCGCCGTGGCGACGCGCCCGCGCTGCGTGCGGTCGAGCAGACCAAGCTGCATCAGGTACGGCTCGTAGATTTCTTCAATGGCGTCTTCTTCTTCGCTCAGCGACGCCGCAATCGTGTTGAGTCCCACCGGCCCGCCCGAATACTTCTGAATGATCGTCAGCAGCAGGTTGCGGTCCACGTCGTCGAGGCCGTGCTCGTCCACGCCGAGCATTTTCAGTGCGTCGCGCGCGACTCCGAGCGTGATGTGCCCTTTCGCGCGCACCTCCGCATAGTCGCGGACGCGCCGCAGCAGCCGGTTCGCCACGCGCGGCGTCCCGCGGCTGCGCCGTGCGATCTCGTTCGCGCCCTCTTTGTCGATCGTGATGCCCAGAATCTTGGCGGATCGCGTGATGATTCGTTCCAGGTCTTCCGCCGTGTAAAACTCCAGCCGGTGAACGATGCCGAACCGCGAACGCAGCGGCGCCATGATCAGTCCCGCGCGCGTCGTCGCGCCGATCAGCGTGAACCGGTTCAGTTGATACGGATGAACGCGCGCGCCTGGCCCCTGGCCGATGATCAGGTCCACACGAAAATCCTCCATCGCCGGATAGAGGATTTCTTCGAGCGCCGGTTGCAGGCGATGGATTTCGTCGAGAAAGAAAAAATCGCGCGGATCGAGCGACGTCAGCACCGCCGTCATATCCCCCTTCTTTTCGAGCAGCGGCCCCGAGCTGATCTTGATCGACGAGCCCATTTCGTTCGCCAGAATCTGCGCCAGCGTGGTCTTGCCGAGTCCGGGCGGGCCGTAGAGCAGCACGTGGTCAAGCGCTTCGCCGCGCGCCCGCGCCGCTTCCACTGCGATCTGCAAGTTCTCCTTCACGCGGTCCTGCCCGATGTAGTCGCCGAAATTTGCCGGGCGGACGCTGGCCTCAATGCGCGCGTCCTCGTCGAACGCCTTGCCCGAAACGATTCGATTTCGCCCCTCCGGCATTCTCCTCGCTTCCGGCATCTACGACTCCCCGCCCGCGTGCGCTCTCTTCTGCATCGACGAGCTTCCCAGAATTTGAAGCGAAGCGCGCAGCAGGCTCTCGAAATCGCCGCCGCTCGCGCCCCGCGACTTCTCGATGGCCTTCTCGACGGAACGCGCGTCGTAGCCGAGGTTCACGAGCGCCGAAGCGACGTCGGACTCTAGCTGCGACCGTGTCGCGGGTTTTCCCGCCTCGGCGACGTCCACCACGGCTAGTTTATCGCGCAATTCGACCACGATCCGCTCGGCCGTCTTCCGTCCCACGCCCGGAATGCGCACCAGTTGCACGAGGTCGCCTTTGCGAATTGCCGGGACCAGTTCCTCGATGCCCATGCCCGAAAGAATCTTCAGCGCGAGAGCCGGTCCTACGCCGGAAGCGGAAATCAGCAGCTCGAAGCACTGCTTTTCGCGCGCCGTCAGGAAGCCGTAGAGCGAGAACTGGTCCTCGCGCACGTGCGTGTGGATCAGGAGCGTGGTTTCCTCGTGCAGCGCGCCGAGACCCGCGAACGTCGAAAGGGGAATCTGCACTTGATAACCCACGCCGCCGACGTCGAGCAGGATCTGGTTGGGACGTTTTTCGGTGAGCTTGCCGCGGAGTGAGCCGATCATGTCCAGCGATTATTGATTAGCGCCGCGAGAGTGTCAAACGGACAGCATGCTGGCCGCCCCGAACGGTTCCATCGTCAAATTTCGCCCGTACGGAATTCCGAATTGTTGTTATACGAAAATTGGTACATCGCCGAATTCATCGCTAGTTCCGGATAGCTGGCAAAATTTGAATCGGTTAGAAGATTTAACAGACGCTTGTAGTAATGACTCGAACAATTTGTTCGCTGCGTGCGTATCTCTGCTTTCCGAGCGAATGCTGCGCCGTCTAATTGCGGTGCACGCCGGAAAACCCGATTCGAGGAGGAATCAGACCATGTCCCGACGTCCGCTGAGTTTTGTGCTGTTCGTTTTCGTCGCACTGGCAATTGCGGTGCCGATTGCGGCACGCGGCGCCTACGCGAAAGACTCGAAAGCAACCACCACAACCCTGGATATTCTCAATGCCGCCACGTTGGGCGGCAAACAGATCGAGCCGGGAACGTATCGGATCTCGGCGGACGACTCCAAGGTCACGCTCGAACGAAATGGCAAGATGGTCGCCGAAGCCCCGGTGCAGTGGAAAGATGAAACCAGCAAGCCAAGTTATTCGAAGATTGTGACCGAGAACAGTCAAATCAAGGAAATTCACTTCAGCGGCAAGATGCGCTACATCCAGATCGCGGAGTAGCGCTTCGCGGCGAAGGCGGCGCTAGCGGCGGGTGCGGTCCCTTCGGACGGCCTCGTCGATCAGCGACTCGAGCTCGCGGCGCGTGAGCGTCACGCGCTCGCCTTCGCTGCTGTCGGAAGCAGCGCCGCCTCGGGCATTCGCGCCATCCGCGGATTGCGCGCCCGCAACGTAACGAACTTTCGCGACGTTCAGTTTCTCGACGTCCGCGTTCGAGAGCACGTTCTGCTTGCCGAGAAGCTCCGTCACGAGCGCCACACGCGCGAAGTGCTCGGTGGTTTCCATGTGCTGGAACGCGGTGAGAAGGTCCGGCCCGTAGGTCACGACGCCGTGATTCGCCATCAGAATCGCGTCGTGGCCTCGCACGAACGGCTCGATTGCCGCCGCCAGCTCGGAAGTTCCCGGCGTGCCATAGCGCGCAACGGGGATGCATCCCAGGCCGATCACCAGTTCGCAAAGAATCGGTTTGTCGAGTGCAATGCCGGCCGCCGCATAGCCCGTTGCGGTGGGAGGATGCGCGTGGCAGACGGCGTTCACATCGGGCCGGAGCCGGTAGATCAGCAGGTGCATGGGAAGCTCGGATGAGGGCTTGCGCGTTCCGCTCACCCGCTGCCCGGTGAGATCGGTGATGACCATGTCTTCCGGGGTCATCATGCCTTTGCTCATGCAGGTGGGCGTCGTAAGGATGCGATCCGGGCCGAGCCGCACCGACATATTCCCGTCGGTCGAGGCGACCAAGCCGCGCTCGTAGACCAACCGGCCGGCGGTGCAGAGATCGCTGCGATGTTCTTCTTCCGTTTTTACAGCCCCGTGCGTTATCGAGTCAGGAACCACGTTCGCCTCCGTGGCGGGGACTGGAGCGGCGCGTAGTTTACGCGTAGAAGCCCCGCAATTTCAAGGCCCGAGCTACCCGGTCGATCGCCACGATGTAGGCGGCGATGCGATTGTTCACACCGTGCGCCTGGGCGTAAAGCACGACCTGGTCGAAGCTGTGCTCCATGACGTCCTGGAGACGTTCGTTCACTTCACTTTCGCGCCAGAAGAATCCCTGGCGGTCCTGCACCCATTCGAAATAGCTGACCGTGACGCCGCCGGCGTTTCCGAGAATGTCCGGGACGATGAAGATGTCTTTTTGCTCGATGATCGCGTCGGCGGGAGCCGTGGTGGGGCCGTTGGCGCCTTCGCAGAGAATGCGGCAGTTCAGGCGATGCGCGTTCTGCGACGTGATCTGATTTTCGGTCGCCGCGGGCACGAGGATGTCACAGGGGCGGAAAAGAATTTCCTGCGAGGACACTTTCTCGCCGCCGGCAAATTCCGGCAGCGGTTTCCGCAGCACGTAGACCCATTCATACAGTTTCGGAATGTCGAGCCCGTTCTCGTTGTAGAGCCCGCCGTGCACGTCGGCTGCACTGATGATCTTGTAGCCGGCTTCGTGCATCAGGAGAGCGCTTTGCGAGCCGACGTTGCCGAAACCCTGGATGATGACGCGGCAACGATCGCACCTCATCTTGAGTTTCGCGATCGCTTTGTTGCAGCAGATCATCAGCCCGCGGCCGGTCGCTTCCCTGCGTCCTTGGGAGCCGCCCAAATCCAGAGGCTTGCCGGTGACGACGGCGGTGGTGGCCTGGCGCACGTGCATCGAATAGGTGTCCATCACCCAGGCCATGATCTGCTCGTTCGTGCCGATGTCGGGCGCGGGAATATCGCGCTCGGGCCCGAACCAGTCGCACAAGGCGGCTGTATAGCGACGCGTGACGCGTTCGAGCTCGGCCTTCGAGAGCTTCGCGGGATCGCAGATCACGCCGCCCTTTGCGCCGCCGAAAGGAACGTTGACGACAGCGCATTTCCAGGTCATCCAGGCCGCGAGAGCGCGAACTTCGTCGAGCGAGACGTCCGGGGCGAAGCGGATGCCGCCCTTGCCCGGCCCGCGCACGGTAGAGTGCAGCACTCGATATCCGGTGAATACCTCGATCTGGCCGCTATCGAGCGCGACCGGTATATAGACGGTGATTTCCTTCTCGGGATATTTGAGGTAGCGGTAGAGGCCCTGTTCGAGGTTGAGTTTTTGAGCCGCGGTTTCGAAGCGGGCTTCGGCCGATTCGTAGACGTTCATTTCATCCTGTACGGCTACAGGCATATCTTCCCCCCGGAATATCTTACCGCCGAACGCGGAGCCGGGTGGCAGGGGATCATTTGGTGTTCCTTCTCAGATCGTGGCCGGTCATCTCGCGCGGCTCGGGGACGCCGAGGACGCCGAGCAGCGTGGGGGCAATATCTCGCAGTGAGCCGCCGGGCTGCAACTGCACGCGACCATCGTCGGTGACGAGGATGAAGGGCACGGGGTTCGTGGTGTGGTACGTGTGCGGGCCGCCGGTGACGGGATCGATCATCGTTTCGGCGTTGCCGTGGTCGGCGGTGATGATCCAAGCGCCACCCCGAGGACGGAGCGCCTGAAAGATTCTGCCGAGGCATTCGTCCACGGTCTCGCAAGCCTTGATCGTTGCTTCGAGCTTTCCCGAATGCCCGACCATGTCCGCGTTCGCGAAGTTCATGATAATGGCGTCGAAATTGCCTTTTTCGACCGCATGAATCACGGCGTCCGCGACGCCCGCGGCGGACATTTCGGGCTTCAGGTCGTATGTCGGGACTTTCGGTGAAGGCACGAGGATGCGCTCCTCGCCGGGAAACGGCTTCTCGACGCCGCCATTGAAAAAGTAGGTGACGTGCGCGTATTTCTCCGTCTCGGCCACGCGCAGGTTTTTGAAATCGAGCTCGGCGAAGACGTTGGCGAGGATGTGCTCGAGCTTCTGGGGCGCGAGAATGTAGCGCAGCCACGGCCAGGTTTTTTCGTATTGCGTCATCGCGACGTAGACGAGGTTTTTCGGCCGCGACGGATCGGCGAACTCCTTGAAGCCGGGCTCGACGAGGGCGCGCGTCATCTGGCGGGCGCGGTCGGCGCGGAAGTTGAAGAAGATCGCGGCATCGTCGTCGCGAATCAGGCCGCGCGGGACGGCGGGTTTTCCGGGAGCAGCCTGCGTGGTGATCACGGCCGGAATGACGAATTCATCCGTGACGCCTTTTTCGTAGCTCGCGCGCATCACCGCGATCGGGTCGCTCGACTTCACTTCGGAATCGCCGTGGACGATCGCGCGGTAGGCTTTTTCGATGCGCTCCCAGCGATTGTCACGGTCCATGGCGTAGTAGCGGCCGCTGACGCTGGCGATTTGGCCGACACCGTATTCGCGCATCTTTTGTTCAAGGGCTCGAAGGTAGTCGATGCCGCTTTCGGGCGGCGTGTCGCGGCCGTCCATGAAGCAGTGGACGAAGACGTTCTGGACTTTGTTCTCGCGCGCCATGCGCAGGAGCGCGAAGAGGTGCTGGAGGTGAGAATGGACGCCGCCGTCGCTGACGAGGCCGAGCAGATGCAAGTGTCGCGAGCGACCGCGCTCCATGGCTTCGAGGAGCAGCGGCTGGCGGAAGAATTCTCCGCTCGCAATGAGCTGATCGACGCGCGTGATGTCCATCTGCACGATCCGGCCGGCGCCCATATTGAGGTGGCCGACTTCGCTGTTACCCATCTGTCCTTCGGGCAGGCCGACGTAGGGACCCGAGGTGTGAATCAGCGTGTTGGGGAACTCTTTCAGGAGGCGGTCGTAGTTGGGCTTGCGCGCGAGGGCGATGGCGTTGCCCTTGGTCTCGGCGCGGTAGCCCCAGCCGTCGAGGACGGTGAGGATGATGGGCTTAGGTTGCTTACTCATGATTCCTCGGCGCGCAAGCAAGAGAGGTCCCTCGGCTCGCGTTGCTCGCTCGGGATGCCGATGCTCGTCGCATCGTCAGCTTTCTTGCAAGGGCGATGGCGTTGCCCTTGGTCTCCGCGCGGTAGCCCCAGCCGTCGAGCACGGTGAGGATGATGGGTCGCGGGCGCTTGCTCATAGGCTGCGTGCGTCTCTCGAAACGGGAAATCGCCGACCTCTCAAAATTTCTCGATTAGCGAGCATCGCTTTCCTTTGTTTTCAGTGATTTAGATTGGATTCTAATAATTGGATTTTCCGATTAGAAAATTGTAGGCATGTACCCGGTGAAGAGGTACGGAGCCCTCTCTGGCATAGGAGCTGACCCGCCACGTTTTGCCTTCGGCCGTCTCCGAGTTTTGAGCATTCCATCATCACGAATTACGTTAGCAGAAGGGATGGGCGTTGCAAGTGGTTGTTGGTGTAAAGAATGCAAGTAAGCTGGAGACGCCAGATCGAGTCACTTCACCCCGGCAAGCGGGGGGTGAGCTATATTTGCGCGCGCGGCGGCGCTAGCGGGCACGCTATCTACGTGGCATGTTTTCGCTGGAGGGCGGGACGATGCCCTTGAGGCGCAAGTAGACGGCGATGCTGCCGTAGCACTCGTTGTCGTGCTCGATGTTGCCAGCGAGGGCGGCGAGACGCGGCGTTGGTCCGCGGTAGCTTTGTATGGGGTCGCCGGCATTCGCGTCGGTCAGCGCGGCATAGGCGGCATCGCAGGTGTCGAAGGAATCCTTGAGGGCGGCGACGAGATCAGCCTTCGTCGTCTTCGATCCGGCGCTGGGAGTCTTCGGCGTGCCGAGGGCTCGCGAGCAGCCGTTGGTCTGAGCGTCGGCGACATGGGCGATCCATCCCCCGAAGGTGCGCTCTTCGGGAGTGGGCTGGAAAGCGTAGCCGTCGTCGGGCATTTTGTCCGCCGCCTTCAGGAGGTTGTTCTTTACGGTGTTGTACTGCTGCCGAATCGCGTCGCTGATGCCCGGCGCCTGAGTCGGTGCTTGAGCCGGCGGAGCCGGAGCCTGGCCCCGGCTCAAGAGCGGCGAAGCGAGGAGCCCAACAAGTCCCACCATGATGACGGCGTAAAGTTTCATCGCAGTTCTCCTTATGACCCGGCCGAGGCCGGGAACTTCGTTTTGACCTTGCGGCCCTGCGGATTATAGACCCGAGTGATTGGTGCGAACAGAAGCAAACTATTGAAGAGACTCATCGCAGAGGCGCAGACATCGCAGAGAGCTGGCAAGACAAGGGGCTCTAACACAGAGGACACAGAGGCCGGACGGAGGTCACAGAGAAAACCTCTCGACGGACCAGCCTTGAAGACACTCACCGCACCCTTTCGCCGCAGAACTCAGGGCAGGGAAGCCGAGATCGCAGAGAGCTGCCAAGACAAGGGGCTCTAACACAGAGGACACAGAGGCCGCGCAGAGGTCACCGAGAACCCCAAAGGCAAGAGCAGATCCCTCGTCCCGCAGATTCGTTCGGGACGCAAACAGCGCGCTCGGGATGACAAATTGAGGGTAGTGGGGCGCTCGTGGACGGCGCCGGCGGGGAAAAGAGGGGATTCGCGGACGTGCTGAAGGGGCCTATACTACTATTCGTCCGCGAATCCCCCGCATCATCTCAGGCTTGCTAGGCCGCGTTCTCCAGGACCAGAAGACCCGTCGCCGTGTTGGAAACGGCAACGTGATAGCTGCTGTGGATCTTCGTCACTTTGCCGTGGAGTACGCCGCGCATAGCCAGCCAGAGGATGAATTCCGCACCCTGCGCACCCGCCTCGCGCACCAGTTCGTGGATCGAATAACGGGTCAGGACTTCCGGCTCGTTCACGATCTTGTCGAGGCAGAGCAGGTCGAATTTCTTGTTGATGAAGCCGGCGCGCTCACCGTCGAGCTGGTGAGACATGCCACCAGTGCCCAGCACCACTACCTTGAGATCCTTGGGATAGGATTCGATGGCGCGACCGATCGCCTGCCCGAGCTTGAAACAGCGGAGCGGCGAAGGCAGCGGGTGCTGCACCGTGTTGATGCACACCGGAATCGTCTTGATGCCGCCGTAGGAGTTGTTCGGCCAGAACAGCGACATGGGGACCGTGAAACCGTGGTCCACAAGCATCTCCTGGCAGGAGACGATGTCGAATTCGTCGTGCACCAGGGACTCGATGATGTGCCAGGAAAGTTCCGGATCGCCCTCGAACGGCGGAATCGTCGGAATCCCCCAGCCCTCGTCGGCATGTTGGTACTTGAAGGCCGCCCCAACCGCGAAGGTGGGCATTGCGTCGAGAAAGAAGTTCAGGCCGTGGTCGTTGTAGATGACGACGGCCACATCGGGTTTGACCTTTTGCAGCCACGCCCGGGCCGGCGGGTAGGCGTCAAAGAACGGCTTCCAGTACGGGTCGTCGAGCAGTTCCTTTTCTCTGGGTACCGCGTTCCCGATTGCCGGGATGTGCGATGTGGTGAGTCCACCAACGACGCGTGCCATGGTCAGTCTCCTTGGGATTTGAGCATTTTGTTGAATTCTTCGACGGTCATGCCGGTTTGCTGCGCGCCCACGTCCTGCACCGTCAGGTGAAAGATTCCGGCAAACTTCGCCAGGTAGTAGATGCATCCGCCGGCATGAATCATGGCCAAGACGTTACGGTCGTGGATGGCCTTGCGCTGCTCGTCGTTGAGGCCGTACTTGGTGCAGTAGGCGTCTTCGTCCTTGAGGAATTCCGCGCGGTTCTCGGCCTTGTTGAACGAGAAGCACATTTTGTTGAGGGCGTATCCCTTCATGGCCGCGTGCCCATCGAAAATATAGGTGCCCGGGATTTGCGCTTCGATGTCCATTGTCGTTTGTGTTGTTTGGCTCATGCCGGAACTCCTGCGATGCCTTATGTTGTGTTCCGGGCTCAGGTTGCACCGGACATGCGTTGCCTACCGTGACGAATGTCACCTGTTTATGTGACCTGGGTCACAAGGGACGTTGCGGCCAGGAGGTTTGTAGAACAGGGGCATGACAGAGCAGAAAAAGCAGATCCCTTCCCGCAACACCATCCGGGACGCAAACACCGCGCACCCTCATCCGCACAAAACGCGGCGCGGTTCCCTTCGTCCGCAATGATCGGCCTCAGGGCTGGCGGGATGATAGTCAGGAAGCAGGAAGCGGGCGGGGAGTGATGCGGACGATGTCGTGCCGCACTTCGACGGTGCGGTCGGGGAAACGGCTGGCGACGCGAGATTGGAACTCGGGGAACGTGAGGGCGCCGTTCTGGCCGTTGAGCATGCGCGCGTCGTCCATGAGGATGACGAGGCCCTTTACAGAATGGTTGAGGATGGCTTCCACTTCGGCGAAGAGTCGCTCGGGATCGCGCTGCAGGTGCTCCCAACCCCAGTAGCCGGCGTCGAGCCAGAAGAGAGCGGGCTCGGCGAGGGACTTTAAGAGTTCGGGAAGCACGATGGCGCTATCTCCTTCGAGGATGCGGATGCGCGGATCGCGTTCGAAGCGGCGCGTGGCTTGCCGGGCGAGCTCGGGGATGCATTCGATCGAGTAGATGCGATCAAAGTGATCTTTCACGGCGGCGACCATTTCGCCGTAGTAGGTGCCGGTTTCGACGAAAACACGCGGACCGAATTTCTTGGCATATTCGAGCACCGTGCGCTGCTTCAGGAGATGAGGAGAGCGCACGGGATGAGGGCGAAGCTTCCAATACCAGTAGTCGGGATAGTGGCTGAGGGATTTATACGCGGTGTAGAACGGCATGCGTTGCAGAAATCGCCGGAATGACTTCATCTCGTTGCGAGAGCGGAGCGGCCGGGGAAGCGCGCGGCGGAGCCGAGTTCTTCCTCGATGCGGAGGAGCTGGTTGTATTTGGCGATGCGGTCGGTGCGGGAAGCGGAGCCCGTCTTGATCTGGCCCGTGCCCATCGCAACGGCGAAGTCGGCGATGAAGGCGTCTTCAGTTTCGCCGGAGCGGTGCGAGATGATCGAGGCGTATTTGGCTTTGCGCGCCATCTCGACGGCTTCGACGGTTTCGCTCACGCTGCCGATCTGATTCAACTTGATGAGGATCGCGTTGGCGATGCCTTCGGAGATGCCGCGGGCGAAGATTTTCGGATTCGTGACGAAGATATCGTCGCCGACGAGCTGAATCTTCTTCCCTAGTTGCTGCGTGAGCAGCTTCCAGCCTTCCCAATCGTCCTCGGCGAGGCCGTCTTCAATGGAGACGATGGGATATTGGCGAACCCAATTCGCCCAGAAATCGATCATCTGCTCGGAGGTGCGGGAGGATTTGTCCGATTTCTTGAAGACGTATTTCTTCGACGCACGGTCGTAGAACTCGCTCGCGGCGGGATCGATGGCGATGGAAATCTGCTCGCCGGGCTTGTAGCCGGCGGCGGTAATGGCTTCGAGCACGCGTTCGAGCGCTTCTTCGTTCGACTTGAGATTGGGCGCGAAGCCGCCTTCGTCGCCGACGGCGGTGGAGTAGCCGTTCTTTTTCAGCACGGCTTTCAAACTGTGGAAGACTTCCACGCCCCAGCGCAGGGCTTCCTGAAAGCTGGGAGCGCCGAGCGGCATGACCATGAATTCCTGCGCGTCCACGGAGTTGTCGGCGTGCGCGCCGCCATTAAGGATATTCATCATCGGGACGGGAAGGGTGCGAGCGGAGGAATCGCCCGAATAGCGCGCGAGATACTTATAGAGCGGCTGGCCGGAAGCCAACGCGGCCGCACGGGCCGCTGCCATCGAGACGGCGAGAATAGCATTGGCGCCCAATTTCGATTTGTTCGGCGTGCCGTCGGTTTCGATCATGCGGCGGTCGAGCGCGCGCTGATCGGCCGCGTCCATGCCAGTGACGGCGTCGGCGATGGCCGAGTTGATGTGCGCGACAGCTTTCAGGACGCCCTTGCCGAGATAGTGGTGCTTGTCGCCATCGCGCAATTCGATGGCTTCGTGCTCGCCGGTCGAGGCGCCGGAAGGAACGGCGGCGCGGCCGAGCGCTCCATCCTCGAGGCGAACATCGGCTTCGACCGTGGGATTGCCGCGGGAATCGAGAATCTGGCGGCCGTGAACGGCAACGATTTTCGTGGACATGGTGTTGTGAGCCTAATCCTTTCGCGCGAGCAACAGCCAAGGAGTGAAGTCTACGGGAATCTTTTCTCCGAGCCAAGAGCGACACAGCCGAAGTTACTCGGGTTCCTCGATCAGGGATTCGGGACGGACGACGACGACGATGCCGCCTTCGGAAACGGAATAGCGAGCGCGGTCGGCTTCGGGGTCGTGGCCGATGACGGTGCCTTCGGGCAGCTCCACGTGGCGGTCGATGATCGCGCGGCGGATGCGGCAGTGCCGGCCGATGTTGACGTGGTTGAAGATGATCGACTCCTCGACTTCGCTGTAACTATTGACGCGCACATCGTAGCCGACGACCGATCTCTGAACGCGGCCTCCCGAGATGATGGATCCGCCGGCCACAACGGAATCAAGCGCCACACCCATGCGTTCCGGATCGGCGAAGACGAATTTCGCCGGCGGGTACTGCTGTTGCCAGCTATGGAGCGGCCAGCTCTTGTCGTAGAGATTGAAGATCGGCGAGACGGACACGAGGTCCATGTTGGCTTCGTGATAGGCGTCGATGGTGCCGACGTCGCGCCAGTAGGCCGTCTCTTTCTTGTTTTCGTCGCGAAAGTTGTAGGCGAAGACGCGGTATTTTCCGATGATGCGCGGAAGAATATCCTTGCCGAAGTCGTGGGACGAAGTGGCGTCTTCGGCGTCGTCGATCAGGATCGGTACGAGAAGCTGCGTGTTGAAGAGATAGACGCCCATCGAAGCGTTCACCTTGCCGGGATGAACGCGCGAAGACTTGGGGTTCGCGGGCTTTTCCTGAAAGCCGACGATGCGCCAGCGCTCGTCGGTTTCGAGTACGCCGAATTTCCCCGCGGCCGCGGCGGGCTCCATCTGAAGGGTTGCGACGGTGACGTCCGCACCGGAATCGGCGTGCTGCTCGAGCATCTTCTGGTAGTTCATTTTGTAGATGTGGTCGCCCGAGAGGATGAAGACGTAATTCGACTGCTCGCTGCCGACCGAATAGATGTTCTGATAGACCGCGTCGGCCGTGCCCTGATACCAGTGCTGCGAGACGCGCATCTGCGGAGGCAGGACTTCGATGAAATCGCCATGTCCCATGAGCGAAGACCACCCGCGGCGGACGTGGCGGTTGAGGCTGAGCGCTTTGTACTGCGTGAGAACGAAGACACGGCGGAGCTCGCTATTCAAGCAGTTCGAAAGCGTCAGATCGATGATCCTGTAAACGCCGCCGAATGGAACCGCGGGCTTGGCGCGGTCGCGCGTCAACGGCCAGAGCCTCTCGCCCTGGCCACCCGCCAGGAGAACGCCGATCGCATTGCGCATTGACGGCATGGCGTAGATTTTCCCCGGGATGAATTTTCCCGCGCGCACCATTCTAACAGTTATGTCGGTCTGCTCCACAGGTGCACGAGCGGAGATTGGCCAGACGGGGGGGAGAAAGCCGAGATGACGCGCAGTTCGGGCGGCGGCTTACTCCTTGGTAATAACTTTGGCCTTGACTTGCGGAGTGGCGTCCGATAGAAACAGCAGGCAATAGCCGGTTCGAGTGGTCCCGGTTACGCTAGCTGGATTGTATCCATCAGTCCAAACTCAAAACAGGGGAACGGGGGTGAATACGCGTGGCGGAAGTCGTCATTCAAGAGGGTGAGTCTTTGGAGAACGCCCTCCGGCGGTTCAAGCGCAAAGTCCAGTCGGAGGACATCATCAAGGAGATCAAGAAGCACAGCTACTACATGAAACCGGGTGAGAAGCGTCGAGCCAAAGAGGCCCTCTCGCGTAAGCGTCTCCGGAAAAAGCAGCGGCGTGAGCAAGACTAGGCGTCTGGATCATCCGATTCCTAACAAGCAGTTTCGTGCCAGCGGACAGGTGAGAGCCGCGGATCGATCGCGGCACTCACTCCCGGCGCAGACTGCACCGCTGCCTACCCCTGTACGAACACGGTCCCGGAGCAGCGTATGGAATACCATGACAAGGTGCTTAAGTGCGCCGATTGTGGGGCTGAATTCGTCTTCACCGCCGGCGAGCAGATGTTTTTCGCCGACAAGGGCTTCAAGAACGAGCCCAAGCGGTGCAAGGCGTGTAAGGCAAATCGCGCGCAAGGCAACGGTGAGTCTGGCTCGGTAAACGTTCAGCGGGTCGAAACGAAGACAGTTTGCTCGCAGTGCGGGAAAGAAACTACGGTTCCTTTCAAGCCGACACAAGGACGCCCCGTGTATTGCCGCGAATGCTTTCAGCAGCGGCGATCGATGGGGGCTTCGACCGCAGCGGTATAGGACGGCGACGATCGCGCCGCCGTCCTAGGCGCACCGGATAATTCCTCGGCCCGAAAGAAGCACGCGGCGGCAACGCGGGCTAGGGGCGGAGGTCCGGGCAAAAAGGGAACAAATTCCCCTCTCGGGGCAATCACGGTTGCGGAGGGGCCCCGTCATTTTCCTTTGGTTTGTGCTTCGTTTAGACTCCCTTCATTCCGCGCGTCCGTTGCCGCACACGTCCGATTGACCCGGTCAAACCCACAGCTTAAGATGATTCTCGGACAATGTGTGCGAGGCCCCGATGGATGAAAAGACCCTCCGCGACTATCTGCGGCGCTTTCTGAGTTGGCACGAGGCTCACGCCAACTGGAAAGCGGCGCTGAAGGATTTTCCAGCCGAGCATCGTGGAACCCGGCCTCCCGGCGCGCCATATTCGGCCTGGGAACTGCTCGAGCACATGCGCATCGCGACGCACGACATTCTCGAGTTTTCCCGGGACGCAAAGTACGTGTCGCCGGACTGGCCTGCGGGTTACTGGCCGAAGAAGCCTGCGCCGCCGAATGCGGCTGCGTGGGACAAGAGCGTGAAATCGCTCGAACAGGATCTGGAGGCGATGGGAAAGTTTGTGGCCGATCCGAAGACGGACCTCTTCGAGAAAATTCCGCACGGATCGGGCCAGACCGTCCTGCGAGAAGCGCTGCTGATCGCGGACCACAATGCATATCATCTGGGACAGATCGTCCTCGTTCGCCGGCTGCTGGGTTGTTGGCCGGAAACCTGATCCGCAGTTCGCAGCCTTCGCGAGCCTTCTGGCATCTTATGATCGGAATGTTGCGCACACGTTCAGGAGCCGTGTAGATGAGCAGGGAACACGCCATTGCGGAATCGACGCCGTCGAAAGACGCGCAGGAGCGCATCTGGGAGTCGTTCCGGCGATGGGGATATCTTCAGGCGAATCTTGATCCGCTGGGCGATCTCGCGCCGGTCTCGATGCCCGAGCTGGACATCGCCGGCGCGGATGCGGAATCGGCGCGCCGGGTCTATTGCGGGAGTATCGGCGCCGAGTTCATGCACATTGCGGACCGCGAGCGGCGGCTATGGGTCCAGGAACGGATGGAGTCGGAAGCGCCGGAACCCGATCGGGCGCGGATTCTTGAGTTGCTGATCCGCGCGGAGATTTTCGAGCAGGTCCTGCAAACCCGCTATCTCGGCACGAAGCGCTATTCGCTCGAAGGAGAAGCGGCGCTGCTACCTTTGCTCGATGCGATTCTGAATGCGGCCTCCGAGCAGGGCGCCGAAAAGGCCATGGTGGCAATGAGCCATCGGGGGCGGCTCAACGTGATGGTGAACATCGTGGGCCGGGCGGCGGCCGAGCTATTCGCGCGGTTTGAGGACGTGGACCCGCGCAGCACGCTGGGCAGCGGCGACGTGAAATACCACATGGGCGCGACCGGGGACTTTCACGCGGCGAACGGCCGGGTGGTGGAGATGCACCTGGTTTCGAATCCGAGCCATCTCGAGGCCGTCGACCCCGTCGTCATGGGCCGGACGCGCGCGAAGCAGATGCGCCGGGGAGATCAGGGACGGCAATTGGTGGTCCCGATCGTGATGCACGGCGATGCGGCGTTCGCGGGCCAGGGCATCTGGGCCGAAACGCTGAACATGTCGGGGCTCGAAGGCTTCACGGTGGGCGGCTCGGTGCACATCGTCGTGAACAATCTGATCGGGTTCACGACCGTGCCGCGAGACGAGGTCTCTTCGCATTTTGCTTCGGACCTGGCCAAGCGACAGCCCGTGCCGATTTTCCACGTCAACGCGGAGGATCCGGAGGCGGTGGTGCGCGTGGGCCGGATCGCGCTTGACTATCGATACGCGTTCGGCACGCCGGTGGTCGTGGACCTGATCGGCTATCGAAGACACGGCCACAGCGAAGTGGATGACCCCACAATCACGCAGCCCTTGCGCTACCGGAAGATCGAGGCGCATCCGCCGATCTGGCAAATCTACGCGCCGAACATCGGCGCCGATCCGGAACCGATCGTCCGTCGCGTGCGTGAAGAGCTGGACGCGGCGCAGGAAGAAGCAAAGGAAATCGAGAAGCGCCCGATGATGCGGCGACTGCCGCGCTACTGGGGTAAGTTCCGCGGCGGGCGTTACGACGCTTCGCTCGAAGTGGATACGGCGGTCGCGCAGGAATCGTTGACGGAAATCGGGGAGGCTCTTGTGAGCTATCCCGACGGATTCCACATCCATCCCAAAGTGAAGAAGCTTCTCGATCAGAGGCTCGAGATGGCGCGCGGCAAGCGCGCGATCGATTTCGGGATGGCCGAGGCGCTGGCCTTCGGGTCGTTGCTGAAGCAGGGAGTTCCCGTCCGGCTTTCCGGGCAGGATTCGCGCCGTGGCACGTTCAACCAGCGGCACGCCGCGCTGATCGACATCGAGAACGAGGAGGAGTACGTACCGCTCGAACATCTGGCGCCCGAAGAGGCGTGGTGCGAGATCTGCAACTCGCCGCTCTCGGAGGCCGCGGTGCTGGGCTTCGAGTACGGCTTCAGCCGCGATTTTCCCGAGGCGCTCGTGCTATGGGAAGCGCAGTTCGGCGATTTCGCGAACGGCGCGCAGATCGTGATCGACCAGTTCATCGCGGCGAGCGAGGATAAGTGGAATCTGCTTTCGGGCGTCGTGCTGTTGCTCCCGCACGGCTACGAGGGACAGGGGCCGGAACATTCGAGCGCTCGCATCGAGCGATTCCTGCAACTTGCCGCGCGCGACAACATTCAGGTCTGCCAGCCTTCGACGGCCGGGCAGTATTTTCACCTGTTGCGGCGCCAGGCCCTGCGAAGCTGGCGCAAACCGCTCGTCGTGTTCACGCCGAAGGGCATGCTGCGGCATCCGGCAGCGGCTTCGCGGCTTTCCGACCTTGCGGGCGGACGTTTCCGCAACGTGATTCCGGATGGCGGCGATGGATCGGCCGAGCGCGTCCTGCTCTGCACGGGGAAAATCGGCCACGAGCTTCGGGCGGAGCGGAAGCGCCATCCGGAGGGCGCGCCGGCGATCGTGTTCGTCGAGCAGCTCTATCCCTTCCCCGATGGCGAGATCGCCGCGGAGATGGATCGTCACACGAAGGCGCGCGAGTTCGTGTGGGTGCAGGAAGAGCCCGGCAATATGGGCGCGCACGCGTTCGTGATTCCCGAACTTGAGCGGCTGGCCCGCGGCCGTTCGGTGCTATCGGTCAACCGCTCCATGAGCGCGAGCCCTGCAACCGGGTCGGGGAAAGCGCACGAGATGGAACAGAAGACGCTGCTTGCCCTAGCTCTCGGGACCTAAGCGAGAAAGCCGCCGCCGAGTACTTTCCACTCCCGACCCTTTCAGACGCGCGAGAGGATCAGACAAGTAAAGCCGACCTGCAAGGGACGCAGCTCGTTTGACGAAAAGCCCGCATTCCGGAACATCCGCTCGTATTCGGAGAACGTGTAGGCGTCTCCCGCCGGAGTCATGCCGAGCATCATCATGCCGAAACCTGCCGCGCGGGGCGGGGAGATGCGGTCTTCGTTGGGCACGAAATCGAGGGTGGCGACAACACCACCCAATGCGAGAGACGCCCGTATCTTGCGCATCAAGCCCTCGATCGCGGCCGCGTCGAAGTGATGCAGGAAGTTCGTTATCAGAACGACGTCGTAACCCGAGCCGAAGTCCACGTCGAAAGCGCTGCCCGGCAGGCGATGAAAGCGCTGGTCTACGCCAGCCGCGCGCGCATTCTCCGCGGCGATCTCGAGAACTGGCGCCCAGTCCTGCGCGAAGATTTCGGCATTCGGATTGTGCTTCGCGAGCGTGATGCCGAACTTGCCGTGCCCTGCGGCGATATCGAGGACTTTCCATTTCTTCCCGGCTCCGGCGTTAAGGTTTCGCGCCACCTCTTCGGCGGTCGGGGTCACCATCGCCGCCATGGAGCGCGCAAACTCGACCCAGATGGGATTCTCGGTCGAGATCGAACCCTCGCCCTCCGCCATTGCCGGGCGTCCGGTTCGAATCGTGTTCGCCAGCTCGTGATACGCGTTGATCGTCTGGGGCAGCGTGAGAAAGCCCTCCATCGATCCGATGCAAGCGGGCGAGCGCCGGTCCAGGAATGTGGCGGAGTCCTCGGTCAGCGAATACTTCTGGCCCTGTTTCGTGAGGAACTTGTGGACCACGAGATAGTCGCAGAGAATCCGCACGCCGCGCTCGGTGGCCTGGCAGCGCTTCGCAAGAGCGGGGACCGTGTCAGCGCCTTCGCCTATGGCCGTGAAGATGTCGAGCTGAATCGCGGCTTTGAGCGCTGCCGTCTGCTGGTAGGCATTGAGCGTGTCGAAGATCAATTCGGGATTGCGCTGCGGCTTGGCGGTTTGCGAGGCCATAATGTTTCCTTTCAATGCGGAAGAATTGCCCATCAGTGCGCGACCGAGTTTTCGGCAAAACACCAGTGAACGAATTCCGGGGTGTACTGCCGGGTGACGGCAGCGGGGACATCCTGCTCGTTCAGTTGCTGAAAATCAAATTGAATCTGACCGTCGGGGTCCACGGTGGCAAGAAGAAAGCCGTAGACGTTCGTCCGTGCCTCGTGCGCGGCCCCTGCGTCCGGGGGCAGCGCATACCGTTGCGCTCCCGCCGTACCGACAATCCAGCCGGGCAGGACGCCACCGTGCTCCCGCCAGTATTCCGTATTGAAAATGCCGTCCATGAAATAGTGCGAATGGCTGGCGAGGACGTAGACGCGCTTATGCTTGTCATTCTGCGCTTTGAGCAGATCGGCGTAGACACGCCGGCCACTTTCGATTCCCGTCACAGACTGATCCATACTGTGATTTGCCGAAATGCTTTCGGGAAGCGCTTCGTGCATGCCTACGACGAGCGTGCGGATCCGAGAGTCCGCGGAATCGGAGAGAAGCGTCCTCTCAAACCACGAGATCTGGGCTGCGTCGAACTGGTCCTCGGTGGCGTTATCAAGACTGATGAAATCCACGCCGTGCTCGATCCAGTGGTAATAGGTTTTCGGCTTGAGGTCGACAGGGTCATCCCGTAGACGCTGGGCGCGCAGCCTGGGAACGTCCAGCCAGGAACGAAACTGAACGAGATACTCCGCGCGGGTCTTCGGTTCTACTGTTTCATGGTTGCCGATTGCCAGATAGACCGGGAGCGTGCCGAAAGGCCCGACCTGACTCCTGATGAAATCCTTCCAGGCGATGTCGTGGTATTCAGAAATGCTCAGCGGCTTCGCGAGATGCTCCGGCTGATGCTGGATGTCCTCATCGATGCCGGCGATCTTCCGGAAATCGCCGAGGTGCCAGTAGAAGAGCGGTCTCGCTTTCTTCACGCCAGCCGCGATCGCCGGCATCACGACGTCGCCGCAGTTGCGCGAATCACCGGAGACGGCGAACTTCCAGGGCGCCGTCTTTGGCGCTTCGGAGGGATTGGGAGCGCCCCGACCGGCTTGTGCTCCAGATGGGAACGGATGAACGCCCAAAACCGCGAGCACAAGCACCGCCCGAACCAACAGAGTTTGGCCCTTCATAAAGTCTCCGCGAAAGTTTCCTGCCCGCACGAACTGCGATCGAACTCCCAAACGACGCGAGCCATTGTGCCGGGAGGCTCGTGGTGTGGCAACTATTCTCGGGTCGCTCAGCCTGCGGCGACCTTGCGTCACACCGGCATAACGTTGACCTCGCGCCGACGACGGGCTATTTTACACGCGACAATTTGGCGAGGCTCTGCACGACAACACGGCCACGCGTCCTTCGATGTGAGCCGGCACCCGTGAAATAGCACTCGGGACGGCAACGGACGCGCTTCGTAGACTCCGCCGCTCCATGCGGACAAGGAGGAGTCTATGAAGAAGTGGCTTGCAGTTGTGTTGTTCGCGCTTTCGGTTCTCACCAGCGCCATGTGGCTTAAGTCGTTCTCGAGCCACACGATGTTGGCAGACACGTCGTCTCCGGTGCCCCCGATTCCGGGAGGCAGCGGCGCGGCGCCGCCGCCTCCCGTGCAATAGGAGGCGTTCCCGCTTCGAGATGACGGGACCAAAACGGGCCGCGCGATTGGGCAGGTTCGATGCTTGGTCCCGTCGACTATGCGTTGTGGATCGCGGGCTTCGTTTTCGAAGCGGCTGCGGTCTTGTCCATTTTCTATCGCAAAGCCTTCGCGCGCTACTACTCAATCTGCCTCTACATGGCCTGTACGTTTTTCGTGCAGGGAGCTCAGTACATCTGCTTCCTGAAGTTTGGATTCCGCTCGCCGCAATACTTTCACCTCTACTATTATTCGGACAGCTTGCTAACGATTCTGCTTTTCTTCGTCGTCATGCACCTCTACCTCCTCGTTTTTGCCGGGATGGACACGGATCGCCATATTCGCGCCGGCGCTGTTTTGCTGCTCTTTCTGACCGCTGCCCTCTCGTATCTCGTCGTCCGCCAGCACCGCACCCACCTGACGGAGCATTTCGTCGTCGAACTGGGCCAGGGCCTTTACTTTGTAGGAACTGTATTGACGTATATCCTCTGGGGAGCGATGATAAAGCTGCGCGAGAGGCCGGCCCGGCTCGTCCAGATGGTCCTGGCCCTCGGCATTTATTACAGCGCCACGGCCGGGGTCTACGCGCTGCGGGATCTGTTCCCGGCCTGGCGGGCGGCTATGATATGGGTTCCGCCGGCCGCGAATGTCTGGCTGTCTCTGGCCTGGACGCTGGCGTTCTTGCGAACCCGGGAAGAAGCGAGCGTGATGGTACCCACTTTGGCGGCGAAGGCCCGATGATCCCAGAGTTGATCTATGTCGTTTCGCTCGTGGTGCTCATCCAGTTTTTCGTGTATTACTGCCGGTCGGTCCTGGCTTCGAGCAGGAAGGTCGAGCTCTCTGCGCGCGTGCGTGAGGCGGCCGGAGTCGGCAACAGCGTTGCGGCGGACGACTTCCAACGATTCCTGGAATTGGTGCGTCTCTGTCCCGAAAACAGCGCCGATCGGGCCGGTATCCGCGCCGTAGGCGCTTACTACAGTTTGCTGCACGTTCTCGCTCGTCTGTCGCGCGCGACGGTTCCGAGCGTCGCCGCGTGGGCGGAAAGGGAGCGGCAAGGCTGCTCCCATTTTGCGGCGGTGGCTCTCGACCGCCGCATCTCTTTCAGCCGCGACTTGTTCGTGCAGCAGGCGAGCAGCCGGCCGTAATCGCCGGGCCGTCGATTCCCCGCGACTCTCGACCCTTCCCGAGCCGGCTGCTACCATGAGGTCATCCCGAACCCCGGTAGATTGCCGCCCGTGACGCCGCTCGAACAACTCGCATTGGAGAACATTCAGGGCATGCGCATGCTCGCGCCCGGCGACCGTGTCGGCGTCGCCGTTTCGGGCGGCGGGGATTCGGTGGCGCTGCTGCGGATGCTCGAGGGTCTGCGCGATGCGCTGGGGATCACACTGCTCGTCGTTCATTTCGACCACGGCCTGCGCGGCGCTGAATCCGAGGCCGATGCCCAGTTTGTTGCGGAGCTGGCACGCGAGCGCGGCTTGGAGCTCATTCTCGAATGCGCGGATGTTGCAGCGGCAGCCGCGAGCCACAAGTGGAATCTCGAAGACGCGGCCCGGCGTCTCCGCTACGCGTTTTTCGAGCGCGTCGTCAACGAGGGCCAGGCGACGCGGGTTGCGGTCGCACACACGGCGGACGACCAAGCCGAGACGGTTCTCGCTCATTTGCTGCGCGGGACCGGTCTGGCCGGCCTTGCGGGAATTTATCCGATCGCAGGGGCGGTCGTGCGGCCGCTTCTCGGGCATCGCCGGGATGATCTCCGGAAATATCTCCGCGAACTCGGGCAAACGTGGCGCGAAGACGTGACGAACCTCGACCTACGCCGATCGCGCGCCAAGATTCGCGAGCAGCTACTGCCCTTGCTCGAGCGGGATTTCTCTCCGCTCGTCGTGAGCCGTCTCGCGAGGCTGGCCCGGCTTTCGCGCGAGGAAGAACGATTCTGGACTGCGCTCGTGGAAGATCGTTTTCACGCGCTTGTCCGCACCGGAGACGGGACATTCGCGATTCGCATTCGCGACCTGCTGGCACCGCTCGATTTTTCCCCCGGAGCGCTTCGCGAAGAATCAACGCGTGGGAGCGAGCGGCCCGCGGCGCTGCGCGCGCTGACCGAGCGCTTAATTCGCCGGCTTTACGGGGATCTGCGCGGAGACCGGCGCGGCCTCACGGCCGAGCGCGTGGAACAGGTGATTCACCTTGCTTCCGAATCCACGAGCGGCCGCAGCGTCGAACTACCCGGCGGCATCCGCGTCGAGCGGAGTTTCGATGAGCTGATCTTTTCGCACACGCTCCGCGAGAAACGCACTTCACGCGCGCGGGAAACCGGCGCGCCGTCAGATGCGTACCACTATTTGGTGGAGCTGCCGACGCACGGAGCGGCGGCTGTTTCCGTCCCGGAACTAAAAAGCCGCTTCTGCCTGAAAGTGATTGACTGGTCTGCGAGGGAGCGCGACACTAAAAGAGATACTGCGGCCCTCGATGCTGATCGGCTCCGGGCCCCTTTGATCTTGCGGAACTGGCGGCCGGGAGATGCTTATCGGCCTCGGGGTCGTCGCCAGGCGCAGAAACTGAAGAGGATGTTTCTCGCGGGACGCATTCCGAGCCGCGAGCGCGCCTACTGGCCGGTGCTGGAAAGCGCCGGGCGCGTGGTCTGGGCTCGAGGGATGCCCCCGGCGGACGAATGTTGCGCCCGAGAAGGCACGCGGGCCGGGGTCGTGATCGAGGAACAGCGTCTTTGAGGTTGCGATGAAGGTCGCGTTTACCCGGCGACGACTGGCGACAAGGCTCGGTCAGTTGGGCCGTACTATCTCGCGGGACTATGCGGGGCGGACGCTTGATGTCGTCATCGTGCTCGAAAACTCGTTTCTGTTTGCGGCCGACCTGGTTCGCGAGATTTCGAGGCCCGTGGTCTGCCACTTCGTGCGCTCGGCGATGCGCGACGTTCGTCTGGCGGGACATGATTACCGCGAAATCTTTTTCAGCGCGCCGCCGGCGCTCCGCGGCCGCGATGTTCTCGTAGTGGACGCCGTGCTGAATACCGGCGTCACACAGGATTTCTTGCTGAAGCGGCTCGAAGAGGACCGGCCGCGCTCGTTGCGGCTGGTGGTGCTGTTCGACAAGCCGGAAGCCCGCAAAGTGGACTTGCGGGCTGAATACACTGGCTTTGCTGCCGCATCTAAACAATGGGTAGGCTATGGGCTGAGCGGCGACCGAGGGCTCTACCGGAATCTGCCTTACGTCGCAGCGAGGAGCCCGCGGGCAAGCAGCCGGGGGCGGCACGCAAGCGCCCGCAGGAAAGCAAGCAAAGGGTGAGGTAATACGGTGAACTCAACGGTACGCACGGTTCTATTCTGGGTTTTGATGGTCGCGCTCGCAGTGGTTTTGTGGCAGATGGCATCGAAGGGCGGGCCTACGCCGCACGAGGACGAGCCGGGGTACACGAATTTTCTTGCCAAGGTTGAGAGCGGGAACGTGAAGAATGTCACGATCTTGCTCTCCCCCAACAGCGCCGAACTCGAGGGCGAATACCGCGACGGTGGCAAGTTCCGCGGCGTGACCATCGCCAACACCGCGATTCCCGACATCACGAAGGCTCTGCAAGACAAGGGCGTCCTCTTCAACTACAAGGAAGTTAGGGACTCCAACTGGCTCAATCTGATCCTCAATCTTTCTCCGTTTATCGTAATCCTGGCCATCTGGATTTTCATGATGAGGCAGATGCAAGCGGGCGGGAATAAGGCGCTCAGCTTCGGCAAGTCTCGCGCCCGGCTGCTGACCGCGCAACAAAAGAAAGCGACATTCAAGGACGTTGCAGGAATCGACGAGGCGAAGGAAGAGCTTTACGAAATCATCGATTTCTTAAAGGACCCGCAGAAATTCCAGAAGCTCGGCGGGCGCATTCCGAAGGGCGTGCTGCTCGTCGGACCTCCGGGCACGGGCAAGACTTTGCTGGCTCGCGCGATTGCCGGCGAAGCGAACGTGCCATTCTTCTCGATCTCGGGGTCCGACTTCGTCGAGATGTTCGTCGGCGTAGGCGCGAGCCGGGTCCGGGATCTCTTCGAACAAGGCAAGAAGAACGCGCCCTGCATCATCTTCATCGATGAAATCGACGCCGTCGGGCGTCATCGCGGCGCGGGCCTCGGTGGCGGGCATGACGAACGCGAGCAAACGCTGAACGCGCTGCTTGTCGAAATGGACGGATTTGAATCGAACGAAGGCGTGATCCTGATTGCCGCCACGAACCGGCCGGACGTGCTCGACCCGGCGCTTTTGCGGCCGGGCCGCTTCGACCGGCGCGTCGTGGTGCCGCGGCCAGACGTCAGGGGCCGCGAAGAAATCCTGCGCGTCCACACGCGGAAGGTGCCTCTTGCGGAAGACGTGGATCTCTCCGTCATCGCGCGCGGCACGCCCGGATTTTCGGGCGCGGACGTGGCGAACCTTGTGAACGAAGCGGCGTTGTGGGCGGCGCGCCAGAACCGGAAATTCGTCACCATGGCGGACTTCGAGATGTCCAAGGACAAAGTCCTGATGGGCGTCGAGCGGAAGTCCATGATCCTTTCGGATGAAGAGAAGAGAAACACGGCGTACCACGAGGCAGGCCACGCGCTCGTCGCGGCGATGACGCCGGGCGCCGACCCGTTGCACAAGGTGACGATCATCCCACGCGGCATGGCGCTGGGTGTCACCATGCAATTGCCCATCGACGACAAGCACACCTACACGAAGGAATTCCTCGAGTCGCAGCTCGCCGTCCTGATGGGCGGGCGCGCCGCCGAGGAGATTTTCCTAAACCACATCACCACCGGCGCAGGCAACGACATCGAGCGAGCCACGGAAATCGCCCGGCAGATGGTCTGCGAATGGGGCATGAGCCCGCTGGGGCCGCTCACGTTCGGTAAGAAGGAAGAGGCGATTTTCCTCGGCCGTGAGATTGCGCAGCACCGCGACTATTCCGAAGACACGGCGATCAAGATCGACGCCGAGGTGCGCACCATCGTCAATACCGGCTACTCGCGCGCCCGGAACATCCTCGAAACCTATCGAGACGCGCTCGAACGCGTCGCGCAGGCGCTGCTCGACCGGGAAGTCCTCGACGCGACGGAGTTGAAGCTCTTGATGGAAGGCAAGCCGCTGCCCGAGAAAGTGCCGCCTCCGCCTCCCGCCGCGCCGCCGGTGCTGACCAAGGAGCCGCAGCTTGCGCTGCGTCCCGAGCCTCGGCCGCTCCCCGGCCTCGCCAAGGGCGAAAAGCCGGCTCCGGCCTAGAAAGCCTCACATCCGATGACAGAGCTATGGAATTTTCGTATTCGTGTGTTCACGTGCGTATGAACGCGGCCATGTTCAAACGCGCGCTGTAGACCGTGCTCTGCGCGGCTGGTGGTGGCGCCACCAGGTGCACTGCGTGTTGCACCCTTTCAGGTTCGCACGGCTTCGTCATGGAGACGATCGCGCCGACTCTGTAATTCGCGGAATAATCGGGTGGCAGCGCCGAGTTTGTGAGCAGGATGACGGGAATATGCTGCAACCGCTCGTCTCGTTTGAGCATGGCGCAGAGATCCCGGCCGGACATGCCGATTCCCTCGGCTTCTGCGATCAAGACATCAGGCATTTCATCCATGAGAACAACCACGGCGTCCTGCGCCGTGGAGACAAACACCACCTGGTAGCCATCGTGCTCGAGCAGGTCGCGCATTTGAGAAGCTGCGACCAGATCGGATTCAACACCCAGAACCCTCACCAGTTTGGAAGACGGCGCCGCTGACACATCAGCATCCTGGCCATTGCTGAGTTGCATGGCGACGGAGTAGCGGAAATCCGGCATCAGACTGTTGCGGACGACCTTGGCCTTCCGCGCCACATTGATCGCCGTAGGAACGTTCCAGTAGGGGAAAGTCACCTGGAGCGGCTGGCCAACCCAGTACCCGCCGCGCGACGTGCACACAAGGAGGCCATCGCGCGTGGCGTCGATGCTTTTGCAAGTGTCTTCAAAAGCATCGAGCGCGCCAATCCCGCCGCGAATGAGGACGCGCGCGACGATCTTAATGCGCCAGCGCTTCCTCCGATCGGCACCCGATCCCACCGGATGTTTCGCCGGCGACGCCGCTTTGGTGTCGTCCGCAATTTTTGAATTCATGGAAATCCCTTTCGAGCCGCCTCAGGAACATTGGGATCGCTTCGGCGCTATCTGAGGAATTGGTTGTCTGAAGGGTGCCCCAACCAACGCTGATCCGACGAGGCCGCGCGCATTTCAGGCCTCGCCCCCTGTTGTGAAATATCGACAGCTTCGGGAGGAATCTTTAGCTTCGGTCCCTTTCCAATTTGGAACAGTCCCGTGACAGGGCGATCTCTCCGCGCCCGGGGTTTAGGGGAGGGTTCTCTTGCCGGACAGAAATTGGCGTAGAATACCGGCATGGGGAAAAAGCCCACCGACACATTCGAAGCCGATTGCCCGTGCTGCCACGCGAAGCTGACGATCGACCGTTCGCTGGGCGTCGTGTTGTCACACGTCCCGCCGGCGAAAGCGCCTTCCATTGACCTCGACGACACGGCACGGCTGCTGCGAGAGCACACCGATGCCGTCGAGGCGAAATTCCGAGCCTCGGTCGAAGCCGAGAAGATGAAAGAGGACGTCCTGGCGCGAAAGTTCGCCGAAGGCCTCAAGAAGGCCAAGGACGCACCGGTCGAGAAGCCCCTTCGCGATTTCGACCTCGACTGAATCTCTCCATGCGAGCGCGGCCCTTCTGCTTGCTGAATCAGGGTGGGGCGGCAGGGCAGTTCCGTCCGCGGCATCAAGTTTTGCTCCTGTGCCTTGCCCTCACCTTTCTTAGCTCGATGCTTGCCGGGCCTTCTCGAGCGCAGCAGAAAAAAACGAACCGGCCACAGCAGCTCGACAAAGGAATTACGTGGAAGCGCGACATGGCCACGGGAGAACTGCGCACGACCGCCACGCCAAGCGCGGCAAACGAAACATCGTTTGGCTTACGCTCGGGCCCCAATGTACTCGCAGTCCGGACGGAAATGGTTCCCGTCACCTGCACCGTCTCGACCGAGGATGGCACGCCCGTGCCGGGACTACAGCGCAAGGATTTTCAGGTCTTCGAAGATGGCATCGAACGGCCGATTTCCTACTTTGATGCTTCGACGCAGCCCGCGAGCGTCGCACTGGTCATTGATGCGAGTCCAAGCGTGTTGCCCGATGTGCAGGAAATGAAGCGGGCGGCCGACGCGCTGATCGATGCGCTCGCGCCGCTCGATCAAGCGGCCGTAGTCGATTTTTCGGCGCATACGTATTTGCAGCTTCCATTTTCGGATGTGCGCGAGCAGATTCGCCGCGCCGTCGCGCGTGTGGACGTCCGTGCGTTGCTCGGCGACACCGGAGGTTCAAATATCTACGAGGCCGTGTATCTGGCGGCCAAAGAACTTTTCCCCGGCCGCACAGGGCGAAAGGCAATCGTCCTGCTGACCGACGGGCAAGACAGCGGACTCGGACTTACGCTCGATTTCGCCAGCAGCGTCCCTCAACCGGGCCGGCCCGCAGACCGGCTGACCTTCGACGATGTGGCACGGCTTCTTGCGGCCCAAGACATCCAGATGTTCGCGGTCTCGACAGAGAATCGTCCGAAGGTGATGACGCCCGAGTGGCTTGCGGCGCATCAGGACACCACGCTGGCGACGCCTGCGGCACGCACGTCCGGCATCCCGCCCTACACGCTGTATCTCGCCGAGCTCGTCCGTCGCGCGGGCGGCCAGCTCTATTTCCTTCGCGAAGCCGAGACGATGGCCGACACATTCCGCAAGATTGCGCAAAGAATTCGCGCGGAATATACGCTTGGTTTTGCTCCCGCGCCTGCCTATGACGGCCCGGCGATCCACGCCGGATGGCACACGTTGCGTGTAGGAGTGCCGGGGCAGCCGGGTGTGCGCGTCACGCACCGCGCCGCCTATTACGTTCCGGCGACGCAATAGTCCGTGTCTTCACCACCATTGCATCCTCCTTATCGTTTTGCGAAAACCGTGATTCAATAGCGGCTCATGCTTCGGCGCAGGAAGTTCAGGCTACGGCTGCCGTCGCGCACGCTCGTGCTCGGCGAGCGCACGCTCGTGATGGGTGTGCTCAATATCACTCCGGACAGTTTTTCGGATGGCGGCCTGTTTCTCGACACGCACGCGGCAGTGGCGCGCGCTCTCGATCTCGAGCGCGCCGGCGCGGACATCCTCGATATCGGCGGGGAATCGACCAGGCCCGGCTCGGAAGGCATCTCGGCGGCGGAAGAACTTCAACGGATCCTGCCCGTGCTTGGCAAGCTTCGCGGGCAGCTCACGATTCCGATCTCCCTCGATACCAGCAAGTCCGAGGTTGCCGACGCCGCTGCCGACTCCGGGGTCGAAATCCTGAATGACGTAACGGCGCTGCGCGCCGATCCGCGCCTGCCTGAAGTCGCTCATCGACGCGGGCTGCCTCTGATCCTGATGCATATGCGGGGTGAGCCGCGCACCATGCAGAAACGGCCGTTCGCGCGCAACGTGATGCGCGACGTCGCGTCCAGTCTGCGTCACGCTGTCGCTGTGGCACGCCGCGCGGGAGTTGCCAAGTCTCAAATCGTCCTCGACCCCGGCATCGGGTTCGGCAAGAGCACGGCGCAGAACTTCGAATTGCTGGCGCGTCTGCCTGAACTCGCGCGCCTTGGTTTTCCGCTGATGGTCGGCACGTCCCGAAAGGGATTCATCGGAAAGATTCTTGGCGACGTGGTGCCAAGTGAGCGCATGTGGGGCACGGCGGCGACCGTCACCGCAAGCATCCTCGGTGGCGCGCACATCGTGCGTGTGCACGACGTGGCCGAGATGGTTCAAGTCGCGCGCGTTGCGGATGCCGTTTTGCATCCAGGCTTAAGGCCGGCCCACAGCGAGTCATGAACGCAACGGTGTTGCCCGACCAGCGCGCCAATTCCCGCAACGCCCTGATTGCCGGCTTCCTCGGTTGGACTCTCGATGCGTTCGACTTCTTCATTCTGACGTACGTCCTTTCGCAGGTCGCCGCCGACTTCCACAAGTCCGTCACTGAAATGGCGTTTACGCTGACGGCGAGCCTGATGATGCGCCCGGTGGGCGCCCTGCTCTTCGGTCTGATGGCGGACCGCTATGGCCGGCGGCTGCCGTTGATGCTCGATGTGCTGTTCTATTCGGTCGTCGAGGTCCTTTCCGGGTTCGCACCGAACTACACGACGTTCCTCGTTCTGCGTTTGCTCTACGGCGTCGGCATGGGCGGCGAGTGGGGCGTGGGCGCTTCGCTCGCGATGGAATCCGTGCCTGCAAAATGGCGCGGAATCCTTTCCGGCGTGTTGCAGGAAGGCTACGCGCTCGGCAATTTGCTCGCGGCCATCGCGTTTTGGACCGTCTTCCCGCATTGGGGCTGGCGCCCGATGTTTTTCATCGGCGGACTGCCCGCCCTGTTGACGCTGTTTATTCGCGCGAAAGTGAAGGAGAGTGATGCGTGGAAGGCTCACGCGGCCGTCAGGAAGAGCTGGCGCGCGTACTTCCGCGCCGTCACCGCAAACTGGAAGCGCTTCCTCTATCTGGCCCTGTTGATGGCGATGATGAACTTCATCTCGCACGGCACGCAGGATCTCTACCCGACGTTCTTGCAGCGCCAGCTCCATTTCAGCACGCGCGCGACGGCGATCGTCAGCGTAATCTCGATGCTCGGCGCGATTTCGGGGGGTATTCTCATAGGCTTTTACTCCGACCACCATGGGCGCCGCCGCGCGATGGTCACGTCGGTTCTGCTGGGGGTTCTGCTCATTCCCGTGTGGGTGTTCGCGTCGCCGGTCATCGGCCTCGTTTCCGCAGGCGCCTTTCTGATGCAGTTCATGGTGCAAGGGGCGTGGGGTGTGATCCCGGCACACATCAACGAGCTTTCGCCGGGAGCCCTACGAGGGTTCTTCCCCGGGTTTGCCTACCAGCTCGGAGTCCTTATCGCTTCGACGGCTCCCTACGTCGAGGCGAGAATGACCAGTCACTTGAGTTACGGACAGGCGATGGGAACGTTCGCTGGAATCGTGCTCGTGATTGGGGCGTTCGTCATCGCTGTCGGTCCGGAGGCGCATCGAATCGCGTTCGATTCTCGCGGATAGATCGAGGGCTTTTTTGCGCATCCTCGAAACTTGGAGACTTCGACCCGCCGCGGTATAGCAGGCTCCCACGGCACATGCTAAAATAGCTCTGCGTTTGTTGCTCCAGCAATTCTAGAGAATGGATCGGGGCTGCAAGACAGCGCTTGCAGCCCTTTTTGTTTGGCCGCCCGCCATGACAACGCCGATTCGCAATATCGCCATCATCGCCCATGTGGACCATGGCAAGACGACGCTCGTCGACGCCATGCTGCGGCAGAGCGGCATCTTCCGCGAAAACCAGGAAGTGGTTACGCGCGTGATGGACTCGAACGAGCTCGAACGCGAGCGCGGCATCACGATTCTCGCGAAGAACACGGCGATCACCTATCGCGGCACCAAGATCAATATCGTGGACACGCCTGGCCACAGCGATTTCGGCGGTGAAGTCGAGCGCGCGCTGCGCATGGTGGACGGCGTCCTGGTCCTTGTGGACGCGAGCGAAGGGCCGCTGCCGCAGACGCGCTACGTCCTGCAAAAGGCGCTGGCCGCGAAGCTGCCGCCGATTATGGTGCTCAACAAGATTGACCGGCCTGACGCGCGGCCCGCCGCCGTCCTCGATGAAATCTACGACCTGTTCATCGACCTCGATGCGGCGGAAGACCAGCTCGATTTCCCGGTGATCTACACGAATGCGAAGACGGGAGTGGCGCACCGCCAAGTCGGTGACGATTCGACGACCCTCGAGCCGCTCTTCGAGCAAATAATCGCTTCGATTCCTCCGCCGGCGGGCGACCCTGCGGGCGTCCTTCAGATTCAGGTGACGAACCTCGATTACAGCGACTTTCTGGGGCGCCTCGCGATTGCCCGCGTTTTCAACGGGACTCTCAAGCGCGGGACGGAAGTGGGGATATCGAAGCTGGACGGAACGATTCAGCCCACGAAGATCACGAAGCTCTTTACGTTTCGCGGGCTCGACCGCGACGAGGCCGAGCAGGTTTCGGCGGGCGATATCGTGGCCATCGCGGGCGTGGAGGGAATCCAGATCGGCGAGAGCCTCACGGAACTCGAAAACCCGGCGCCGCTCGAGCCGCTTTTGATCGATGAGCCGACGCTGGCGATGGTTTTCACGATCAATACTTCGCCATTTGCCGGCCGCGAAGGGCAGTTTGTGACGTCGCGTGATTTGCGCGCGAGGCTTGAAAAAGAGCTGCTCACGAACGTTTCCCTGCGCGTGGAAGATGCGGGCACGACCGATGCATTTCGCGTGCTGGGGCGCGGAGAGCTGCAGCTCGCTATCCTGATCGAAACCATGCGCCGCGAGGGATACGAGTTGATGGTCGGCAAGCCGGAAATCGTGGTGCGAACCGAGAATGGCCGCCGCCTGGAACCGCTCGAGTTGCTGGTCGTGGATTGCCCGGAATCGTTTATCGGCATCATAATGGAGTCGCTCGGGACCCGCCGCGGCGAAATGAAGAAGATGGTGAACCATCATTCGGGGCGTGTTCGGATGGAATTCAGCATCCCGTCACGCGGATTGATCGGGCTGCGAAGCCAGTTGCTCACGGACACGCGCGGCACGGCGCTGATTCATTCGTTGCTCGAAGGCTGGACCGATTACGCCGGCGATATGGCGATGCGGCTCACTGGCGCTCTGGTCGCGGACCGCTCGGGCGTTTCGGTCGCGTACGCGATTTGGGGCATCCAGGAGCGCGGCGAAATGTTCATCGGGCCGGGCGTGGAAGTTTACGAGGGAATGATCGTCGGCGAAAACGCGCGAGAAGACGACATGAACGTGAATATCACAAAGGAAAAGAAGCAGACGAATATGCGTTCGTCTTCCGCGGACGAAGCCATTCGCCTGGTCCCACCGCGCGAAATGACGCTCGAGAAGGCCATCGAATTCATTGCCGATGACGAATATGTTGAGGTCACGCCCAAGTCCATCCGGTTGCGCAAGAAGGTTCTCGACCCCAAGAAACGTCCCAAGCGCTGGCAGGAGATTCGCGCCAGCGCCGAAACCTGAAGACTCCAGCAAGTGGTATCATTCTGTCTGCTGAAGTCCCACACGGAGCGACCTCATGTCCGAACCCACCAAAGAAGAATTGCTGGCTCGCATTGCAGAACTCGAAAAGCAGGCTGGTGCGAGACCGCGAGGCAGCCTTGAATTCCGCGTCGGCGAGAAGGGAGGCGTCAGCGTGTACGGCCTCGGACGTTTCCCAGTGACACTCTATTACGAGCAGTGGGTCCGGCTGCTCGATGCAGCCGACAATCTCCGCGCCTTCCTTGAGGAAAACAAGCACCGGCTCAAGCTGAAAACCAAGGATTGACCGCTCATTTCTGCCCATCGGCGGCAGCCGGCGCGCTCGGCGAAAGCTGCATCGCAACGCGGTAGGCATTCAGGATATCCGTGAGATAGACGACGCCGAGAAGCTCGCGCGCATCGAATCGACTCACGACGGCAAGCATTTGCACGCCCGCCGCTCCCATGCGTTCGAGTGCGATGTCGAGCGACTGGTCGCTGTGGAGGTGCGGGAATATGGGATCGATCACCTGGCCGAGACGCATTTCTGCTTTGCCTTCCTTCAGCAGACGATCTAAAGCGTCGCCGGAAACGACACCCGCAAGAACGCGGCCGTCCAGAATCGGCCAGCAGCTCAGCCCGCTGTTTTTTGCCGAGGCGCTCGCCTCTTGGACGGTGATGTCGGCAGCAAGCACTTCCTCCGGCTTATGCATTACCTGGGAAACGGTCCGGGCATCCCGGTGCACGCGCAGTCCCGTCTCCGGCAAATGGATTCCATCCTGGCGGGCGATGCCTTCATAGAGCTTCTCCTGATAGATCTTCCGGGATACGAAATAGCTCACGAGATTGGCGATCATCAACGGCACGATGATGGCGTAATCCCGGGTCACCTCGAACACGAGAACGACGGAAGTCATCGGCGTCCGGATGATGCCCGCAAATGCGGCGCCCATGCCGACAAGCGCATAGGCTCCGGGGCTCGCGGTCAAATGGGGAAGTAGGAAATGAGCGATTCCACCGACGGTGCCCCCGAGCATTGCTCCGATAAAGAGCGTAGGCGCAAAAATTCCGCCGGCATTCCCGCTGCTGGCGCTCACTGCCGAGGTGACCAACTTCAGGACCACGAGCCCGGCGGCGACCCTTATCGCCATGTTTCCGTTGCTCAGCGCGCCGGCCATGGGCCCGAACAGCCGGCGCCAAACCGAAACGCCCGGAGGATAGAGCCGCGCGCCCAGCCGCTCGGTGAGCAGAATAAATGCCACTACCGCCAGCCCCGCCAGCGCGCCGATCACGATCGTCAAAAGCAGGAAGACCTGATCTTCGCGCTCCGTGAGTCGTGCCTTCCAATATGACAGTCGATAAATGGCCGGGCGGCCCACGGCGGCGGGCGGGCCGTCCTTTGTGTTCTCCGGCAAATCCATTCCGACTGCTATTGTGCTCCTGCCGACTCCTTCTGCAAACCATGAATCTGGATTTCTCAAGCGTGAACGGTCATGAAGGGTTCCGAATTTGCGGCGAACCGATTATGCTAGGGGCGTTTTTATTCGGGGTATCGCACGGGAGGCGAAAGATGACAAAGATCGCGACGCAGGGAATCACGCTACAGGTCGGAGACGGAACGTCGATGAACGCCTATGTAGCGCGTCCCGATGAACAAGGAAAATTCCCGGGCCTGTTGGTGCTGCAAGAAGCTTTCGGTGTAAACGCGCACATCCGCGACGTGACCGAGCGGATGGCGCGTGAGGGCTATGTCGCCATTGCGCCCGAACTGTTTCATCGCACGCAGCCGGGCTTCGAGGGAAGATACGACGATTTTCCCTCTGCTATGAAGCATCTTCAGGCGTTGACGGAGGCGGGACAAGCCGCGGACTTTCGCGCCGCGTACGAATGGTTGCGAAGTAACTCGCAGGTCTCTGGCGACCGCATTGCCAGCATCGGCTTCTGCATGGGCGGGCGTTCATCGTTTCTCGCGTGCGCGACCTTGCCGCTGCAAGCATCGATTTCGTTTTATGGAGGCGGGATCGCGCAGGGCCTCTTGCCGCGAGCGGGCGATCTGCACGCGCCGATTCTCTTGTTCTGGGGCGGCCTCGATAAGCACATCACTGCCGAGCACACGCGCGCCGTCGAAGATGCGCTGATCAAGGCAGGGAAGCCCTACGTGAACGTCACAGTCTCCTACGCGGACCACGGATTCTTCTGCGATGTGCGCGCGAGCTACAACGCCGCAGCGGCGGGCCTGGCGTGGAAACTGACCCTCCAGTTCCTCGACACGTACGTGAGGGGTGCCGCCGCGACGGCGCATGCGTAGCGGGAACGCCGCCCCTGCTCGGTGCGCTCAGCTCCGAACTCGGACTGAGAAACCGCGTCCCAGAATTGTGTTGGCATGCAAAGGTCTCTATATCAAAATTAAACGATTGGTTTGCGCGACTTGCGTAATTCCTTGTGATCGGGAGACCGTGTGAAGATCTCCGTTATCGGTACGGGCTATGTGGGTCTGGTGACGGGTGCCTGCTTTGCGGAAATCGGACATGAAGTGGTGTGCACGGACAACGACACCGCGAAGATTCGGACGCTCGAATCGGGCGGGCTGCCCATCTACGAGCCGGGACTCGAGAAGGTGATCGCCAAGGCGCGAAAGGAAAAGCGCCTCAGCTTTTGTGAGAATCCGGCCGATGCGGTTGCCGCCGGCGACGCGATTTTTATCTGTGTGGGAACGCCGCCGTTGCCGAATGGCGATGCCGACCTGAGCGCGATCGATCACGTGGCGCGCGTGGTCGCCACGGAAGCGAAGTCTCCCAAGCTCGTGGTCGAGAAAAGCACGGTCCCCGCGCGAACGGGACAGGAATTGAAGCGCGCTCTTTCGGTCTATAGCCGCAAGACCGGGATCACTTTCCAGGTGGCTTCCAACCCTGAATTCCTCCGCGAGGGCACGGCCGTGAGCGATTTCCTCCATCCCGACCGGGTTGTCGTGGGTGTGGAAGACGAAAAGGCGGAGAAACAGCTCAAGGACATCTACCGGCCCGTTCTGGAGCGGAAATTCAATTGCCCGGTCCATGCCTCTGGTTGTCCGAAAGGCCCGGATCCTGTGTGGGTCGTCACGACGATTAACAGCGCGGAACTGATCAAGCACGCATCGAATTCATTCCTCGCGATGAAAATCTCCTACGCCAACATGGTGGCGGATCTTGCCGAGCGTCTCGGCGCGGACATCGAAGAGGTGGTTCGCGCGATGGGTCTGGACCCGCGCATCGGAGGAAGTTTCCTGTCTGCCGGGTTGGGCTTCGGAGGGTTCTGCTTCCCGAAGGATTTACAGGCGTTCGTTTATCTCGCGGAACGTTCGGGCGTGGACTTTTCGATGTTGAAGGAAGCGGAGAAAATCAACAAGCGGCGTATCGATCGATTTATGGAGAAAATTCGGGAGGCGCTGTGGGTGATTCGCGGAAAGCAAGTCAGCGTGCTGGGACTCGCCTTCAAGCCCAACACGGACGACATTCGCTTTGCGCCGGCCATCGACCTTGTCAACCAGCTGCTGGCGGAGGGAGCGCGCGTCCGCGCCTATGATCCCGAGGCCATGGAAAGGACACGCGCGGTTCTGCCGCAAGTCGAGTACGCCAAGTCCGCCTATGAGGCCGCGCAAAATTCGGAGGCGCTCCTGATCGCCACCGAGTGGGACGAATTCCGCAAGTTGGATTGGGATCGCGTGCACGCCGCCATGGCCCGGCCGCTCATTCTTGACGGACGCAACCTGCTCTCACCGCGCGAAATGAGAAAACGCGGGTTCGAGTATCATTGTTTCGGTCGGCCGGACTGACCTTCCCTCTGGAAAACTAGTGGCGATTTCAGCGGCGCGTATCTTTCGTTGCGACCTGTTTCCGGAAGAAGTCGTACGTGCGTTGCAAACCTTCCTCGAGATTCACCTTCGGTTCCCAGTTCAGAATGCGGCGGGCTTTGGCGATGTCCGGACAGCGCTGCTTGGGGTCGTCCTGGGGCAGTGGCTTGAACACGATCGGAACCTTGGCGCCCACAAGCGCGCGCACGCGCTCCGCAAATTCGAGAATTGTGATTTCGTGCGGGTTGCCGATATTGACCGGCTCGTGCTCGCTCGATTCGAACAGCCGGTAAATTCCTTCGATCAAGTCCGAAACGTAACAGAAGCTCCGCGTCTGGCTGCCGTCGCCGTAGACCGTAATCGGCTCGCCGACGAGCGCCTGGTAGAGGAAGTTTGGGAGCGCGCGGCCGTCGTTGAGCCGCATCCGGGGCCCGTAGGTATTGAATATCCGCACGATGTGCGTATCGAGTCCATGGTGGCGGTAGTATGCCATCGTGATCGCTTCCGAAAATCGCTTGGCCTCGTCGTACACGCTACGTGGCCCGACCGAATTGACGTGACCCCAGTAGGTCTCGGGCTGCGGGCTGACGTCCGGATCGCCGTAACACTCCGATGTGGAGGCCATGACGAATCTCGCTTTCTTCGCGAGCGCCAGTTCGAGCGCATTATGAGTTCCGAAAGAACCCACCTTTAGAGTCTCAATCGGATACTTCAGATAGTCAGGGGGGCTCGCAGGCGAAGCGAAATGCATCACGGCATCCACAGCGCCGGAGACTTCGATAGGGTCCGATACGTCTTGCTTGACGAAGCGGAATTGAGGATTCGAAAACAGGTGAGCGATGTTCGTTTCCGCGCCGGTAATGAGATTGTCGAGGCAAAGCACGTCCCAGCCCTTCGCGATCAGCAAATCGCAAAGATGAGACCCGAGAAACCCCGCCCCGCCTGTTAGCACGACACGCAAGTCTTTACTCCTTGTCGACGGATTCCTTAGAGCTCATTATCCCCGAAAACTTCCGTCCACAGAAGGATTCTGAAAGGGTCTCGGCCCATTCGTTGCCTGATACGCCATTGCCTTCGGTCATTCTTCGACTCCAATACGCCGTTTTATGGTCTAAAGGATGTGGGCAATTCTCGCAGATATCGGGGCATATTCATTGAAGGAGGCGCCATGGCCAGGCGCGCCGGAGTCTTTTTCGGTCTAGTCATCGCTGCTTGTTTTCAGATCGCGGGCTGTGCCGGCACTCCGGCAAAGTTCCATTCAGTCGTCCTGACGCCCAATACGCCGCAGATTATCGGGCAAGGCAAGTTGCTCCCCATCAGCGCGGTGGTGCTCAATGACTCATCGGGCGCGGGCGTAAACTGGGCTCTCAGTCCGGCCACAGGCTCTCTCACAGGCACCACGTCTACGGCGACGACGTACAACGCTCCGGCGATTGTTGCCTCCGCAACCCCCGTGAACGTGAAAGCAACGTCCATCACGTTCGCAAATCAGTTCTCGACGCTTCAGATCACGGTCGAGCCGCCGCCGGCGATCACGACGACATCGCTGCCTTCGGGAACCATCAACGGCGTGTACAGCGCGACGGTCGTTGCGTCGGGCGGAGTGCCACCCTTTACATGGACTGTGTCCAGCGGCACGCTACCCGCCGGACTGTCCCTCAGCGCCAGCACCACGAATTCCGTGACTATCACCGGCACGCCGACCACGACAGGACTCTCTGCTCCATTCATGATCCACGTAGTAGACGCGGATGGTGATCCCGCGACATCCGTCGCCCTGACCATCAACGTGAGTGATCTGGCGATCACCACGACATCGCCTTTGCCCAACGCGAGCGTCAGCACGGCGTATAACCTCCAATTCCAGGCCGGCGGCGGCACTGCGCCGTATACGTGGGCAGTCGCAACAGGATCTACTCTGCCCGCGGGTCTCACGCTCAGCGGCGCGGGGCTTCTCTCCGGCACTCCGACCAAGCAGGCTACCTCCACGTTCGGCATTACCGTGACGGACAACGAAGCGCCGCCCGCATCTCTCACGGAGACATTCAGCCTCACTGTCACCGGCCCGGTCGGCTTGGCCCTGTTGAAAGGGAACTACGCATTTAAGTTCAGCGGATTCAACTCGAAAGGCGCCGTCGTGATCGCCGGCAGTTTCGCGGCGGATGGCGACGGCAACATCTCGAACGGCGTGGAAGATTTCAACTCGATCCAGGGGCCGCCGGCCAATCACACCTTCACCGGCAAATACACGCTCGGGGGTGATGACCGCGGCCAGTTGATTTTCAGCAGCCTCACGGGGTCGCCCACCTACGCATTTGCCATCGACACGACCGGGGTAGAGGGACGCCTCGTGGAGTTCGACGCGAGCGGGACAAGAGGATCGGGCGAGATCGTGCAGCAGACGGTTTCAACCTGCGGGGCGAGCACGATCACTGGCGACTACGCATTCGAACTATCCGGCTCCGCAGCAGCGGTCTCCGGAATTTCCCTGGCTGGTCCGGCGATGATGGCCGGCAGATTCACGGCCACCCCGCCTGGCGGCGGGGCCCCGGGAAGTCTGGGCCTGGGCGAAATGGACGCCAACACACCGGGGCTCGTGACGAACGGCGGTACCGTCGGGATCGGCGTCTCCGGGACTTACCAGACAACCACGCAGACAGCCCGCTGCACCCTTACCTTGCAACCGGACAGCCTGCCGAGTTCGACGTTCAGCGTTTATCCCATATCCGCGACGCGGTCATTTCTTGTCGAAACTGATGCTGTGAGTAGCACGGAACCCTTCGTTCTGACCGGCGAGATCGACCAGCAGGTTGGGTATCCATTCGCCGGGACCAGCGCGTTGAGCGCTCCTAGCGCCGGCGGCACGGTCGGGCAATTCTCCGGTGATGGCGGGAACACTTACGTGCCCGACGTGGCTGTCGTTCTATTCGCCCCGTCGGCGGGGAATTTCACCCTGTCCGGAGTCGACAACGAGGGTGGAGCCTTCTCGCCCTTCAATGACAACAGCACTTTCACGATCGACGCATCCGGACGGGCCGCCGTTGTCGGCTTCGATTTCACCGCGTACGTGATCAATACCAACGAAGTCTTCTTCCTGAGCACGACCCTCAACGATCCGGTCATCGGTCACCTGAAGCCGCAGTCGGCGGGGCCGTTCGATGCGACTACCATCAAAGGGACGTTCTTCGAAGGCACTCTCGCGCCGGCGGCGAGTGCCGTCTCGGATTTCTCCGGCGTGATCACGCTCGCGAATACCAACTCTACCAGCGGCACGATTACGGGCACGCAGGATACGACCACCTCGACCGCCAACACGGCCGCCCAGACCGTAACCGGCACTTACGGCAGCATCGGCTCAGCGACAGGTATCGGCACCTTTACACTGACAGCGCCGAGCGCAGTCAGTGGCTCGCTTATTGTGGTTTCACCGACGCACGTCGTGCTGGTCACAACAACGGCGGGAGATGCGAACCCGGTCGTAGTCACCCTGGGAAACTGAGCGGAACCTAGTACGCCCAGCGCATCAGGACAGCGCCGGTCGTATAGCCCGCTCCTACGGCGATCAGCAGGACGAGATCGCCCTTGCGCAGACGCTTCTGTTCCACGGCGTCCATCAAGCCCAGCGGGATCGTGGCAGCGGTTGTATTCCCGTACCGATCGATATTCACCATGACCTTCGAATCGTCGACGCCGAGCCGCTCCTGCATCGCGCGGATGATACGCAGATTCGCCTGATGGGGCACGACCAGCGCCAGGTCGCGGCTCGATAAGCCGTTGCGCTCGAGGATCCGACACGCAAGCTCGCTCATCCTCCGCACCGCGTATTTGAAGACCTGCTGGCCCTCCTGATGGACGTAATGCATTCGCTTTTCGACGGTTTCGTGTGATGCGGGATGGAGCGAACCGCCTGCGGGCATGTAGAGATTGCAGCCGCCCGAGCCGTCCACGTCGTGCGCGAAGTCAATGATTCCCTCCGCGCTGGAGTCAGTGGGCTCGAGCAGCACGGCGCCTGCGGCGTCGCCGAACAGGACGCACGTCGCGCGGTCCTTGAAATCCAGAATCGAGGTCATCACGTCGCTGCCGATGACGAGAACTTTCTTGTGGACTCCGGAAGCGACGAACTGGGCTCCCACCGTCACCGCGTAAGGAAAACCCGAACAGGCCGCCGATAGATCGAACCCCCAGGCGTTCTCCGCGCCAAGGCGGTCTTGAATCAGGCAAGCCGTGGCGGGAAACAGCATGTCCGGCGTGACGGTCGCCACGATGATCAGCTCGATCTCGTCGGCGTGCACCCCTTTGGCCGCGAGGAGCTTTTGTGCGGCCTCCGTCCCGAGATGCGACGCCCCGACGCCGGGCTCGGCGTAGTGCCGCTCACGGATTCCCGTGCGGCTGCGAATCCATTCGTCGTTCGTGTCTACGATCTTCTCGAGGTCGGCATTCGTCACGATGCGCGGTGGAACGTACCCCGCCACTCCCGTGATTTTTGCGGCGATTCGCCGGTTCATCCGTCTCTCCGTTGTCGCAGGAAGCGCCCGCGATTGTATGCAATCCCGCGCCGCGGTTACAAGCAAAACGACGATCCGATCAGGATCGTCGTCCTGAGGCGAGGCGCTTTTTGCCCGCCGAAGGACCTCTGTTCCAACCATCCATGTCGGAACGCCACTGAAGTTCCCGTTTCTACGGCCCGTCTCGTGAGGCATGATGGGTCCATGACTCCGGCCGAGCGAACTCGGTGGATTGGCGAGCGAGCCCGCGCCGCTGGTTTTGATCTCTGCGGCGTCGCGCCCGCAGCCCCCGAAGAGCTTGGGGAGCTCAGCCGCTTGCCGGAGTGGCTCGCGCGCGGCTTTGCGGGCGAGATGAAATACCTTCACGACTCGCGCCGCGCCGATCCGCGGTCGGTTCTGCAAGGCGCGCGAAGCCTGATCGTCGTTGCGCTCAACTACAACTCGGCGCAGCCGGCGTCGGCGCAGCTTCCCGCCGATGCGAAGGACGAGTCACCGCGGGGCCCACGGGGACTGATCTCGCGCTACGCCTGGGGCGACGACTATCATGACGTGATCCGGCAGAAACTTGCCGCCCTGATCGAGGAAATGCGCGCGCAGTTCCTGGAGCGTTTCGAAGCTCGCGCCTACGCGGACACCGGTCCGATCGTCGAGCGCGTGGCCGCGAAGCATGCCGGTCTGGGCTGGCTCGCCAAGAACACCTGCCTGATCCATCCGCAACTCGGCTCGTGGCTCTTCCTGGGAGTCATCGTCACAACTCTTGCTTTGGAGCCATCGCTCGCGCCGGGCGCGCCACCTCCGCCCGACCTCTGTGGAAGCTGCACTCGCTGCTTGGACGCCTGCCCCACGCAAGCTTTCCCGGAACCGTACGTCCTCGACGCGCGGCGTTGCATCTCGTATCTGACCATCGAGCTGCGTGGCGCAATCCCGGAAGAGTTTCGCGAGCAGATGGGTCGCAACGTCATCGGCTGCGACATCTGCCAGGACGTGTGCCCCTGGAATCGCAAGGCTCCCGTGACGAGCCTCGCCGCGTTCGAGCCGCGCCAAACACTCTTCGCGCCGGAACTCGAATGGCTCGCCTCACTCTCGCAGCAGGAATTCAGTGCCGTGTTTCGCGGGAGTGCGGTCAAGCGGGCGAAGTGGCGCGGCCTTGTGCGCAACGCCTGTGTGGCTCTCGGAAATTCTTCGATCGCGCCGGATCAACCGGCCTATCCGCGCGTCATTCGCTTGCTCGACCGCCTTGCCTCTTCGGAAGATGCGATGATCTCCGGTCACGCCCGGTGGGCGCTTGTGCGGCTTTCCGGCTCCCACGACCAGCCCGCTCCGGATGGATTGCGAGTCCGCATCGCCGAATCAAAAACGGAATGACAGCGAACGCAGTTTTTGCGATACTTTCGCGTTCGAGCGGTGCCGGCCATCAATTCCGGAAGCGGGCCGCGTTTCAATTCAACTCCAGGACTAAAACTCTATGAAAGCAAGTCATCGTTTGATCGTTTGTCTGGCCGTACTCCTTGCCGCCGGCATGGGCGCCTCGCAGCTGTTTTCGCGGGAACATCCTGCCCAGGCTGCGCAGAAGGGTTCGACCGCCCCTGCGCAGCAAGGCGACGTCGAGCGCGGGCGGTATCTGGTCGAAAACGTCGCCATGTGTGAGGAGTGCCACACCCCGCGGGACGCCAATGGCAATCTCGACGAATCCCGAAAGCTCCAGGGTGCGGCGATCTGGATCACGCCCGTGCATCCGATGACGAACTGGTCGATGCGGGCGCCCGCCCTGGCCGGCTTTCCGGGGTTTACCGACGAGCAAGGCGCGCAGATCCTCGAAAAAGGCATCGGGCCAAACGGGCTGCCCATCCAGCCGCCCATGCACGTCTACCATATGAATCAGGCGGATGCGCGCGCCATCATCGCCTACCTGCGCTCTCTGCCTAGCACCTACCCGCAAGAGTAGGAACCTCGGGACGCAGTGGCGGGTGTCATAACATGGCCGTAACACTTGCCGTATACCCTTGCCCGCCTCAGAAGCAGGCGCAGCAGGGACCCGCATGGCCCGGACCCATATGGCCCAGATTCGTATGAAAAAGACCCACATTCCCGACCAATCGCTCTTCTTCAATCGTCACTTCTCCTGGATGCAGTTCAACGAGCGGGTTCTTGAAGAAGCCCGGGACCCGGCGAACCCGCTGCTCGAGCGTGTAAAGTTCCTCGCGATCACAGCGAGCAACCTTGACGAGTTCGTCGAGGTGCGCGTGGCGGGTCTCTTGCAGCAGGTGGAGCAGGGAAACCGCGAGCCCGGCCCTGATGGCCGCACGCCGGAACAAGTCCTCACGGAGCTGACCTCGCGAATCCACCGCTTTGTGGACGAGCAGTACGCTTGTTGGACGGAAGAGCTCGTCCCTGCTTTGGCGGACGAATCCATCTGCGTCCGGGGTCTCGACGAGCTGCGGCCCGCGGCCCGCGAGCACATCGAGAACTTCTATGCGACGACGGTCGAGCCGCTCCTCACGCCGGTTACGGTCGACCCGGCGCATCCTTTCCCTCACGTCCTGAACAAGGCGCTGTGCCTCGCCTTCTTGCTTCGGCGCAAGCGGCGCGGCTCCCACACGTATCTCGGAGTCGTGACCGTGCCGCGCGCGCTGCCCCGGCTCGTGCTCGTTCCATCTCCGGAAGGAACTGTCGAATACGTGTTTCTTCACGACGTGGTTCACGCCTTTGCGGAGCGGCTCTACCACGGGTACGAGATTCTCTCCGCCGCGGCATTCCGCGTCACGCGGAACAGCAACCTTTATCTCCAGGAAGAAGAATCGCGCAATTTGCTGGAGTCTGTGGACCAGCAGCTGCACCGGCGCCGGAAAGGTTCCGCCGTTCGCCTGGAAATCGAGGCGGGCGCCAATCAGGAAATCATCGACCGTCTTGAGGCGAACTTCCGCCTGGTGCCGTGGCAGGTCTTCCGCATCAACGGGCCTATCAACCTCTCGCGGCTCTTTCACCTCTACGACCAGACGCCGCGCCCGGACTTGAAATTCCGGCCCTTCGCAGCGCGCGAGCTGGCTGTGAAGCCGGGAGCGTCTTCGATTTTCGAAGTCGTGCGGAAGCGCAACATCCTGCTGCATCACCCGTATGATTCGTATGCGACGGTGGTGCGATTCATCGAAAGTGCGGCGCAGGACCCGAGCGTGCTTTCGATCAAGCAGACGCTCTATCGCACCAGCGAGAACTCGCCCATCGTCCGCGCCTTGATCGAAGCTGCCGCGAAAAAGGAAGTCGCGGTCGTGGTCGAGCTGAAGGCGCGTTTCGACGAGGCGTCGAACATTCGCTGGGCTCGGAATCTGCAGGAAGCGGGCGTGCAGGTGTTTCACGGAGTCGTCGGCCTGAAGACGCACTGCAAGCTCGCGCTGGTGGCGCGCCGCGAGACCGACGGCCAGATTCGCCGCTACGCGCACCTGGGCACGGGGAACTACAACCCCTCGACCGCGCGCTTCTACACCGACCTGAGCCTGCTCACCAGCGACGCCCGCATCACCTCGGCCGTGCATCACGTGTTCAACTATCTGACGGCCTATTCCGAGCGGTCGAGGTACACGCCGCTTTTCGTCGCGCCCTTGAACCTCGGAAGGAATGTGGTGAGTTTGATCGACCGCGAGGCGGCTCACGCGCGGGCCGGGCGGCCGGCGTTCATCATCGCAAAGGTGAATTCGCTTCTGGACGAAAAGATCATCCATGCGCTCTATCGGGCCTCCCAGGCCGGAGTGCAAATTGAGCTGATCGTGCGCGGAGCGTGCGCGCTGCGGCCGGGGTTGCGCGGAGTGAGCAGCCGGATCCGTGTTCGCAGCGTGATTGGGCGCTTCCTCGAGCACAGCCGCATTTTCGTCTTCGGCAACAGCGGCAAGACCGATATCTATCTCGGCAGCGCGGACTGGATGCACCGCAACATTTACGAGCGCGTGGAGGTGATGTTCCATCTCCGCGATGCGGCCTTGTGCCGGCAGATTCTCACGGAGGTTGTTGCCCCGTATCTCGCCGACACGCAGAAGACTCGCCTTCTGCTGCCAACCGGGGATTACGTCCGCTCAAATCAGGCGGGGCGGCTTGCAGGTTCGAGGAACGGCTTCCGCTTCAATGTCCAGGAGTTTCTGATCGATTTCGTGGAAGGACGCGAAGGCCTTGGCTCCGTCCCCGCCTGGCCGGCTTTTTCTCGCCTTCAAAATCTACAGTCGGCCGACCCGTCCGGGGAAGAGCAGTGACCCGACGTTGCGGCGGCAGGCCGTAGACGTCCCGCGAATTTCGGCATAATCCTTCCCGAGAGGCGTCTGTATAATCGCAGGCTATGGAGCCCTGGCTGGAGACGGCGGTGAAATGGCTGCTCGGGCCTGAAATCCCGAGCGAAAATCGTCCCGGGCATCTTTGGCCGCGGTGGATTTTTCTTCGGGCGCTGGGGCTGATCTATTTTTCCGCGTTTTATTCCCTCCTGTTTCAAATCAGGGGACTGCTCGGGCCGAGCGGGATTCTGCCCGCGGGCGATTATCTGCAAGCAGTTTCCGCGGCGATCCACGGGCTGAAATTCTGGTATGCGCCGACGCTCCTGTGGTTCGGCTCGAGCGACCGGGCGCTCATGCTGATCGCGTGGGTCGGGCTGGTCGCATCGATTCTCGTCGTATTCAACATTTGGCCGCGCGCGGCCCTCCTGATCTCGTTCGCTTGCTTCCTCTCATTCGTCAGCGCGGCCCAGGATTTTTCCGGCTATCAATCGGACGGAATGCTCCTTGAAGCTGGTTTCCTGGCGCTGTTCTTCGCCCCGCCCGGATTCCGGCCTAGGCTGGGCCAGGCGCATCCGGCGTCACGCGCGAGTCTCTATTTGCTGCGATGGGAATGGTTCCGCATCTATTTCGAATCGGGCGTGGCGAAGATGGCGAGCCACGATTACTCGTGGCGGCACTTCACGGCGATGGATGATTACTACCAGAACGCTCCTCTGCCCACGTGGATCGGGTGGTACGTCGGGCATTTCCCTCATTGGTTCCATGCCTCGGCCGTCTTCTATACGCTCGCCATCGAATTGGTCCTGTGCTGGATGCTCTTTCTGCCCCGGCGGTTTCGCATCGCGCTGTTTTTCATCGTGGCGCCGTTTGAAATCAGCATCATCCTCACCGGGAACTACGCGTTTCTGAACTACATCGTCTTCTCCCTCGGGTTCCTCCTGCTGGACGACCGCTTCATCGAATGGATCGTCCCGAAACGAATACAGGATCTCGTGGGGCGGGTGAGCCCGCCCGCCGGTGGGGCGACGGCGCAGGAAAGCTGGCGCGCGCGCTGGCGCAAGCGCCTGGTTCCCGTCAGATGGAGCATTGCAGGCATCTGCTTCGCCTGGGTTTTCTACGCTGCGACGGCCGAACTGATCTGGATGTTTGTTCCTGGGCTTCCGCTGCCAGCGAAGCCCGTCGAGATGCTCGAACCGTTTCGCATCGCCGACCGCTATGGGCTTTTTGCCAGTATGACGCACGCCCGGTACGAAATTGAATTTCAGGGATCGACGGATGGCAAGACGTGGACGCCGTATCCCTTCCGTTACAAGCCGCAGGACGTGAACGAGGCTCCGGGAATCTATGCTCCCTACCAGCCGCGGTTCGAGTGGAATCTGTGGTTCGCTTCGCTCGGTTCCTGGCCCCAGTACCGCTTCGTGGTATGGACCGAAGAGCGCCTCCTGACCAGCGAACCGGACGTCCTCGCTCTTTTTGCCCGAAATCCGTTCGCGGGCTCTCCGCCCCATCAGGTGCGCGCCGTCATCTACCAGTATTGGTTTACGGATATGAAGACGAAGCGCACGGCCGGCGCGTGGTGGCGGCGCGAACTGCTCGGCGGATACGCTCCGACGCTCGAGCGCGAGTCGGATGGCAAGATCGTGATCCTCGACGTCCCAACCACACCGCCGATGCCGGAGTAGCCCATTGCAAGCAGCTTTTGCCACCCGGCGAGAATTCCGTTAGCCTGTCTGTGACGCGACGAGTCCGCCCATGAAACGCCAGCACACAATCGAGCAAAAGGAATCGCGCCCCGACGAGCTCGATCCGGAGCAGGTGATCGCGCATCTCGCGACGCTGTCCGATGCCGCGAGTATCCGGGCGATCGCACATGGTATGGGACTGAAACATCGCGGCCGCCGTTTCTTGCCGAGAGTCATCCAGCAGCTCAAGCGCCGCGGCGAAGTCGAGGAAACATACGGCGGGAAATACCGTCTCGCGGGCCAAAAGCAAACGCAACGTGGCGCATCGAGCGGGTCTCCCGCTGCGCCAGCGAGGAGCGCCGAAGCCCCGGCGGCGTCGAAGAGATCCCAGGATCCGAATCTGGTGTCCGGTCGCATCATCGCGCACCGCGATGGCTACGGTTTCCTGGTCCCGGACAAACCGATGCCCGGAGTTGACGGCGACCTCTTCATTGGCCGCGACAATCTCGGCGACGCCATGCACGGCGATCACGTTCTGGCGCGGATCACGCGCCGCCGCGCCGACGGGCGCGCGGAAGGGCGCGTCGTGCAGATCGTTGAGCGCGAGCATCCGACCCTCGTCGGCCTGTTCCGCTATGGGCCGCACGGCAACCACGTTCTGCCGTACGACACGCGCATTCTCCATGAGGTCCTGATCCATCCCGGCGATGAACTGACCCCTGAATTGCGGCAGAAGCTCGGCCCGGAGACTCAGCCAGCGGCGATTCGCCGCTTGCGGCTTCCGGAGCTCGATGGCGCCGTCGTGAACGCCGAAATCACGCGCTATCCGAAGGGCGGACTTTCGCCGGCGGGCCGCGTGATCGAGATTCTCGGCCGGCCGGGCGAGATTGGCGTCGATGTCGAGATCATCATCCGGAAGCATCACCTGCCACATGTTTTCCCGGACGAAGCGCTCGCCGATGCGAAAGAGGCGCCGCAGCAGGTGGCGGAAAATGACCTGCGCGGGCGGCGCGATTTCCGCGCCCTGCCGATCGTGACGATCGACGGCGAGACGGCACGCGATTTCGATGACGCCATCCACGTCCGCTCGCTGCCGGACGGGAACTACGAGCTGCAAGTGCATATTGCGGACGTCGCGCACTACGTCCGGCGAGCGGCGGCGCTCGATCGCGAAGCGCGGTTGCGCGGCACGTCCGTCTACTTCCCGAATCGCGCGGTGCCCATGCTCCCGGAGGAGCTTTCGAACGGCATCTGCTCGCTCAATCCGAAAGTGGACCGCCTGGTGATGAGCGTAATCATGGAAATGGACGCGACCGGGAAGATGACGCGCGCCGACTTCGCGCCCGGCGTGATTCGTTCGGCCGAGCGCATGACGTACACGAACGTCAACAAAGTGCTCGAAGGCGACCCGGAGATGAGCGAGCGCTACGCGCCGCTTGCCGCGGAATTCCGGCGCATGAAGGAGCTGGCGCTCCTCCTGAACGCCCGGCGCCACGCGCGCGGCTCCATCGATTTCGACCTTCCCGAGCCGGTGATCGAATTCGACGAAGCCGGGGCGATGACGAGCATCCTTCGCAGCGAGCGCAACATCGCCCACCGCATCATCGAGGAGTTCATGCTCGCGGCGAACGAGGCCGTGGCGCAATACCTCGAAAAGCGCGGCATCGGCGCGCTTCACCGCGTCCACGAAAAGCCCGATCCCAAGAAGGTGCTGGAATTCGAGGAGCTGGCCAAGGCATTCGGCTACTCGCTCGGCGTCGAAGACCTCACCGAGCGCCGCGTGGCGGTGCGGCATGGCCACGTCCGGCCACCCGCGCACGCGGGCGGCGGTAAGGGTCGCATGCGGCCAATGAGCGTCACGCTGCCGGCCGCGGAGGAGATCGACATCCGGCCGCAACATTACCAGCGGCTGACGCTGAAGATCGCGGGAAAGCCCGAGGAGCGAATCCTCTCCTATCTGATGCTGCGTTCGCTCAAGCAGGCGCGCTATGCCGCGGACCCCATCGGCCATTTCGCGCTCGCGGCCATGGAGTACACGCACTTCACGTCGCCCATCCGCCGCTATCCGGACCTGATCGTCCATCGCGCGCTGAAATGGGCGCTCGAAAACCCGGATGCCGTTCCACCGCACGCGCCGCCTGCTCCGCACCCCGCAGCGCATGCCCATGGCCGCAAGCTCGAAATCGTGGCGACGCTCGGGCCCTACCGCCGCGTCGAGCTCGAGGAGATCGCGTCCGAAAGCTCGGAATCGGAGCGGGGCGCCGAAACGGCCGAACGCGAGCTGATGGAGTGGAAGACGGCGCAGTTCATGGAGAGCCATCTCGGCGAGGAGTACGACGCGCTGATCATATCCGTGCAGAAATTCGGGTTCTTCGTCGAGCTGACTGAGATTTTCGTCGAAGGGCTCGTCAGCGTCGACCGGCTCGAGGAATCAACCGGCCAGCGATGCGTCTATCGCGAGCGCGACCACGCCATCGTGACCGAGCCTCATCGCGGCGGGCGCGGCAGCGCCGCCAGAAAGATTTTCAAGCTGGGCGACCGCGTGCGAGTGCGCGCCGAGCGAATCGACCCGTTCCGGCATCGCGTCGAGTTTGCGCTGGTCTGAAGTGCATCGGAGGCGGGAATGAAGCCGAGCATTGGATTCATCGGATTGGGGCTGATGGGGAAGCCGATGGCGCGGAACCTGCTGCGCGCGGGATTTCCGCTCGTCGTCTGGAATCGCACGAAGTCGAAGGCGGACGACCTGGTGCGCGAGGGCGCGAAACTGGCCGCCAACCCGCGCGAAGCGGCCGCCGCCGCGGACGTCCTGATCACGATTGTGAGCGATCCGGCCGCGCTCGAAGAAGTTCTCTGGGGCCCCCCAGGTGCAAACACTGGCGCGCTGGAAGGACTGCGCGCGGGAAGCACTCTGGTTGATTCGAGCACCGTCTCTCCGGATACCGCGCGGCGCGTGGCAAAGGCGTGCGCGGAGCGAGGCGTCGATTTTCTCGACGCGCCCGTCACCGGCGGCACGTGGGGCGCACAAAAGGGCGAGCTGGTGTTCATGGTCGGTGGAAAGGCTGAAGTGCTCGAGCGCGTGAGGCCGGTGCTCGAGGCGATGGGCAAGAAGTTCTTCCTGCTCGGGCCCAACGGCGCGGGACAAACCGTGAAGCTCGGGATGAACCTCCTGCTGGCGCTCCAAGTCGATGCGTTCGCGGAAGCTCTAGCGCTCGTCACGGCGGCGGGCGTGCCGGCCGATCGCCTGATGGGGGTGCTGCAATCCAGCATGGCGCGGTCGGGGGTGCTCGATGTGAAAGCCCCGATGATGGTGAAAGGCGAATTCCCCGCCAGTTTCCCTCTGCGGTTAATGCACAAGGACCTGCGGCTCGCACTCGAATTGGCGCGCGAGCACGGAACGAAATTGCCGGCCGCGGAAGCGGCCTACGCGACCTTCAGCGCAGTCAAGGACGCGTCGAAGGACGACCCGGATTTCGCCGCCGTCGCCCGCTTTTGGAAGCAGTGAAACAACTATTCGACCGGACGTGCGAAAAATTCTCGATTAGAAACCGACGCCCTCGTTTGTTTTCAAGAGTTTGGCATGGTTTCTAATTCTCATAGTTTGCGATTAGATTTTGGAAGGCGCGAAGACCAGAGACGCGGGAACGCAAGGAAACCGGGCAGGAATCATTCTTCCAAGCCTTCCACCGATTCAGTTTTCAAAGAGCATCGAGCCCTCTTCAAGAGAGCCCCGCTCGCGGCTCCAAACCGGCCGCAAACAGCCCCAAGAGCACCCTCCAAATGTGTAGCGATTAGACCGAGACGCTGCTGTTTGTTTTCAATGAGTTAGAGGCGATTCTACTCGACAGTGTAGCGATTCGAATTGGGGTGCCACTGGGGGTTGAAATGCCGCAATAGGCGCGGTTTGGCGTTTTCCCGGCTGCATTGCGGCACGGGCGTCCGTCGGCTTGTTGCCGCCGCCTTCGAATTGTGACTTCCATCTTCATCTCAAAATTTCCCAAACTTCGAACTACCCGATCACGCTGGCATATTGTTGAGCGCGTGTCAAACGGTTGTTTGTGTGGACTTCGGTCCGGCAACCTTTAGTCTTGGTACTTCTGGCGGAGACGGGGTGTGAGGCGAAGCATCAGTTGCACGCGCTCGACCTCGTTCAACCAATCGCCGAGCGTGGCGTCAAGTTCTTCCTTCTCCGGCGCGACGATGCCGGTGGGGCAGAGCGGGCCAAGTTTGCGAAGGGCCAAGGCGCGATAGCGATGGATCGTTCGATCCCCCGCCGTGGCGCACCATTGGTTGTCTTCCGACAAAAACAGGACGACCGGCACGCGACTCCCGCCGTTGATGCGCAGCTCCGGGATCAATTCGGCGTCCCTGGGGCGCTCGATGAAGCGCAAATCGATTTTCGCGGGATTGCCCTCAGCGATTCGACGAATCAGCGGGCATTGTTCAACGCAATCGCCGCACCAGATGCCGCTGAAGATCAGAATCTTCATTTGCCGCACGAAACCGCCAAGCAACTCTCTTTGGACATCGGTCAGCCGTGCGGCATCGTGGACCTGATTCCAGCGGCGTTGCTGCTCGTCGGTGCCGGTCCGAAGGTAGCCGTCGTAGGGAAGCCCAGATGCAAATCGGTCGGAAATGTACGAAGCATCTGTCATCGCTGTTGTACCTATGCTGCATAGATTGCTTTCGCTCGCGCAGCGCCAGCGATCACGCTGGCATATTGTCGAGCGCGCGTCAAATGGTTGTTGGTGTGGACTTCAGACACTGTTGTAAATGCCGATTTCTTAGACGAGGATATCCCTAGGAGAAAACGATGGCGACCTTATACGTTGAGAACGTCCCTTTGGAACTCTACGAGGCGCTACGAAAGCGGGCGCGAGCACGCGACCGTTCGATCGCCGCTGAGGTTCTGGCACTGCTCGAAGAAAACATCCCGACCGAGAAAGAGCTAAAAGCCCGAAAGGAGTTTCTCCGCAAGGTCGGACGGATGCGAGAGAGGAAGAAACAGGCCAGGGGTATTTCCCCCTCAACGGAAGAGATGCAACGCGACGATCGAACGCGATGAATCCAGTCGTTTTGGATGCCGGCGTCGCCGCAAAGTGGTTTCTGCCAAATTCCGCACCCTTCAAACCCGAGGGGATGCGGCACCCAAACTGGTTGGAGAGCCTGGTAGTGAACTGTGGTGTTTTATTATCCGCCGGTCTCGTGAGATCAGTGCGAGGGATCGTTGAAGATGAAAGGGTGGGCCACCGCCGTGGCACATTGTTGAGCGCGTGTCAAACGGTTGTTGGTGTGGACTTCGGTGTGCGGGCACTGGTTGCCGTATGGAACGATAAGCGATCATGACTTTGGTTTCCGCTCGGTTCTCGAGAAAGGTCCGCGCCGCTTGAGCCAGCGGGCGCCGATGAAATTGTGACGAGTTCAGTTTTGCTCTTGTTGGGAGGTCGGAATTGGAATTCACGCCAGAGTCTTAGTTCCGAATCGGTGCGATCGCCGTCCAGATTCCAAAGTCCCTGTATCTCATTAAGCTCCACCTCGTTTAATAGTCGAAAGCCCGAATCAAACTGTATCTGAGCAAGGCGATACAGGATCTCCCTCCGGGTCGACAACCTAAGAGGCCCAGGTCCCGGGGATCCATTGCGGCGTATCATCCAGCGGCGCTTTCGCTCATAGCGGATCTGAGCCAGCCAATTTCTGAAATCTAAGAGCCATTCATATCTTTCATCACCATCCGCAAGCCCTTCGCCAGTCTTGTCTCGACGGACTACTGTACACGTCCAGCAGCCGAATCTCGATCCGCCACACGTCTTGCCGACCCCATCTCCCAGGGAATGAGACGCGCATTCTCCTCCGCTGGCCAATGTGTAGAGGCGGCTGAGCTCGCGATTACCATCGCCCCAGGGGCATTTTGATGTCATCAGAAACTGCCACACTTCTTCTGTGGCAAAGTCTTCGATCGGTGTGAAGGCTGTCGCGCGCTTCAGACTTCCATATGCGCCTTGAAAAGGCTTACCCCTTGAATATTTGGCCAGGGTAGCAGATCGCGATTGGCTTTCCGATCTCCGAAGGCCGAGTACGATGACCACTTGCGAATGTAGCGATATCGTGTCTTTTATGAACTGTGTCATCGGGCGGATTCGCATGTCCTTGGTGCACCAGCGGAACCAATGGGTAGGAGGTGCATATCCGCGTCCGATCACTGCGACAAAGTAGCGATGTTTTAGCAGAGGCGCCAGGATATGTACATTAAACGGCATCCGCTGGGCATTTGCAGCCTTCTCAATCTTGAATAGAGTGCCGGTCAGCATTTCTGAATATGCGGGATGCTCCATTCCGGTGTCCACGTAAGCTATTTCAACGGACTTAGTCCTTTGCGAGGACTTGAGTGAATCTAGGGACGACCAGACAAGTTGTAGAACTGCCGTGGAGTCTTTGCCACCACTATAGGCGATAATCCAAGGTCGAGAGTCTAGGAGATACATCCTCCGTATCAAAGCGAGGCGCTTTTGAAGTAACATATAGTTACACTATCACCTGTCGTCTTGTCTACTATCTCAGACGATTGATGAGGGGGTTTGCTCTGGTATCTTGCGCGGTTCTAATCTTTTCGGCGGCAAGGGTCTACTGGAAACAAGGTCACTGTTGGCGTGGATTTGGGGCTTTACTCTCGAGCTTTTGCGCGATACCGGGCTTCCGTGGCAAGAGTTTCTATGTACTGCATTTGGTGTTGATCTTTGCCTATCTGACTTGGGCGAATAGGCCAAGTCAGAGCAACCCAACTGGAGTCTGGCGACAGTGGAAGAGCATTAACGACCGGAGCAGGGCGTGGGTCGATCAGTTTAAGACGTTCGACGAGTTTCAGGCTTTTGCGAACGCCGAGCCAATTTCCTGGGGGGCTAGGGCAAAGGACACGAAAAAGGCTAAATCCAAGGCGCCGGATCAATCAGGCGAGAGGGCGGGGAGGGAAGAAGGCGAGGGGTAAATCGCGGACGGTGCGGAGGCCGGCGGGAGCGGCGAGGATGGCCGGGATCGCGTTGACGGCGACGGCGGAGTAACCCGCCAAGAACCTACGGCAGATGCGGACAATCAGGCGTGCTGATGCTTCGCAGTTTTTCGAGCAGAATCGGGCGTGCGCGGGGATAGGCCTGCTTGTCATCCAGCAACTGATACGCCCAATGCGCACCCATGGAAATGGCGTGATCTCAAATTACTGCCGCCATTGGTAATACCCCGGCCCGACGCGCATATGGTGGTGCCAGGCCATTGGGAACGCCCACGCCACGAGCACGCCCAACAGGGCCTGTCCAATCGCAAGCGGAATGATGTTTCGCACGCGCCCAAACATCCAGGCCATTGCCGCCCCGCCGACAAATGTCAGTGGTACGAGGACCGGATTCGGCCAATGACACGCGGCAAAAATCGCGCCTGTCAATCCCGCAGCCACCCATTCATTCCGTACGAGCGACAGCATCCGGTTGTGCAGCAGGGAATTGAGCGCCACCTGCTGCAACACGCAAAACGCGAAGTAGCCCCCCAGCGACGAAATCGAAGTCGGCGGGAGACGCCGCGACGCACCCAGCAAAAAGCCAACGATCACGAGCGCCGCCATGAGACCGAACACAGCCAGAGCCTGCTCCGTCGCAGGCCAAATATTGTCTGCGCGCCACCCAAGAGTCTTCGGCGTGTCGCGATGCAGCAGAAAACTCGCCACCAGCCACACGGCGAATAGCACCCAGGTCCATCGCGCCGTGAATTGCAGCCGCCAGATAAACCACAGTATGAATGCGGGCAGGAGCGTCACGTCGGCAAGGGATAACCATCGCTTCAGACGGGGATTCATCACTGCTCCCCAGATACTCTTCGCATCTCGGCCACGCTCGCTGTACAAAAGCAACCCATGATATCCCCCGCGGGCGGATCAGCGGATAATTTATAGCCAGTGGCCAATCTGTTCCTCGCGGAAGCCGTCCTGTTCGTGCACCTGCTTTGGTGCGCGTGGGTGCTGCTGGGCTGGACAGTGACGCGCGGCCGCCGCGTTCTGCGGACACTGCACGTCGCTTCACTGATCTACGCCATCGTCATCGAGTTGGTTTCCTGGCCGCCGTGTCCGCTCACCGTGGTTGAAACGTGGCTTGAGGCTCGCGCAGGCATCGAACCCGCGCAGGGACCGTTTCTGGTGCGTGTTCTCGATGCAATTGTGTATCCCAACGTGCCGGAGTGGCTCGTCGTTGGCAGCGCGGTGCTTGTTTGCGTGGCGATCTTATGGATCTATCTGCGGCGCTATCTTCGCCGGGCCGCGGACGGCCGGTGGTGACGCCGATCAACACGATGCAGAGCGGACAGGTTTCATCAAGCCAGCGGGTAGGGAGGGAAGAAAGCGAGGGGCAAATCGCGGACTGTGCGGAGACCGGCGGGAGCGGCGAGGATTGCCGGGATCGCGTTGACGGCGATGGCGGCGGTGGCGATGTCTCCATGCGCGCCGCCGGGAATCGTGAGCGAAAGGTTCGGCTCGCCGCGCAATTCGATCGTATCGCCGGGGTGCTTCGCGCCGACGTACATCTGAAGCTCCATGAAAATCTTTTCTTCGCCCTTCGACGTGCCGCGAGCGATCTGATGGACGCCGGCCACCTGGCCAGGCGTGACCTCGAGGAACGGGGTCTTTACCGTTTCCCTGGCGATGACCGGCTCGATCGTTTCGGAAATGTCGTCGACAACGAGGCCGAGGCCGTCGGCGACCATGGCGACCGATTCCGGCAAACCGTGATGCTTGATGATGCCGGCGTCGACCTGTGCGCGAAACTCGTCGGGCGTCATGCCCGCGCCGATTTTCTTTTGCAGCGGCAAGCGGCGTTTGGAAGCGTCCACGATGCGCACGGCTTTCGCGAAGTCCACGCGCTGCGCGACGGCGGAGAGCACGAGGACGAGCTTATCCATCACAAAGCCGGGATTGACGCCCGTGCCGACGAGAGCGACGCCTTCCTCCTTCGCGGCGGCGTCGAGCTTTGCGGAAAGCTCGGGATGCTTGCGGAACGGATACGCCAATTCCTCGCAGGTGGAAACGACGCAGCAGCCCGCGGAGAGACACGCGAGCAGTTCGTCCATGACGCCCGCGAGAGACGACGAGGTCGTGTGCATGACGACGTCGACGGGCTTCTCGAGCACGGCGGGCGGGCGAGCCGACACGGGCACGCCCCAGGGCGCGTCGGGTGCGCCCACGACTTCGCCCAGATCGCGCCCGGCTTTGGCCGGATTGCGGTCGATGCCGCCGACGATTTCGAGCGATTCCTTCTGCCGCAGCAAGCGAGCGATCGAGGCGCCGATGGGGCCAATGCCGAACTGCACGACGCGAATCTTCTTCCTCACAATGCCTTCCTTGGGCGCAAACGAAGCACCTAAAGTAAGGCCTTAGAGGGCCGACCGCAACCGGAAAGAATGAATGGAGGGGAGTCGAAGAGGCAAAAAGTAAAAGCAGATCCCTCACCCCCATCCGCAAAAAGCGCGGCCGGGTTCGGGTCCAATTTCAGGACTCCGGTGGAGTCCATCGGACTCCCAAAACCGGAGATGACAGCGTAAGAGGAGCGGCCTAGAAACGGGAGCGGGTGGCGCGGAGATAGTCCCGCAGCGACGCAACGTTCGGCCCGTAGGAGCCGACGCGGCCGGCGTCCACGGGCAGGCCGAGGCGCTCCGCTTGGTCGATGCTCAGGCCAGCGTCGTCGAGTTCAGCGAGGCTGTAGCCTTCGGCGGGCACGAGGCGGTTGGGCCGCGAACGGTCCACAGGACGCAGCGGGCGACGCATGTGCCACCGCTTTCCCACGATATTGAAGAAATCGTCCCAATCTCGACGGTTCCACATCGCGCCCTCTCTTCCTAGTACGCTGCTACTCTGTCCACTCGATCTGTCATCGAATTGGATGCAACGAGAGCCCTTTGGGTAGCTTGAAATTTAGCGTCGCGCTCCGCTGCTTCACGGAGAGTAACGCTGCTGATTCTAACCCCGCCGAAAGCCGAAAGTTGCCCGTGTATCCATTGAGTTATCGCATGATAGGTACGGCGACTCCGGCCCGCGCTGCTATACTTGTTCGAACGAAGGGCGATCAACCCAAGGGCGAGCAACAGCGGGAAACTAGCAGTCGCACGTTAGGCGATTGTGTAAGCGGCGAGAAATCTGCATGAGCAATCCATCGGTCATCGTCGTCCATTACCACGAGCTGTGGCTGAAGGGCCGCAACCGGCGATTCTTTCTCGGGAAGCTTTTCACCGCGCTGCGCCAGGGGCTTCAGGGGATTCCGGTCGAGCGAATCGAGCAGCCCGGCGACCGTCTGCTGGTGCGCCTCGGGACCGGCGCGTCGCTTGAGGACGCGATCCGGCGGATCGAGCGGGTGTTCGGGGTCGCTTACTACGCCGTGGCGCGTCCCGTGGCGCGCGAGATGGAAGCGCTTTGCAGCGCCGCGTGGGAAGAGGTCGAGCCGCTACGGTTTGCCTCGTTTGCGGTGCGCGCCAAGCGCAGCGACAAGGAGTTCCAGCACTCGACGATGGAGATCGAGTCCACGGTGGGGCGTTACCTGCTCGAGAAGCTTCGCGCGCAGGGCCGCGAGGTCCGCGTGCGCTTGAAGGACCCCGAGCTGACCTGCCACATCGAAATCACGCCGGGGCCGCTGCTGGTCTACGCGCGCAAGATCCCGGGGGCGGGCGGCCTGCCCGCAAATACCGCGGGACGCATGACGTGCCTGCTCTCAGGCGGCTACGACTCCGCCGTCGCTGCGTACCACATGATGAAGCGCGGCGCGCATCTGAGCTTCGTGCACTTCTACGGAACAGGCGCGCGGCCGGGCGAATCTTCGCTGCACGTGGCGAGCGGGCTCGTGCGGACGCTGGTGCCGTATCAATTCCGCGCCAAGCTCTACCGGGTGCCCTTCGAGGAAGTGCAGCGGGAGATCGTGCGCTACGCGCCGGAAAACCTTCGCGTGCTGCTCTACCGGCGGATGATGCTGCGGATCGCGGAAGCGTTCGCGCGGCGCGACCGCGCGCTCGTGCTCGTCACGGGCGACAGCCTGGGCCAGGTGGCTTCGCAGACGCTGCGGAATCTGGTCGCGGTGGAAGCGGCGGCGCGGATGCCGGTGTTCCGCCCGCTGATCGGCGCGGACAAAATGGAAATCCTGGCGACGGCTCGCAAGATCGGGACGTACGACATTTCTTCGGAACCTTTCCACGATTGCTGCCCCGTCTTTCTGCCGCGCTCGCCGGCGCTCTGCGCCCGGCCGGAAGAATTAGCGGAAGCGGAAGCGACGCTCGATATCGGGTCGCTCATAACCATGGGAATCCGCGGGACGACGATCGAGAGGTTCGCGTACACGGGCGGGCGCGTCGAGGCGAGCGAACCAGCGCCGCTCGTGCCGCCCGATAAGCAGCGCGCAGCGATTGCGTAGGGACATCGCGGCTGAGGCCGGAAAGCCTCGCCGGGGCGAGCTACATTTGGGTCTGGATCACACGCAAGAGAAGAAACTACCGGTCGCGGCCGTACCCTCCACGGCCGCCGCCACCGCGTCCGCCTCCACCACCGCCGCCATGGCCACCGCGCCCACCGCCTCCGCCGCCACCGTGGCCCCCGCGCCCGCCGCCACCACCGCCGCCACCTTCCCGCTGCGGCCGTGCTTCGTTGACGACAAGCGCGCGGCCCAGGAACTCGCGGCCATTCAGAGCCGCTATGGCCTTTTCAGCCTCGGCGTCGTCGCGAATCTCCGCAAAGCCGAACCCGCGGGGCTGACCGGTGAATCGATCGCGAAGGAGCGTAAGAGAATCCGGTTGTACGCCGGCTTCCGCGAACAATGCCGCCACCTCTTCTTCCGTAGCCTTGAACGATAGATTGCCCACGTACAGTTTCTTCACAGTCGATCTCCTTGTGCCCCCGTCGTACGGGACAGGCACGTCTGCGAGGCTGAAGAAGCAGGATCGAGGCCGCGGGCAGTCAGCAGTGCGCCGGCCACCTCAGGCTGAAGCGAGCGTCCCAGCAACCCAGGAGCATCTTGCTGCAACTGCCCCCCGCAGTCAACCATCGGACTTGCCGGGGCCGCCTCCGGGCCGGCGGGCCCAGGCTCAGGCGCCGTCCAGGAGCTATGTGCGGTAGCTGGCGTTGATGTGGACGTATTCCTTGGTGAAGTCGCAAGTCCACATGCGCGCGCGGCCATCACCGGAATGCAGATCGATGACGACGGAGACATTCTTCTCGAGCATTTTTTCGTGGGCGACGATCTCGTCGAACGGATACTCGCGGCCGCCGCGGCAGACCTCGATCCCTGCAACCGAGATGCCGACGCGCTCGAAGTCGAATTTGGCGCCGGAGCGCCCGGCGGCGGCGAGGATGCGGCCCCAGTTGGGGTCGGCCCCTGCGAAGGCGGTCTTCACGAGCGGCGAATTCGCGACGGTGCGGGCGATCTGATCGGCGGCGCGGTCCGACGGGGCGCCGCGCACTTCGATTTCGATCACGCGCTGCGCGCCTTCGCCATCCTCGACGATCGCGAGCGCGAGCGATTTGCAAACGCTTCCGAGGGCGGCACAGAAGCTTTTGTAATCGGCGCCGGCGGCGCTCGCGATTTTTCGCGCGCCGGACTGGCCGTTGGCCAGGACCGCGACGGTGTCGTTCGTCGAGGTATCGCCATCGACGGTGATCGAATTGAACGTGGGACCTACCACGGTCTTGAGCGCGCGCGACAGAAGCGCGGGAGAGATGGCAGCGTCGGTCGCCAGGAACGCCAGCATCGTCGCCATGTGCGGCTCGATCATTCCGGAGCCTTTCGAGCAGCCGAGAACGCGCACCAGCTTTCCGCCGATGCGGCATTTCGCGGCGGCCCATTTCGCGCGCGTGTCCGTGGTCATGATCGCGCGCGCGAACTCCTCGAAGGTTCCGGCATGGGCATTCCGCGCACGCACGAGGTCCGGCACGGCATCCAGGATTCTGTCCACGCGCAGAGGCGCGCCAATCACACCCGTCGAGCAGACCAGGATCTGCGACGCATCAATGCGACCCAATTGCTCGGCGAGCTTTTGAGCGGTCGCGATGGAGGCAGGATAGCCATCAACTCGCGTGCAGCAATTGGCGTTGCCGGAGTTGACGATCACGCCGCGCACCCAGCCGCGTGATTTCCGCAGGTGTTCGCGCGAAGCGACCACGGGCGCGGCGACGACGCGGTTCGTGGTGAAAACGGCGGCGGCCGCGGCCGGAGTCTCGCTGATGAGAATGCCCAGGTCGAGCCGCGTCTTTTTCAGGCCGCAATGCGTGGCCGCAAATGTGAAGCCGCGAGGAACATCCGAGGCGGACAGGGGCGCGTTCATAGACTTATAGCCTTGCGGTCTCTCACGGGTTTTCCTCGAGCTTGGCGAGCCGGGCGTTGAAATCGTCGAGCGCGGCGCGCACTGCCGACGGAGCCGTCCCTCCCGGGACCGAGCGCCGGGCAAGGGCCGATTCGAGCGTGAGCGCGCCCGCGAAATCCGGCCCGAACGCGGACGAAAACTCCTTCAGCCGCGCCACGGGCAATTCCCGGATCGACTTGCCATCTTGCTCGGCGGCGCGGAGGACTTTGCCGACGATTTCGTGCGCTTCGCGGAATGGGACGCCTTTGGCGACGAGATAGTCGGCGAGCTCGGTTGCAACAAGCCCCGGATCCTGCGCCGCTTCGCGAAGGCGCGCTTCGCGGAACTGCGTGGCAGCGAGGGTCGCCGCGGCAATCCGGACGATGGCGAGCGCCTGGTCGTGGGCCGCGAACAGGGGCTCTTTGTCCTCTTGCAAGTCGCGCTGGTAACCCGAGGGGAGCCCCTTGCACGTGGCGAGCAGCGCGACGAGCGATCCGTAGATGCGGCCCGTCTTGCCCCGGATGAGTTCCCACGCATCGGGATTCTTCTTTTGCGGCATCAGGCTGCTGCCGGTGGAGTATTCATCGGGCAACTCGACGAATCCGAATTCGGGCGAAGCGAACAGGATCATGTCTTCGGCGAGCCGCGAGAGGTGCATCGCGAGCGTGGCGAGGGCGAAGAGAGTTTCGAGCGCGAAGTCGCGGTCGCTGACGGCATCGAGGCTATTTGCCGTGATGCGCGAAAAGCCCAGATCACGCGCGAGAGCTTTGCGGTCGAGAGGGAACGCGCAACCGGCCAACGCGCCCGAGCCGAGCGGGCAGACATCGGCGCTGGCCGCCGCGGATGCGAGGCGTTCGGCGTCGCGCGCGAAGGCTTCGCCGTGAGCGAGAAGCCAATGCGAAAGGAGCAGCGGCTGCGCGTGCTGCATGTGCGTCGTGCCGGGCATGGGTACACCCAGGGTGCGTCCAGCCTGTTCGGAGATCGCGCGGATCAGCGAACCGACGGCGCGCCGAATCTCCCGCGCCGCTTCTTTCACGTACATCCGGAATTCGGTCGCGACCATTTCGTTGCGGCTGCGGCCCGTGTGCAGCTTGGCGCCCAGCGGGCCGAGTTTCTCGATCAGCGCGGTCTCGGCGAAATGGTGGACGTCCTCGGCCTTCGACGCATCGAGCCAGGCGCCATCCGATTTCGCGCGAGTTTCGATTTCATCGAGCGCGGCGACGAGCCGCTGACCCTCCTCGCGCGTGAGAATCCCCGCAGCGGCGATGGCGCGGGCCCAGGCGCGGTCGAGCGCAAGCTCCTGCGGCAGAAGCCTGCGGTCGAACTGCCACGAACGCTCGAATTCATAAAACGAAGCGTCCGGGGGGCGCTCGAAGCGGCCGCCCCACATTTTCGAGCCTTCGGGCTGGGTCATCGCCCGGCAGCCTTCGCCTCAGGCGGAATGGTGATGGGTAGCGCGAAGAGGTTGATGAAGCCTTCGGCGTCCTTCGGGTTGTAACCGGCCATGCTGAAGCTCGCGAGACCGGCGCGATAGAGCGAATAGGGCGACTGGCGGGACGCGACGCTGACGTTGCCTTTGAAGAGCGAGAGCGTGATCGAGCCGGTGACGCGCTTCTGCGAGTTCGTGAAGAAGGCATCGAGGGACTCGCGCAGCGGCGTGAACCACATGCCGTAGTAGACCATCTCGGCGTAGCGCAGCGAGAGGATCTGCTGATAGTGCGCGGTTTCGCGGTCGAGGCACAGCGATTCGAGCTCGCGGTGCGCCGCGACGAGCAGCGTCCCGCCGGGCGTCTCGTACGCGCCGCGCGACTTCATACCCACGAGCCGGTTCTCGACGATGTCCATGCGTCCCACGCCATTCGCAGCGGCAGTTTCGTTCAACTGGTCGATCAGGGCCAGCGGCGCGAGCTTCTTGCCGTTGACCGAAACGGGCGTACCCGCTTCGAAGCCGATCTCGACAGTCGCCGGCTGGTCCGGCGCCTTGGCCGGAGAAACGATCCATTGCCACATGGATTCTTCCGGGGCGTTGGCGGGATCTTCGAGAACGCCGCCTTCGTGGCTCAAATGCCAGATGTTGCGGTCGCGACTGTAGATGTTTTTCGTGGTCTGCTCGACCGGGACGTTGTGCGAGCGCGCGTAAGCGATCGCTTCTTCGCGTGAGGAGATCGTCCATTCGCGCCACGGCGCGATGATCTTCAATTCAGGCGCGAGCGCTTTCGCGGCCAGCTCGAAGCGCACCTGATCGTTGCCTTTGCCGGTGCAGCCGTGGGCCAGGGCGTCGGCGCCGACTTTTTTCGCAAGCTCCACCTGGCGCTTGGCAAGGAGCGGGCGCGCGAACGAGGTCCCGAGCAGGTACTTGTGCTCGTAGACGGCGCCGGCGCGGAGCGTCGGCCAGATGTAGCCGGTAATGAACTCCTCGCGCAGGTCTTCGATGTACGCAGCGCTGGCGCCGGTGGCAAGCGCCTTCTTGCGCGCGGCTTCAAGATCCTCGCGCTGGCCGAGGTCGCCGATCATGGCGATCACTTCGCAGCCGCCGTAGGTCTCCTTCAGCCACGGGATGATGATGGAGGTATCGAGCCCTCCGGAGTAGGCGAGAACAACTTTCTTGGGCAATGAATTCTCCTTAATTGAGCAGTGAGTGCAGGATCGCCTTCTGTACGTGGAGGCGATTCTCGGCCTGGTCGTAGATGATCGAGCGGGGCGAGTCGATGACGCCTTCGGTGACTTCCAATCCCCGGTGCGCGGGCAAGCAGTGCAGAAAGACGGCGTCGGACGCGGCCTGCGAGAAAAGCTTCTCGTTCACCTGGTATCCGGCGAAGGCGATTTCGCGCCTGGCGGCCTGGGCTTCCTGTCCCATGCTCGCCCAAACGTCCGTGTAGACAGCCTGAGCGCCCGCAACGGCTTCTTCAGGCGAGCGCAGGATGTCGATCTTGCCGCGGGTCTCGCGGGCCACGCGCTTTGCCTCGGCCACAATGGTGGCGTCCGGCTCGTAGTCTTCGGGTGTGGCGACCCGGATATGCGCTCCGGCGCGCGCGCCGATGGTGAGGAGCGAGTGGCACATATTGTTGCCGTCGCCGACGTAGGCGACCTTGAGCCCGCGCAGCCCGCCGAAGCGCTCTTCGAGGGTGAAGAAATCGGCGAGCGCCTGGCAAGGATGGAACTTGTCCGAGAGCGCGTTGATCACCGGTACGTTGGCGTTCGCGGCAAGCTCGTCGAGCGATTCCTGCGCGAAGACGCGCGCGACGATGCCCTGCACCCAGCGCTCGAGGTTCTTCGCGATGTCGCGGATCGGCTCCCGCTCGCCAAGACGCGCGGCCGTGTGGTCGAGAAAGATCGAGCTGCCGCCGAGATTGGCGATACCGACTTCGAACGTCACGCGCGTGCGCAGCGAGGGCTTTTCGAATATCAGAACGAAAACGCGGCCGGCCAGCGCGGTCCGGTATCGATCCGGATGCGCCTTCATTTCCGCGGACCGGCGGAAGAAATCGCGCAACTGCGCCGGGCTCCATTCCGTGCCGGTGAGAAGGTCTCTTTTCAATGCGAGCAGCGTGGCGATGGCGGTCATGATTACCTCGTCGCGGCCACGGCCAGCGGCTCCGGATGCGCTTCCGCCACCGGAGCACTGGCAGGCCACTTCTTTGCGGACTTTGCGCCCTGCGCAAGTACCGTTTCGAATTCCGCGAGAAATTCCGCTACATCCCGCGCGCGGATGATGAACGGCGGGAGCAGGCGCAGAATGTGTTCGTGAGTGCAGTTGATCAGCAGACCGCGGCGCAGCGCTTCCTCGACAAACGGCGCGCCTTCGACAGAAAGATCGATGCCCACAATCAGCCCCTCGCCGCGGAGCTCGCGGATGAAGTCAAAGCGCGACGCGAGCTTTTCCAATCCCGCGCGGAGTTCCGCGCCCCGGGCGCGAACGTTGGCAAGCAGGTCTTCGTCCTCGACAATCGTGAGAAATTCGAGCGCAGCCGCACAGACGAGCGGGCCGCCGCCGAATGTCGAACCGTGCAGCCCGGGTGAGAAGGCGGCGGCGAAGCGCTCGCTGGCAATGAAGCCGCCAAGCGGAAGGCCGCCAGCGAGCGGCTTTGCGACCGTGACGATATCCGGCAGCGAGCCGAATTTCTGATACGCGAATTTGCGGCCGGTGCGTCCGAGGCCGCTTTGGATTTCGTCCGCAATCAGCGCGGCCTCGTGCTGCGTCGCAAGCTCGCGGGCGCGCCGCCAGAAGGTTTTGCTCACCTCGAAAACGCCGCCTTCGCCCTGAATCGGCTCGATGACGATGGCGCAAACCGAATCGTCGAATTTCGCTTCGAGGTCCGCCACGTCGTTGAACCGGACGAATTCAACGCCCGGGATCAGCGGAGTAAACGGCTCGCGATATTTTGGCGTGTAGGTGATCGAAAGCGCGCCCATGGTGCGCCCGTGGAAGGAATTCTCGAGCGCCAGGATGCGCGTCTTCGGAGTGCCGCTGCGGGTGGTTTTGCCGTGCGAGTAAGCGCGGGCAAGCTTCAGCGCGCCCTCGATGGCCTCCGACCCGCTGTTCGCAAAGAACACGCGGTCGAGTCCCGACCATTCCGCCAGCTTGCGCGCAAGCGGCGCCTGGTACGCGTTGTGGAAGAGATTCGAGATGTGGGTCGCGCGGCCAGCTTCCCGGCGAATCACGCGGACCATCCGCGGATGCGCGTGGCCAAGAGCATTGACCGCGATGCCGCCGAGGAAGTCGAGATATTCGCGTCCCCGCGAATCGTAGACACGGCATCCGTGGCCGCGGGTGAACACGACCGGCGGGCGCCGGTACGTCTTCACGAGGTAGCGCGATTCGTCGGCCAGTATCTTTGCCGATGAAACCCGCTTTGACGCGGAAGTCTTTTTCTTTGCCATGGCTATTGCGCCGCTCCGTGCGCGGCCCTGGCGGCAGGGCGAATGACGGGGAGCACGCGTGTCCCCGGGCAGCGCCCCGCGCTCGCAGCGGCAAGCAACGCCCGCGGTTTCGCGCCCCCGACGATGCGCACTTCGGAGACGCCTCCGGCGAGCGCGCGCTTCGCGGCTTCGAGCTTCAGGATCATTCCTCCGGAAACCTTGTTCCGGCGGATGAGGTCTTCGATGTCCGTCCCGCGGACGGCGCGCAACACTTTTTCGCCGTCGAGCACGCCCGCGACGTCCGTGAGGAAAATCAGGCGGTCCGCGCGAATGAATTCGGCTGCGGCCGCGGCCATGTGATCGGCATTGATGTTGTAGAGCTCGCCGTCGGCGCCAAGGCCCATGCACGAAGCGACCGGAACGATCCCTTCACGCCATAGCGAGCGCAGGAAATCCACGTTCACTTCGGTCAGATAGCCGACGAATCCCAGGCCGCCTTCGCGATCTTCGATTTGCATCGGCTCGGCGAGAAAGCAGGCGGCATCGCTCGCGCTGATGCCCACGGCCGGTTGTCCTGCAAGCGAAATCGCTCCGGCCAGCTTCTTATTGAGCAGTCCGGCGAAGACCATTATGGCGGCGTCGCGCGTCTCGCGGTCGGTGACGCGCAGTCCGCTGACGAAACGGCTGGGAATCCCCATGCGCGCGAGCGTCGCGGTAAAGATTTTTCCGCCGCCGTGGACGACCAGCATTTCGTGCCCGGCCCGCGCAAGCTCCGCAATCTGCCGCGCGACCAACTGCACGTCTTCGTCGCGCTCGAGCAACGCTCCCGCAATCTTGACGACCATCCTCATAGCAATCCCGCCGTTTCCGGATACCCGCGCATCCCGTTCAAATTTTGTACCGCCTGCCCCGCCGCGCCTTTTCCAAGGTTATCGAGGCACGAAACGACCACCAGCCGCTCGCCCGACGGATCGAGCGCGAAGCCGATGTCGCAGAAATTCGTGTGCGCCACATGCTGTAACTCCGGCAAACTTCCCGCCGGCATGATACGCATCATCGGCCGGCCCGCGTAGAACTTCCGATAGAGCGCTTCGACCTCATCCAGCTTGCGCGCCGGGTCCAACCAAACGTAGAGCGTCGAAAGAATTCCGCGCTCGACCGGCAGCAGATGAGTCGTAAACACGAAGTCGTTGGATGCGAGTCCGAGATGATCGGACACCTCAGGTGTGTGCCGGTGCGTGAACAGGCCATACGCGCGGAAATTTTCATTCACCTCGACAAATTGCGTCTCGCGCTTGGGCTCTTTGCCGGCCCCCGTCACGCCGGACTTGCAGTCGCACACAATCCCGCGCGCCCTGTCGATCCAGCCGGCATCGACGAGCGGCTTCAGTCCGAGGATCACCGAAGTCGGATAGCATCCCGGATTCCCGATGAGCCGTGCTTTCGGAAGCGCATCCGCATACAGCTCCGGCAGGCCGTAAACGGCCTCCGCCAGAATCTTTGCGTCCGGCGCGGGCAGCTTGTACCACTTCGCGAACGTCTCCGGCTGGCGGAAACGGAACGCGCCGCTCAAATCCACGATGCGCAGCGCCGGGTTCGCCGCGAGCAGTTCGGGGACGAGTTCGAGCGAAGCCTCGTGCGGCGTCGAGAGGAACACGACTTCCGCGCCACTCTTGGCGACGGCTTCGACAGAAAGCGGCCGGCAAGGGGCGTCGCCCCAGCCCCGGAGTTGAGGGAAAAGCTCCGTGAGGCAGCGGACGTTCGCGTAATTCTCACGGAGAAAGAATGTTGGCTTGTCGATGTGTGGGTGCCGCAGCAGAAGCCGGGCCAGCTCGAATCCCGCGTAGCCCGTTGCTCCGACGACGGCGACCCTTGTCGGGTCGTTCATCGGAGCATTTCCTCCACGCGTTTATGAACGGTGTTGCACGCGCTGCGCGAAGAACAGATGACGAGAACGGTATCATCGCCCGCGAGGGTTCCGGCGACTTCCTTCCAGTGCTCGGCGTCCACAGCCGCGGCGAGAGGCTGCGCACCACTAGGCGGCGTCTTCAGCACGAGCATGTTCTGCGCCGCACGGATATCGAGCAGGAATTCCTTGAGGGCGCGGGCCAGCGCGGGAAGGGAAGACGTCTCCTGCGCTGCCGCGGCCGCAAGCGGCCGGTAGCCTGCGGACGTTTTCACGAGCCGGAGTTCGCGGAGATCGCGCGAGAGCGTCGCCTGCGTCACGCGCACGCCCAAGTGGCCGAGCTGGCGGCGCAGTTCATCCTGGCTCGCGACGGGCTGGCCCGTGAGGAGCTTCAAAATCTGTCCCTGGCGGAATCGTTTTTGTACGCCCATGTCCGGCTATGCTTGATTATGCATTCCCCTGCATAATCATACAGCACAGGACACACGTGTCAAGCATTTCTCCCTGGCGAAACGGGAAGTGAGCAGTGCGATCGGCTCCGGAGCCAGATCGCTCGGATGGCGCGCAAACCGCGGTGTGTTAAGATAACTTTCAGTAGGCCCGTAGCTCAGTTGGCTAGAGCGCCACCTTGACACGGTGGAGGTCTGCGGTTCGAGCCCGCACGGGCCTACCACTTCTCGCCATGGCCTTCCTGTATATCCTCCAAAGTGAAACAACAGGACGTTTCTACGTAGGCTCTACGAGCGATCTGGACCGGCGCTTATCCGAGCACCATCGTGGCCATGCCCTAGCCACCAGAGGACGTGGCCTATGGCGATTGGTTTATCAGGAACGGTTCGAATCCCTCGCGGATGCACGCCGCCGCGAACTCGAAATCAAACGATGGAAATCCGCAAAGATGATTTCGGGGCTGATTTCCGGGCGAGTTGGCTAGAGCGGGCCGACTGAGTCGGCCAGGTCTGCGGTTCGAGCCCGCACGGGCCTACCATAGGTTTTGGGTCATTAGCCAGCGCCGCAGCGGTTCGCTAGGCTGCCTGGCCTCGAGCCTGTTGCTTGACGCACACTTTGTTCGTCAGCTCGATCAGTTGCCTCAGATTCCACCATTCCTCTTCATTCATCAGCCTTCCGTCCCGGCTTGAAAAGTAGATGGAAACAAAGCCGTCCTCGGACAACGGAGAGCGAATCACCAACAGCGTCTTTTGTTGCTCTGGTAGTTGCTCAGACATTGTTCCTTCCTCCTAGGTTCGTTTTGTGAGATTTGCGCCGCTCGCGCAGTTGCCGCCAAGCCAGGAACATTGCTTGCCCGTTTCAAGCCACTATCGAGGGCCGGGATTCTATCATCGAGCGCGTGAATTTCACATCAATGAGATGTGAGTCCATATCTGGCGTTGGCGCGCCGCGGCCGCAGTTCACTGGGCCATACCGCAAATTCCACATGGCTCTTTCGCCTAGGAAATCCATGTTTGCGGCGCACGAAGGAGTCAAGGTTCTAAAATGGCTGCATGGAGAAGAAGATCTTCTGGGGCAGTTTCACGGTTTTAGGTGTGGCGGCTGATTTGGCCTTGCCACTTTGGTGGGCGCTGGCAGCCACTATTCCGATTGCTCTCGTGAGTTGGTGGCTGGCCTATCGTAGCGGCTGGTTCTAGCTTCATATCCTCGCAATTCTGACAGCCCGCACGGACCTGCGATCCATCGCCGTTGTTGCTTTAGGCTACGAAGCGGTATCCCACTCCTCGGACCGTAAGGAGATGATTCGGCTTCGATGGGTCCTTTTCGAGATAACGGCGCAGCCGCACGATGAAGTTGTCGATGGCGCGCGTGTCGGTGTCTTCGCGAAGGCCCCAGACGTCTTCGAGGATGGATTTGCGCGAGACGGTCCGGCCGTTGTTGCGGATCAGGTGGCGCAGGAGTTTTGCCTCCATCAGCGTCAGTTGGATGGTGTTGCCGCCGGTGCGCAGTTCCAGAGTGCCGAAATCGATCGTCCGTCCGTTGAACGAAAAGACCGCCTCGTCGAGCGTTGAGGCGGAATCCGCCCCGGCCCTGCCGGTGTGGCTCGGCTGACCCGCGACGCGATCGGAGCCGGCAAGCCACGCGCTTCGCCGCAACAACCCCTGAAGCCGCGCCAGAAAGATAGGCAGCTCAAAAGGCTTGGCAAGGTAATCATCGGTGCCGGCCGCGAATCCCTGCAGCACGTCTTCGGGACGTCCTCGAGCCGTCAGGATGAGAACCGGCACATAGTTTCTGGCCTTACGGAGCGCGGAGACGACGGCAAAGCCATCCATCCCGGGGAGCATCACGTCCAGCACGACGGCGTCAAACTTTTCGCGCTTGGCGAGGAGCCGTTCGATGGCCGTCTCGCCGTTGTCCACGACCTGCACGGAGTGTCCTTCCGCCTCGAGGTTGAACCGCAGGCCTTCGGCCAGATGAGCTTCGTCCTCGACAATCAGAATGCGGCTCAAGGCTCGCTCCTCGGCAACTCGAGAGTGACGGTCGTGCCGCGCGCCTCGCCGCCGCTTTCGGCGAACACGCGCCCTCCGTGCGAGCGCGCGATCGAGCGAACGATGAACAGGCCCAGGCCCGTGCCTTTCACCGGCGTCGCGGACCGGCGAGGCACGCGATAAAAACGCTTGAAGATTCGCTTCAGTTCATCGGCCGGAATTCCGATGCCGCGGTCGCGAACGTGCAGCGCGACGTGTTTTTCATCTGGCGCGTCGATCGAGACCGATACGTCCACGTTGCTGCCCGAATACTTGATGGCGTTGTCGAGAATGTTCGAGACGGCGGTGTGGAGGTCGCCGGGGTCGCCGTGCACCTTGATCCCGGCGCCGTTGACGCCGACCGGCTCCTGCCAGTGCAATGCGTCTGGCTGTAAGTGATGCCGCACGCGGGCCAAGTCCATGCACTCGCGGACGAGGCCGGCGAAGTCGATTTCCGCGGAAGGGTGTGCGGCGTGCTTGTAGCCGACTTCGCCGGCCTTCAGCACCTGTTCCACGGTTCCGAGCAATCGCTCCGTGTCGTCGAGCATCAGCCTGTAGAACTGCTGGCGCTGCGACTGATCCACTTCGCGCCGCTGGAGGGTTTCGAGATAGAGGCGGATCGAGGCGATGGGCGTCTTCAGTTCGTGCGTGACGGCGTTGATGAAGCTGTCGTGCTGTTCGTTTCGCCGGATCTCCCGGACCAGGAAGACCGTATTGAGAATCAGGCCCACGATGATCGCAAAAAAGAATACGACGCCGAAAAAAAGCAGGACGCGTTCGCGCCAGTTAAGAATGATCCAACTGCCGGTGAGCGCCACGGCTGCCGCAACCAGGCAGATGCCCAGGATCAGGAAGAAGGCCATCTTCTTTCGGCGGCCTGTGATTTGCATGGCGGCTCACGGAGATTGTACAGCGGCGGGCGAGCGGATTGCTGCAGAGATCCGTTTCGGAGGCGGGCCGGGAGGAAATCAGTTAGGCGGAGACTAGATCGCTCTGCGGATCCGCGGCAACACCAGCGACCGCTACGTCCGCATCGGGAGCGCTCTCGTTCCCGTGCGGTTTCGCCGGCAGCTTGATGGTGTAGACCTTGCGCGCGAGCCCCAGCTTCTGGAGCGTCCAGATGCCGTACCAATTGAGGTCGACCTCGTACCACGCGAGGCCGTGGCGCGCCGAAACCGGGTGCGCATGGTGGTTGTTGTGCCAGCCTTCGCCGAACGACACGAGAGCGACCCACCAACTGTTCGTTGATTCGTCGCGGGTCTCAAAGCGTCGCGAGCCCCAGATGTGCGTGGCGGAGTTGACGAGCCATGTGGAATGGAGACCGAAGACGGTGCGGAAGAAGATGCCCCACATGACGAAGGGCACTCCTCCGATGGCGAAAAGCGCAACGCCAAGCACGATCATGGGCACGTAGTGGTATTTCGTGATCCAAACGTGAAACTTGTCCTTGGCTAGGTCGGGGACGTAGCGCGCCAGCGTCTCCGTATCGTGGTGCATCGACTTGCCGACGAGAATCCAGCCCACGTGCGCCCACCACTTGCCATCGCGTGGGGAGTGAGGATCGCCTTCCTTGTCGGAATGCTTGTGGTGGATGCGGTGCGTTGCCACCCAGAAAATCGGCCCGCCTTCGAGAGCGAGCGTGGCACAGACCGTCAGGAAATACTCCACCCATTCGGGAGTTTTGTACCCCCGGTGGGTCAGCAGCCGGTGGTAGCCCATGCCGATCCCCAGGCTGCCAGCAACCCAGTACAGAAACAGCGCGACGAAGAAAGCATTCCAGGTAAAGAAGAAGAGCGCCGCCACGGCGCCGACGTGGAACAAAACCATGAAAGTGGCTGTAATCCAGTTAATCCCGCTGTCGCCGGCAGACTCTTTTCCAAGATCGGTTAGTGTCATCATGTGGCCCTGTGCTCTCGTTTGGATTCCCGTGTTTCCTGAGGTGCGATCCCAGACTAGCAGCATTCCGCGAAACGCTTTGTAATAGTTCTGTAATAGCAAGGCCAGTGCGCTGTATCAGTTAGACCGCCCAGGCGGACAGGTTCAGATCGGCAGATTCACTGCGGAGACGCGTCGTGCTCCCTAATTGGAATTGATTCTGCGCAATGGAAACAGAGGGGAGGACCGGCGCAGCTTCCCGAAGCCTCCCCACGGGGTGCGGAACGGTTCGGTTCAGGATGTCATGCGGAAAACAACCTTTGCGGTCAACCGAATGGCGACCGGTTGGCCATCCAGGATCGTGGGTTCGTACTTTCTCCCCGTCACGGCCTTTATGGCCGAATCAAGGAGCAATGGGGGACCGCTGATCACCTGCACCTGGATGACGTTGCCGTGCTCGTCTATGATTGCCTCGACTACTACAGTGCCTGAGATGTGTGCCTGCCTTGCAATCGGGGAATAGACGACCGGGGGTTCATAGAGCAGCCGAGGTTCCTTCATGCCGCTGAAGATACGGATCGGGCCCTTGGGCCTTTCGGCAGCGACAGGCGGAGGCGGTGGAGGGCCGGCGACCGAGCCGCCAAGGACGTCGCCCACGCCACCCGGTACGCCTCCCTCTATGCCCGCGATTGCAGGCGCCATCGAGCCCGCATCCGGCATGGTTTCGGCGATTTTCTTCGGGACGACCGTGGGCGCGGTGAGTTGCGCCTTGATGAAAGACTGCTTGGGCACGGCCGTCTGCGCGTGCACCATCGGCGGCGGAGGAGCAGGGGGAGGAGGCGCGACCAGGAGAGTGGTGTTGAATTTGTAGAGGTCGATCCCCTCCGTGAAAAGGAGGGGGACCAGCAGCAGCGCACCGACGATTGCTAGCTGAACAGCGAGCGCAAGGCCGGTTTGCGCCGCGCGTTTCCCGCGAGCGCGCGGGTCTTCCTCAAGGATTGCGGTGGCAAAGACGTTCTGGTTACGGGGCGCCGAGCGTGGGAACGACGCAACAGTATTATGATTACGCCGAGGCTTGCGGCCGGAATCTGAACTGCTTTGCTGAAAGACACCTTCATTAAGGGCCGACATCATCATCTCCTTTTCTCTTGGAAACATTGCGGCCATGGGGCACCGAACGAATCTCCGCCGAGACCCAAACTGAGCCCACATACCGCCACCGCTGGACGAAAGCGGTGGAAAATCCCGTCTCCACGTGGAAAAGCGAGATGAAGCAACTACACTAAAAACTCTCCATTAGTTTGCAGATCCGGCCTGAAAAGCACAAACTCAAAATACGAATCGGTACAATTGAAAAAGGCGATGTTCTCCGCGAAAACATTTGCAGGGATTGAAGCGCAAGACTTCTTTGAAATTAGGCGGGGAGATTCAAGCGGCGGATTCGCTGCCTTGGCCGTCGATGCTTGTCAATCCAACGGCTTTCCCCGATAATCGAATCTCTTCCGGTTGAGACTCCACGGGGCGCTATGGTGCAACGGTTAGCACGCGGCCCTTTCAAGGCTGAAATACGGGTTCGATTCCCGTTAGCGCTACCAAATCTTCTGTTTTGAGGCGTTTTTTCCGCCGACTCAAGGAAAAAACACGCGAGTTTCGGCGGTTCAACAAAGGGGATTCTGGGCCCAGGGTACCCGTCGCGCTGAGCCCTACCTCTCTTCGGGAGGAAGCTCGTCTTCCGGTCGTCCGTGAGTACGGACTTCGCCCTGGTCCGCATCGAGTGCATTTTCCACGCCGCTAACCACGTCAGCCTCGAACGCCTGACCTTCCTCGATCAGTTCCGCGACGCTTTCCGAATCGACATCTTCCGTCCGCGACAATCCCTGCAAATCGCCCGATTGTCCTGCGGCGCCCTCGCCGAGGCCCCTCCGCGCGGGACGCGCTTCGATCTCAAAGGGGCCCGAGCCAAGGGACGATCTTTCGCTCCCGGACGATATCTCGCGCCCGGCGGTCCTGCTCCTTCGTACTGGCTTCTTCGCGCGGTTCGTCTTTTTCGCGCGCGCGGGTTTACTTCGAAGCGTGACTTTCTTTTTGCCGGCTGCTTTTTTCTTGGGAGTTGCCTTCTTTTTCGCCATGAGTCTCAGCCAGTTTCCTTTCCTGATTTCGAATTCAGCTGGCATTGTACACCGCGGCCTCGGAGTGTGCGAGACCCTGGAATCCCCCAGAAAGAGATCTCATTTTAAGTCAATCCGGCCCCACTCAGGCAATTGCCTGCGGCCTAGCAGGACCTCAGCAGCCCAAGCGCCGAGATAGACCGATAATGCGACGCCGTGGCCTGCAAAGACTCCGAGGACGATGCCATTGTCGCTTTCGGGATGGCGCGCGAAAACCGGCAAGAACTCACTGCGGAAAGCGATCGGGCCGCCCCACTGATGCGTGAATTCGGCGGCCGCGAGCGCGGGATGCAGCCCGCGAATCCGCTTCTGCAACGACGCGAACATTCGGGCTGGGCCGCCCCGCGCGACGTCGATATTTTCAAGGTCACCTGGCTTCGGCGCATCCACGAGTCCCGCACCCCAGATAATCGAGTTGTCCGGACAGAGGCGTCCCCAGAGGTAGGGAAAATCGACGGTATAAAACGGCTTGTGCGCCGCAAGGCCGATGGCTTCGATTTGTTTTTCGCGCAGAGGCGCGGTGCGCGCAGCGAGCGTGAGCTTCGCGTGTGCGACGGAGCGCAGGCCGGAAAGTTCGGCCGAAAGCGCATTCGTCGCGACGAGAACCTTCCCGGCTCGCAAGCGGCCGCGCGCGAATTGCAGCTCGAGAGGATCGCTCCATCTGATTTGCGCCACTTCGCCGTTCTCCACGATGCTTGCGCCCAGACGTACAGCGGCTCGGGCAAGAGCGCTCACCTGCTTTCCGGGGTCGAGCGTCCCGCCCGGGACTTCGTTCACCACACCCAGCGTGCCGGAATCGTTCCACGCGATCGGCGATTCCTTGAGACCTTCGCTGCGGCCGAGCTCCCACGCACCGGGAAGCGAAAGATCGCAATCGACGCCAAGCCTCTTGAGAATGTCCTGAAGGCCGGCGAGAACGTCGCCGAGGCCCGGAAGATCGCCCGCGGCTGTCTCGGCGAGCACCATTCCGCCGGTCCGCCCGCTGGCGCCTGTGCCGATGCGCCCGCTATCGAGCACAACGGCGGACTTTTCAGGGGCGAGGAGGCGAAGCCACGCGGCCGCAGCCAATCCGGTAAATCCCGCGCCGACGACGGCGAAGTCGGCAGCTCGGGGAAGCGGCTGCTCAGGCGGAGCGAAATCGATCTGCCAGGGCGGCGTGCCCCAGGTTTTGTGTTCGTGCGATGAGGACATGATCTGTCGAGCGGCTGGGGTCGCGGTCGTGTTGTTGTGGACTGCTCTACAGAATGTTCTCCGTCCAGTTCTCGAGCGTTTTCTTGATGTGGGCCATGAACTGATGGGCGATGGCTCCATCGACGACGCGGTGATCGTAGGAAAGCGTGAGGTAGACCATGGAGCGGATGCCGATGGCGTCGTCGATCACCACGGGGCGCTTCTCAATCGTGCCGAGGCCGAGAATCGCGACGTTGGGCTGGTTGATCACGGCTAGCCCCATCAGCCCGCCGAAAATGCCGGGATTCGTGATCGAGAACGTGCTTTCGCTCACTTCGTCCGGCTTGAGTTTCTTGGACCGGGCGCGCTCTGCGAGGTCGTTCACGGTGCGAGCGAGCCCGAGGAAGTTCTTCTCCTCCGCATTCTTGATGACCGGGACGATCAGGCCCCAATCGAGCGCCACCGCGATGCCGATGTTGCACTCCTTGTGCAGAACGACGTTCGTTCCGTCGATCGATGCGTTCACGGTCGGAAACGCGCGGAGCGCCTCGACCGCGGCGCGGATGAAGAACGGCATGTAGCTGAGCTTCGTGCCCCCTTCCTTCTCGAACTGCTCCTTCATCTTTGCGCGCAAATCGACGATGCCGCTGACGTTCGCCTCTTCGATCGAATAGACGTGCGGCGACGTGCGCTTCGAAAGAACCATGTGCTCCGCGATTTTCTGCCGCATCGCGGACATCGGCTGGACCTCGTAGTGGCCGAAGTACATCTTCTCGCGCGGCACGCCCGTCTCAATCGCCGCGGACGGTGCCGCACCAGGTGCGGGAGCGGTTGCGCGCGGAGCGGCTGCGGGCGCCGTGCCGCTTTCGACGGCTGCGAGGATGTCTCGTTTGCTGATGCGGCCTCCCGCGGCCGTGCCGGGCACTTGTGCCAGGTCGATGCTGTGTTCGCGGGCGATGCGGCGGACGAGCGGGGAGCTGCGAATCTTGTCGCCGTTCGCTGCGGGTCTCTGCGGCGGCGCAGGCGCAGCGGCGGCTGCCGGGCTTGGAATGGCTTTCGGCGCCGGAGCAGGAGGCGGCGTGGTAGCGGGCTTTGGCGCCTCTGCCTTGGCTGGGGCCGGTGCGGGAGCAGGCTTCGGCGCCTCCACCTTCGGTGGAGCTGCCGCCGGTGCCGCGGCGGCCACGCCGACGGCGTCAATGACGGCCACGACCGTCTGGATCGGCACCGTCTGACCTTCGTTGACCTTGATCTCTTTCAGTACGCCGGCAGAGGGCGAAGGAATCTCCGCGTCTACTTTGTCAGTCGAGATCTCGAAGAGCGGCTCGTCGCGCTCGATTTTGTCGCCCGGCTTCTTCAGCCATTTTGTAATCGTGCCTTCAAAAATACTCTCGCCCATCTGGGGCATGATGACATCGACAGCCATGGTTTTCTCCTCGGGACTAGGTACTTCAGACGGGGCTCAGACACTCTTCGTGCCAGACCCCCGGGATTCCTTCGAGCGTATAAATTTCATCCCCGCCGTGAAAGAAACTGACGTTACTTACTTTTGCTGTCCGGCCCGCGTATTCGAGCTGCTCCGGCTCGAGCTCGTTGTGATACTGGCCAGCCTCGAGGAACTCTGCCAGGAAGGCGCGGTCCGCGATGCGAATCTCCGTGCCGACTTCAAACTCCGCTTTGTTGAGGCCCTTCGTTTTTCCCATGGTCGGCTTAGCCTGCTTTCACCTTACATTAATAGTTTAGACCGCTTTGACTTGACATCAATATTTTGCCAATTCACGTGCGGCTGCGGCAACTCTTTCGACGCTCGGCAGGAATGCGGCTTCGAGCGTCGGCGCGTACGGAACGGGCGTATCGAGTCCGGTGACGCGCGCGATCGGGCCGTCGAGATCCTCGAATGCGCCCTCGCAGACGGTCGCGGCAATCTCTCCGGCGATACCGCCCGTGCGGGTGTCCTCATGCACGATCAGGAGCTTGTTCGTCTTCTTCACCGAGGCAAGGATCGTCTCGCGGTCGAGCGGCAGCAGCGTGCGCAGGTCGATCACCTCGGCTTCGATGCTTTCCCTGGCGAGCGCCGCGGCGGCTTCGAGCGACGTGTGCGCGGCGGCCGCGTAGCTGACGATCGTTAGATCGCGGCCCTTGCGGCGCACGACGGCCTTGCCGAGCGGCACCGTGTAGTCGCCCGAAGGAACATCTTCCTTGATCCGCCGGTAGAGGAACTTGTGCTCGAAGAAAAGCACGGGATTGTTGTCGCGAATGGCGGACTTGAGCAGGCCCTTGGCGTCATATGCGGTCGAGGGGTACACAACTTTCAGACCGGGTGTATGGACGAAATACATCTCCGGGTTGCCCGAATGGAACGGGCCGCCGTGAACGCCGCCTCCGGAAGGCCCGCGCAGAACCATCGGCACCGGAGCGCCCCAGCGGTAGTGCGACTTGGCGGCAAAATTCGTGACCTGGTTGAAGCAGCAGGCGATGAAATCGATGAACTGCATTTCGGCCACCGGTCGCAGTCCCAGGTAGCTCATGCCGCAGGCCGCGCCGACGATGGCGGTTTCGCTGATCGGCGTATCCATCACGCGTTCGGGACCGAACTTCGCGAGCAGTCCCTCGGTCGCCTTGAATGCGCCGCCGTAGACGCCGATGTCCTCGCCGAGCGCCACCACGGCCGGGTCGCGCTCCATTTCTTCGAAGAGCGCTTCGCGGATGGCTTCGAGCATGGTGATTTCGGGCATCGTTAGCGTTTCCCTCGCTTGCCATGAGGCTCTTTCCCGAAAGGCTTGTTCCGGTGACCTTTGTGGAAGGGTTTGCCGTGGCGATTGACGACAGGAGTTTTTTCCTGCGATTCGCGCACGAAAGCCCTGTCCTTGGGACCTCGGCCAAACGGCACACGCAGCGGGACCTCTTGCTCCGCCTCGGTCTTCGCCGGCTCCTGCAGGGAGGGCTGCGGCCCGCCGTTGCCGCTGCCCGAAATTGGGCTTTTAGCGGGCTTAACGGCGCCAAAACTGCCAAAATCCGCAACTTTCCAGACTGCTTCCACGCTCGCAGCCGGGGGCATGACTTCTTTCTTGGGCCGGCGCCAGTCGGCTTCAATCGTGTGGCAGCCCTCGCAATAGACGCCCTGCTCGACGGTCTCGGGCGGAGGCATCGGAGATTCTTCCGCGAACTTCTGGTCTTCGTCGAGTTCGCGCTCGATGCGGGCGTCGATTTCGGATTTCTTCCCGGCGTCCCAGAGTTTTTGCTGGGTCAGATACTTTTCGTAGCGCGCAATCGGGTCCTGCGCCTTCCAGTATTCGAACATCTCCTTGGGGACGTACTCGGCGGGATCGTGCTGCGCGTGGCCCTTCATGCGCATCGTTTTCGCTTCGATCAAGACGGGCCCGCGCCCGGCGCGGCACTCGTCGACGGCGGCTTTCGAGGTTTCGTACACGGCGATCACGTCGTTGCCGTCCACGATCCGGCTTTGAATTCCGTAGGCAAGGGCGCGGTCGGCGAGATTCTTAAGCGGCACCTGACGGGAAACGGGCGTGGAATAGGCCCACTGGTTGTTTTCCAGCACAAGAACGAAGGGAGCGCGCTGCGTGGCGGCGAAATTGAGGCCTTCGTGAAACGCGCCGGTCGAGCTGCCGCCGTCGCCGATCCAGGTCATCGCGACGATGTTCTGCCCGAGGTAGCGCCCGGCCATGGCAACGCCTGTCATCACGGGAATCAAGTCGCCGAGCATCGAAATTGGAGACACGACGTGGTGCGTCTTCAGATCGCCGAAATGGCTGGTGCCGTCCTTGCCGTGCGTGGGAGACGTATATTTCGCCATGTGCTGCGTGAAGATGTCGCGGGGCTTGAATCCCTTGACGAGCAGCGTTCCGATATTGCGGATCATCGGGGCGAGCCAGTCGCGCGGCTCGAGCGCGTAGGACGTGCCGATCGAAACCGCCTCTTGTCCGAGACTCGAGTAGACGCCGCCGACGATCTTGTTCTGCCGGAACAGGCGCACGAGGCGTTCTTCAAGCTGGCGGTTGAGCTGCATGAAGTAATACAGCTCGAGGTGCTGCGAGGGCGTCAGATTCGCACTCATGATTCCTTTCGCTGCCGAATTCCCAATCGCCTGCAGGATCCAAAATGCATTGTCGCGGCAGGGCGTGTGTCAGACCCGCCCCTACAAGTTACACCATTGCCGTGAGCGCGCCAGCGGACGTTTTCTGCCGTGAGCCGGGAATCCTGGCCAAATCCTCGCGCGTGACATGCTCCAGGAGGAGCTGGAAAACATCCGCGAAATGCGATGCCAGTCGGGCGCGCACTTCGCCGCAATCCATCGAACGGTTCAGGACGCGTTCGAGGGACGTGGCGCGCGTGCCGGCGATGCCGCAGGGCACGATCAGGTCGAAATAGCGCAGATCGGTCGAGACGTTGTAGGCAAAGCCATGCGACGTCACCCAGCGGCTCAGGTGCACGCCGAGCGCGCCGAGCTTCTCTTCGCCGCTCGCCGTTTCGATCCAGACCCCGTGCCTGCCTTCCACGCGTTTCGCGGTGACGCCGAAATCCGCGGAGGCGCAAATCATCACTTCTTCGAGTCGCGCCACGTACCAGCGGACGTCGCGGCGGTGCTCGTTCAAATCGAGAATCGGGTAGCCGACGATTTGGCCGGGTCCGTGGTAGGTGATGTCGCCGCCGCGGTCGGTCGGATGGAATTCCACGTTCATCTGCTCCAGCAGGCGGTCGCCCGCGCGAAGATGCTCGCGGATACCGTTGCGGCCAAGCGTGATCACATGAGGATGCTCGCAGAGGAGAAGGACGTCGGGGATGGAGCCCGCCTTGCGCGCCTCGACGAGTTGCCGCTGCAATTCGCACGCCGGCCCGTAGGGGAGCAGTCCCGCGTCTACGACCCAGCCTAGTTTTCGTGGTTCTTTCATACGCTTTGAAAAAAACTAAAAGTTGATCGCGAGGCCGCGCACGGAATTGAATGCGTCGCCCATCGCTTCCCACACGGTCGGGTGCGCGTGGATGGTCGCTGCCATGTCGTCGAGCGTCGCTTCGAGTCCGAGCGCGGTGACCGGCTCGGCGATGATCTCTGTGGCGAGCGGCCCGATGGCGTGGACGCCCAGAATCTCGCCGTATTTCGCCTCCGCCACCACTTTGATGAAGCCTTCGTGCTGGCCGAGGATCGTGGCCTTGCTGTTGGCAAGGAAGGGGAACTTCCCGGTCTTGATCTCGAAGCCGGCCTCGCGGGCCTGCCTTTCCGTGAGGCCGATGGACCCGATCTGGGGTTCGCAATACGTGGCGGCCGGGCAGCGCCTACGGTCAAAGGGCTGCACGTCCTTGCCCGCCATGCGGCCGACGGCGATGATGCCCTCCATCGACGCGGCGTGCGCGAGCTGCGGAAGCCCGGCGACGATATCGCCGATGGCATAGAGACGCGGCTCGTCGGTCTCCATGAAAGCGTTTGTATGGATAAAGCCGCGTTCGAGCTTGGCCTTCGTTTTTTCGAGGCCGATGTTTTCCGTGAGCGGGCGCCGGCCGACGGCGATGAGGACTTTTTCCGCGGCGATCGATTGTGCTTTTCCGGCCTTGTCTTTGAACGAAACGGTTGCGCCGTCGGCGGTTTTTTTCACGGAATCCACGTTTGCGCCGGTCTCGATGCGGATGCCCTTCTTCTTGAACGCTTTCTCGAGTTCCGGAGAGATGTCTTCGTCTTCGAGAGGCACGATGCGCGGAAGCGCCTCGAGGATCGTCACCTCCGTGCCGAACGTCCGGAAGATCGAAGCGAACTCGACGCCCACGGCGCCCGCGCCGACGACCACGAGCGACTTGGGAATCGCCGGCAGCTGAAGAATCTCGGGATTCGTCAGAATGGTCGTGCCGTCGATTTCGACGCCGGGAAGCGAGCGCGCCGCCGAGCCGGTAGCGAGAATCGTGTAGGTGGTCTCCAACTCGGCCGTCGCGCCGTCCTTCTCCACGGCGACGCGGCCCGGACCGGTGATGCGTCCCCAGCCGGTGATCGACTCGACTTTGTTTTTCCTGAAGAGGCTCGCGATTCCGCCCGCGTGCTTCTTGACGATTTTCTCCTTGCGCGCGAGCATCGCGGGCCAGTTGACTTTCACGTCTTTCACTTCGAATCCGAATTCCTCGGCGCGCTGGAAGTAGTCGTAGATGTCCGCGTGGTGCAGGAAAACTTTCGTGGGAATGCAGCCGACGTGAAGGCACGTGCCTCCGAGGAACGGGTCCTTCTCAACGACGGCGGTTTTCAGCCCCCACTGGCCGGCGCGAATTGCGGCGACGTATCCGCCCGGGCCGCTTCCGATGATTACCAAATCATATTTGGCCACGCCGGTTCTCCGTTGGTCTCTTCATTTCGGTCTCGGCCGATATGGGCATGAAAGGATGGTCGCGATGGAGGCTCGTCCCAGCGCAGACTTCAGATTCTAACAGCGGGCATCCACGGTCGCAACCGAGCGATGGCGCGATCTTGCGGGCGAGCCCGCTACCCAAGCGAGCGCCATGCGTCTATGAAGTGGCGCGCGTTCGAAAAGACTTCCCGCGTCCATCGACCCGGCGTATATTGGCGGGCCGCGGCAGGCATTTCCAAAGGACAAGACCGAGAAACGTAGACGTTGATGACCACCGATCCAGTCCAGTTCGAAGCGCCTGCGCCTGAGCCCGGCGGTGAGCCGTCCTCATTTCAGCGGTTCATGCATCAGATTTTTCTGGGTCCCCATGGAATTCGCGCGGGCTGGCGGATGCTGATCGCGGTCTTCCTGTTCTTGGCCATTGTGACCGTGCTACAGGTGGGTCTGCGTCGCATCCCGCCGATTCGAGCTTGGCTGCACGCTCAACCGAGGGGGGTAATGACGCCGGGCGCCCTTCTTTTCGGTGAGGGCACGGCGGCCCTCGCATTGCTCCTAGCCGCGCTTATCATGGCGGCGATCGAGAAACGATCGCTTGCGGATTACGGTCTGCCGGGCAGAGAAGCCTTCGGAAAGCGTTTCTGGCAGGGCATGCCGTACGGGTTCGTGATGATGAGCGTCACGATGGGGCTGATCGCCGCGTTGCATGGTGTTTCGATCGAAGGGCTGGCGCTCGGCACGGCAGGAGCGGTGCTCTACGGGCTTTTCTACCTCCTGGGTTTCATTCTGGTCGCGTTCTTCGAGGAGTTTTCGTTTCGGGGGTATTTGCAGGCGACTCTAGCATCCGGCATCGGATTTTGGTGGGCAGCGATTGCACTCTCGATTCTGTTCGGCGCACTTCACCTGCGGAACCCCGGAGAAGCGAGATTCGGCGCTCTGATGGCCGGAGCCTTCGGTTTGCTCGCGGCATTCTCGCTGCGGCGGACGGGAAGCATCTGGTTCGCCATCGGGATGCACACGGCGTGGGATTGGGGAGAGACTTACTTTTACGGAGTTCCCGACAGCGGCGTCGCGGCGCAGGGACATCTGCTGAATTCTTCGTTTCACGGGCCGGTGTGGCTGACCGGCGGAACGGTGGGCCCGGAGGCGAGCGTCTTTTCATTCGTTGTGCTGGCTCTTTCCGCCGTCTGCCTGCACTACATGTTTCCCGCAAAGCCGAAAGAAACCTGAGCCCGAAGCGCGCGAATCCTTTTGCGCGGAGCCCGCATCTATTCACAACTGCGCCGGTGTGGTAACGCATTACCAGCGCTCGTTTGACAGTGAGTTACGTTGCCGGTAGAATCGTCGGATTTGAGTGAGGCATCGGACCTCACCTTGGGACTTAGATCGATGGATAAGAAGCGTCTGGAGTATTACAAAAAGAAGCTGGTGGCGCGGCGCGAGGAATTGTTGCGTGCGATCACTCGCACCCAACAGGAAGGCCGCGAAGCCGACGAGGATCCGACCGTGGACCTCGCGGACAAGGCCGCCAACTCCTACACGAAGGAGTTCTTGTTTGGCGAGACGCACAACTACCGGTCTCTCCTGCAACTCGTCGATGAGGCTCTGGAGCGCATCAAGGACGGCACGTTCGGCGAATGCGTTTCCTGCCATGAAGAGCTTCAGCAGAAGCGCCTCGAAGCCGTGCCCTGGACCCGCTACTGCCTCACCTGCCAGGAAAAGAAGGAAAAGGGCCTGCTCTAGGCCTGCTCCCACGATTTCACCCCTTTTCTCGCCGCCGGATTTGGGGTAGCGTCTCACCGTACCCTCTCGGTTAACAACGCATCCGTGATCTTGAAAGGCGCGCTCGACGCACTGGCATCGGTGCTGTTCCCCGGCCCGTGCCGCATCTGCGGGCGGACGCTCACGAACGCGAGCCGCATCCCCATCTGCGAGGCTTGCCTCGCCGCGTTCGAACGAATCGCCGAGCCGGTGTGCCTTTGCTGCGGCCGGCCGTTCGCCTCGGCCGTGGCGGGGCAGGCGATGCAACCGCGCTGCCGGCTCTGCCGCGTCAGTTTCTACGCCTTCGACATGGCGCGGAGTTTCGCGGTCTACGACGACGCCCTCTCCGAGGCCATTCTGCTGGTGAAGTACGAGGAAGTGACCCGGCTGGGCGAGTGGTTCGCGGAGCGGCTCGCGGAAATCGTGGTCCGGGACGGAGCCGAGTGGCGCGCCGGCCTCGTGGTGCCCGTTCCGCTGCACCCGGAGCGCCAGCGCGAGAGGGGTTACAACCAGGCCGAGCTGATCGCGAGGCCGCTCGCGAAGCGGTTGAACGTCCGGCTCGATCCGCGTCTTCTGGTCCGCACGAAGCCGCGCCCGCCCCAACTGGTGCTCTCCCGCAGCGAGCATTGGAAATCGGTCCGTGGCGCCTACGCCACGCGCGAAGGCAAGCAAGTTGACAACCTACGCGTCCTGCTGGTAGATGATGTATTAACGACCGGCGCGACGCTGGATGCGTGCGCCCGGGCCCTCAAGAAGGCGGGGGCCGCGGTTGTACTCGGGCTGACCGTGGCGCGGGTTCGCTCGTGGTCGGTTGCGCCAGCGCCCGGCATGAAAGCGTTCGGAGCCGGGAGCAAACCCGGCGGGCCGGACGAGCATCCGTAACACGCAAGGAGATTTGCCCGGCTGCGCGAGGGCAAAGGCGAAGCGATGGATAACCGGCACAAGATTGGGTTACGCCCCCGGCCCGGCATCGGACTGGCCGGCGGAGTAGCGCACGAGTTCGCTTATCCGAAGGCTCCGGCTCCAGCGCCGAAGCGGCCTTCGGTGATGCAGGCGCCGGTGCTCGTCTTGAACGCCACGTTCGAGCCGATCAACGTGACGGCGGTGCGCCGCGCCCTGGTCCTGATGCTGAAGGGAGTGGCGCAGGCGGAGGAGACGAACCACGCCGAGGTTCACTCCACATCGAAAGCCATTCAGGTGCCGTCGGTCATCCGGCTGGTGAGCTACCGGCACATCCCGCAGCAGAGCCGCGCGCTTTCCCGGAAGAATATCCTGCTGCGCGACCGCAACACCTGCCAGTTCTGCGGCAGCGGGTTCCCGGCTTCGGAGCTGACGCTCGACCACGTGATGCCGCGGTCGCGCGGCGGGCGGTCGTCCTGGGAGAATCTGGTCGCCTGCTGCTACACCTGCAACAACCGGAAAGGCGACCGCACGCCAGAGGAGGCCGGGCTGAAGCTCCAGCGCCGGCCGCGGCCGTTCACTCTGCATACCTCGCGGCAGTTGATGCGCCTGATCGGCCATCGCGACGAAAAGTGGCGCAAGTACCTTTTTTATTGATCGCCCCTTGATGATTGGATCGGCCGGGAAACCTTCTTCGGCATTCCCGCGTCTAATTAATCAAACACTTCTAGGACACACCCCGGGAAGCGAGTCCCCCTTACGTGGCCCGCTTCCCTCCTTTTTTTCTGTGCGAATCTCCGGATCGATGCGGGAGTGAACGGCCGCAAGATCTACTGCAGCCTCGATCGCAGCTCTTCCGCGAACTTCTCAATGCGATTGAGCGGCACGATGGAGATGTCTTGCGCCTGAAGCAGCCGCGCGATGAACTGGTGGCGGCGGTTCTCAGGCACAGGCTCAACTTCCGTGATGGCCGTGAATTCCGTTTTTGCCAGATGGCGCCGGATCTGCTCCGCCGTGTAGACAAACACCTTCGCGCGCGAGGGATCGCGGCCGAGAGCGATGGGCTGCAGAAAGCCGCGCGTGCCGTTGTAGCGGTACGAGTAGTCGATCCGCAGGGGGTCGCCCGGCTGGGTGAATTCCTCAACGTGAGCGCCTTTTTGCATTTTCTTCAGAATGTCGTGGCGGTAAAAGACGTCGTGCAGGCGGGCGCGAATCCATTCACGCGTGCCTTCCAGAATCCCCGCGCGTCTCGGAGCGGGACGCGCGATGTGGGTGCGGAAAAGGCGGTCGAGTTCGGCGTCGAAATCCTCGGCCATGACGGCCCGATACGGGCTGAACTGCAGGACGTTCGAAAGCGTCTGGTCGAGCCTGTCGAGATGCGCCGCGGCTCCCGGCTCGCGCAGCCTCGCGTCGAACTCGGAAGGCAGCGCGCGCAGCAAGTCTTCGTCCACCCCCGGATGCAGCCGCCGCAGCCGCGTGAGTTCCGCGTCTTCCTCGATGAATCTCGCCGCGCGCCGGGGCGACGCCGGGACCGTCTCTTCCAGCAGCACGCCGATGTTGACCCACTCGTCGCGGATCAGATTTGGCGTATAGCGCAGGACCCTGTAACGCAGCGTATTTCTGGTTTCTTCAGCCATGTCTCACTTCCAGTTGGGAAAGGGTTGTGCCGTTGATTTCCACGCGGAAACGATCAGCTCCCGGACCAGTTTCCTCCGTCGCAGGAGCTGCTCGAGCATTTTTTCGAGCGCGTCCGGATCGAAATCGTACCACTCCGGCGGAATCTCGCTCGAAACCTCTTCGAGAACGTTCTCGGTCATTTTGGTCTCGATGCGCGCGCGCCACGGCTCGAAGGATTCGACCCCGCGCACCGGCTCGTACACGCGGTGCCGCGCATACAGTCCGCGGAGCGGAGCATCCGGAAAATTCCATTCGCCCGCGTTGAAGCAGAAGCCTTGGTCGATCATCCGAGCCTGGTAGCGCGATTCACCTGCGGCGCGGAAGAAAATCGCCTGGCGCCCGTTCGTGTTGCAGGTCCATTTGTCGAAGACCAGCATCCCGCAGAAATCCGCCAGGTTCACGGCTTCGCGGAGCTGCTCATCCGGCAGGAAATCGTACACCACGGTCTCCGCCGGGGAACCCGGATAGCGCGAACCGAATTGCAGTCCGGCCCGGCAACGCGCCCGCCCGCGCCCGAGCTCCATTACGAGATCTTCAGTGTGCTCGATCAGGCTCTCGCGCACCTCGATCACCGCCGTTGCGGGCACCGGCAGTCCCAACCGGGCCGCCAGTTTCGTCCCGAGCAATTCGTTCGCCAGAACTTTGACCCCCTGCGGATTGTTCTGGAACTTCACGACGTAGTACGCTTCGTCCGTGCAACGCATCAGTTGCGCTTGCGCTCCTCCGCGCATTCTCCGGATCTGCTCGACCGCGAGCGGCATCGAGCGCGTATGCTAGCCACCCAAAGCGGTTTACCGCAAGAAAAACATTTCAAAATGGGAAACTGAAGGGGCGCTGCGGCCACATTGGCGGGATGATGCCCGGAGAGGTTCTTTGGAGGCTTCGCGATCGATCGGGCCCCAGATCAACGCAGACCAAGATTTCGAAACGTCATCCGAGATGAGTGGCAAAAAACAACCGCGGGACCACGCGCACGGCAACCGGCACGCAGCCCCGCGAATACGAAGCCCAGGAAAGCCAGAGCAAAAGCGCTCAGCGCTTCTTGCGCCGGCCGCCTTTTTTCGCGCGTGCCTTTTTCTTTGGCCGCGCCTTCTTTGCCTTCGGCTTGCTCTTCGCTTTCTTCTTCGGCCGGGCCTTCTTGGCCTTTTTCGCCTTCCGTGCCGGCGCGCCCTTGCGGGGAGCGGGCTCCGCAGGTCCTTCCACTTCTTCCTCGGGCTCTTCTTCGACGATAATCTCTTCCACTTCCTCTATGATCTCCGTCGGCTGCTCCTGCCCTTCCTCGTCGTAGCGAGGCAATTCGTCGTCGTCCTCATCGTGCATTTTGGCGTAAAACATTCGATCCTCCGTAGGGTCCCCCGCTTATCGGACGGGCGTTTACTCCTCGGCCGCTTATAAACGGAGTGTCGGAATCTGTCAAGGCGCAATGGGCCGAAAAACAAATTTGAATACGGTGTCGCTCGGGGGCAAGGTGAAAGAAGCGGCGGGCCAGAAACTCATTACGTCGTAGGTGACAGTAAAGAAGGGAGTTAGTGTACTTGGCCGGTCAGATCACGGTTGAATGGTGAGCACGTCGCCGGCCTGGAGCGTCCGGTCCGCAAGGAAGGGATTTGACTCGCGCAGTGAGGAAACCGTGGTCTGGTAGGCGTGCGCGATCGAATAGAGCGTTTCGCCGGGCTTCACGCGATGTTCAAGCGTCGCCGGCCTTTCCTCAGTCCGCGCGGACACATCCCGGACTCCCGTGCTCGCCTTCTGCGCCGACTTCGCTTTGGCGGGTGGTTCGGGAGACGTCTGGCTTCCGGCATAGATCCGCAACCGTGCTCCGCGCGCCACGCGGCTCCCTTTGATGTGATTCCAACTCTTCAGCTGCGCCACGGTCACGTCAAAACGTTGCGCGATACCCGGGAGCGTGTCGCCGCGCTGCACGCGGTACCGAACCCACCGCTCCGTGGGCGGCGCCGTGGGCACGCTCAAAAGGAAACCCGCGGGCAGGCTCGGGTGCGCTTCCAGGTGATTTGCGGCCTCAATCGCCGGAACCGCGACGCGGTAGCGCCGTGCGATATCGGAGAGCGTCTCACCTTCCTCGACCGCGTGAAGACGCCAGCTCGTCCACTTGTCCTGCGGAACCTGCGCGATGTTTTCTTCAAACGTCTTCGTGGCGCCCACGGGCACTTTCAATTCAAATCCAGACTGGTTCGGAGTGACGCTGCGGAGAAGTTCCGGATTGAGCAGCCGCAAGCTGTCGAAATCCGTCGCGGCCGCATCGGCCACGAGATGCAGATCGATGGGGTGCTCCAGATGAATGGCCTCGACTTGCACGGGCTTTTCGGGACTGACCTGAACTCCGTAAACCGGCGGATCCTTGGCAACGAGCGCCATCGCCAGGATGATGGGAACGTAGTTCTGCGTCTGCTTCGGCAGCGCGTTGCGCTTCTGCAATTCCCAGAAATCTGCATAGCCGGTGCGCTCGATCGCCCGGGCGACAGTGAGCGGCCCCGAATTGTAAGCGGCCATCACCAGGTACCAGTCGCCGAACATGGAGTAAAGATCGCGGAAATGGCGCGCCGCCGCCCGCGTGGCTTTCTCCGGATCGCTGCGATCGTCGACCCAGTAGCTTCGCTCGAGGTCGTACTCCTCGCCGCGGAAGGGCATGAACTGCCAGATTCCACGCGCCCCCGCGCGGGAGACCGCCTGCGGCTGAAACGCGCTTTCCGCCTGCGCCAGGTAGATCAGGTCCTGCGGGACGCCTTCTTCGCGAAGCACGCGGCGGATCATGTCGCTGTAGCGCCCGGCGCGCTCGAGTCCGTGCTCGACGATCGCCCGGCCGCGCGTCGTCGTGAAGAAACTCAGATACTGAAGGACCGAATCGTTCACCGTCAGCGGCAGGTCGTGGTGGACGCTGATCAGTTCTTTCTCAGCCTTGAGGGCCAGGCGAGGGTCGCCCGCTGGCAGCGTCATGTCCGCGATTTCGTCGATCGCCGCGGGCTCGGCGGGAGCTTCCGAGTCCTCGCTTTGAGCGTCCTCCATCGCAGCCAATTGATCGGAGCTGACCACGTCGCCGAGCTGGTCGAATAGTCTCGCCAGTCTCGGATCGGAATCCGGCGGAAGGCCGCTCTTCAGAATCAGGTCAGCAGCGCGGTCAAATTCCGCCTGAGCCTTGTCCACGCTGCCCGCCTTGTATTCCTGCTGCCCGGCGTCGAAGCTCGCCTGCACCTTTTCCACGAGGACGTCGATCGCCGGCTCAGGAGCGGGCATCAGCCAGACGGAATTCGCGGGCCGCTCGGCCAACGGAAGCGGCTGGCGGGCGTAATTCGGCGCCGGTGCGGGGGCTGCCGCTGGGGGCTGGACGTGGATCTCCTTCGTCGCGGTTTCTTCGCAGCCGGCCAGGAGCAGAGTGCCAGTCGCCAGCATGACCCCGATTGTCAGGGCGCGCTTCATAAGTGATCCAGGTCCCCTTTTCCTGCGAACTCCAACGAAAATTCTACGGGCTACTCCCAGCCGCGGTCAATGGCGGGACCGTACCACCCATTGACGGAATCAGGACACCGAGTACTAGTGGACTTTCCCCTGTGCGGACAGCCACTTTCGCCAAGTAAGCACAAGGTTGGGAATGGCTTATACCACCGTCTGACCGGCAATTGCCAGCAATTCGGCAAGGGCTTGGGTCCGTGGCCCGGCCAGCTAGGAGAGAGCCTGGCGAAGATCCTCGATGAGATCCTCGGGGTCTTCCAGGCCTACAGAGACGCGCACGGTCCCAGGCAGGACCCCGGCCGCTTGGAGCTCCGGCAGCGAGATTTTGTAGTGGGACGTGTAGATCGGCAAAACAACGAGGGATTCGACGCCTCCCAGACTCGCGGCGAGCAGGAACACGTGCACGCGGTCGCAGAACCGTCGCGCGGCCGGCAGGCCTCCCTTGAGATCGAAGGCCATCATGGCGCCGAAGCCGCGCATCTGGCGCTTCGCGAGGCGGTGATCGGGGTGACTCGGCAAACCCGGGTAATGAACCCGAGCGACCTTCGGATGCTTCGCGAGGTATTTCGCAACGGCCATGGCCGTCTTGCACTGGCGCTCGATGCGAATTTCCAGCGTCTTCATTCCGCGGATCAGGAGAAAGGCTGCTTCGGGGTCCATCGAGCCGCCCAACTGGATGACGTTCGCGCGCACCTTCTCGATCAACGCCGCACTCCCGGCGGCAACACCGGCGATCACGTCCGAATGTCCTGCGAGATACTTTGACGCGCTGTGCAGGACGATATTGAACCCGATCTCGAGGGGCTTCTGCAGAACCGGGCTCGCGAAGGTGTTGTCGACGAGCGAAATCAGGCCCCATTCGTTTGCGAAGGCGACCGCCTTCTTGAGATCGACGATCCGCAAGGTGGGATTGGTCGGTGTCTCGACGTAGAGCACCTTCGTCCGAGGGCTGACGAGGCGTTCGATGCCTGCAAGGTCGGCCTCGACGTGGCGGACGACGATTCCGTACTTGGGGAAGACATCGCGGAGCAGGCGGTAGCTGCCGCCGTAGAGCTGGCGCGTGGCGATCAATTCATCACCCGCCCGGAGCTGCGAAAGAAGCGCGGCCGAGATCGCGGCCGACCCGGAGGCTGTGACTACCGCGTCCTCCGCCCCTTCCAGCACCGCTATTTTCTTCTCGGCGATCGCCAGCGTGGGATTTCCGTAGCGCGAATAGATATAGGCTGAACTCTTTCCCTCGGCCCGGCGCTTCATTTCCTCCGTGCTGGCGAAGGTGAAGGTCGACGTCCGGGCAATCGAGATGCCCACCGGCGCGCCGATCCGGAATTTCTCCTCGCCCGCGTGGATCGCGAGCGTCGCGTCGCCCGGGCGTTTTGCCTTCAAAGATTTCTTCATAGTTGCAGCAGCTTGACGCATTTCGCCGCGCCCTCGCAAGCGCCAATTTGGTTCGGCCCGGTTACGGTCGAAATGCTTGAACGAAATTTCCCCTCCCCGGTTTTCGTGAGGGTGCCGCTTTCGAATCTTTCGCCTTCCGTTCCCTATCCGCAGGCGCGGCCGTATGGCACCATTCGTGCACCTGGCCAATCGTTCCTGAATGGATCGTCGACTGAAGGGGAGCGACTCATGAACACGAAGCTCGTTGCGGTTGCCGCGATTCTGCTGGCTTCGACGCTCTGGTTGGCCGGGTGCACGTACGTGGGGCTCGGCGGCCCGCCGTGTTACGGGTTCGGCTGTAGGGCGGGCTTATCGGCGCCGAGCGGAAAGAGCAGCGCAACCCAGCCGGGCGACGGAAAAACACTGACCTCGAATCGGCCTGCGTCCCGATCGCAGAGCGGCCCCAAGCAGGGCAACTAGCCAGTCCGAATCCCCGGTTCCAAAGCGGGAACGCGCGTGCCGTTTTTTCTCTAGGCCGAGGCAGCCTCTTCCTCTTCGTGGTGCGGCTTGTGGGCCGCGATCACTTTTTCGGCAAGCTCCTGCGGCACGAAGTCGTAGTGCGAAAACTCCATCGAATAGCTGCCGCGGCCTTGCGTCATGGAGGTCAGTTCGTTCGCGTAACTGAGCATTTCCGATAGCGGCACGAGCGCCTTGACGACCACGCTCCCGGCGCGCGTTTCGCTTCCGCTGATTTTTCCCCGCCGACCGCTGAGATGGCCCATCAGGTCGCCTGAATATTGATCGGGCGCGTAGACCTCGACCTGCATGATCGGCTCGAGCAGCGCGGGCCGCGCCTGTTTCATGGCTTCCTTGAACGCGAGCGAGCCCGCAATCTTGAACGCCATGTCGCTCGAGTCCACGTCGTGGTATTTGCCGTCGTATAGGCTCACGCGGAAGTCGACCACAGGAAAGCCCGCGAGATAGCCGCGCTCGGCCGCGTCGCGCACGCCTTTTTCAACCGACGGGATCCAATTCTTTGGAATCGCGCCGCCGAAAACATCGTCCACGAATTCGACTCCCTTGCCGCGCGGCAACGGCTCCATCTTGATCCGGCAGAGGCCGAACTGCCCGTGGCCGCCGGTCTGCTTTTTGTGCTTGCCCTCGGCATCGGCCTTGCCGCGGATCGTCTCGCGGTAGGGCACTTTCGGCGGCTTGAGCGTCATCTCGACGTGATACCGCTTGCGCAGCTTGGCGACGACGACTTCGATATGCTGTTGCCCCGCGCCGGAAAGCAGGAACTCCTTGGTCTGGGGGTCGCGCCCGAACCGCAGGGCAAGGTCCTCTTCGAGAATCCTGTGGATGGCCGTGCCGATGCGGTCTTCATCCGCGCGCGTCTTGGGCTCGATCGCAAACGTGATCGAGGGCTCGGGAATGCGCGCCGGAGGATAAAAGATCGGCGCGTTCTTGTCGCCGAGCGTTTCGCCGGTAACCGTGTCCTTGAGCTTGGCGATGGCCCCGATATCGCCTGCGTGAAGCTCGGCCACGGCCGTCGCCGTTTTCCCCTGCATCACCTGCACGTGCTGGAAGCGCTCCTGCGAGTTGCGGTTGAAGTTCTGGAGCGTCGCGTCGTTTTTCAGGACGCCGGACATCACCTTGAAATAGGTGATCCGGCCCGCAAACGGGTCGGCGACCGTCTTGAAGACGAAGAGCGACAGCGGCTCCGAGTCGGCGATTTTCCGCTCGATCGTTTCCCCCTTGTGATCCGGCGTCTTGTGGCCGGTCGCTTTTCCGCGGAAGGCAGGCGATGGGAAAATATCGACCAGGAAATTCAGGATCGCGTCGCTGCCGATATTGTGCAGCGCGGAGCTGAGCAGTACGGGGAAGATCTTCTTGTCCCGAACTTCCTCATGCAGACCCTTTTTCAGATCCTCGACCGGGAGCGTCCCTTTGTCGAAGAACTCCTGCATGAGTTCGTCGTCGCCTTCGGCGACCAGCTCGACCAACCTTTCGTGCGCGGCCTTGGCCTCTTCGGCGAGGTCGGCCGGAATCTCCTCGACTTTGGCCTTGCCGTCGCCATCGGGCGTGTAGATCAGCGCCTTCATCGCCACGAGATCGACGACTCCGCGGAAATTCTTCTCGGAGCCGATCGGCAGTTGAACCGGCACCACGCCGCGCCCGAATACCTGCTCGAGCGAGGCGAGCGCGCGCTCGAAACTCGCCAGTTCGCGGTCCATCCAGTTCAGCACGAAGGCGCGCGGCTGATCGTATTCCGTCGCGTAGTCCCAGACCTTCTCCGTGACAACCTGCACACCCGCGGCGGCGTCCACCAGGATCAGCGACGCGTCGGCAGCGATCAGGGAGGACTTCGTTTCATTGATGAACGTCGAGTAGCCGGGCGTGTCGAGAAGATTGATTTTCGCCTTTTCCGGCTGGCCCGCGGCCTGCCATTCGGCGTAGGCAAGCCCCGTGTTGATCGAGATTTTCCGCGCGATTTCCTCTTCGTCCCAGTCGGTCGTGGTCGAGCCCTCGGTTACCTTACCGAGCCGCGGCGTCATCCCCGCCGTGAAAAGCAACGACGACACGAGCTGGGTCTTCCCCGTGTCGCCGTGGCCTACAATGCCCACGTTTCGGATCCAATCGGTTGTGTAGGATTTCATTAGTCACCTCGCCTAAGGAACGAAATTGGAAAATCGAAACTCGGTCTCGCGATCGACGCACACCGAGGGCAGACGCGTTCGCGCCACCGGCCGGGTCCGAATAGGCATCTCGTGCGGGGATAGTGCGGGCTACCAATCTCGTGCTGTGAGATGGGATCAGCATCACGATCCCGCCCCCCGGCGGATACGCGCGATGAACCCTGCGGAGCTTTGCCCCGGGGACCCAAAACCCCGGTGCGGAAAACGGGGATGCTAGCACACGCCCCGGTGCGGATTCAACTCTTGGGCAAAATTGCGCGACCCTAGATTTTTTGCGATTAGAAAGGGCACCGATCGTTTGTTTTGAGAGGGATAGCGTGGATTCTAATAATTGGATTTCTCGATTAGAAAATTGTATGCGGCACGTTTGAGGCGGTTGATGGGCGGCGAAATTAGCCCCGCGGGTCATGTTGTGTTCGTCACCTGTTGCCCTTCATAGGGCGTTCTACACCTCTCGAATTTCCTTCGGCGCGGCTTCGCCGCGCACATCCATTTAAGCACAATGGCCGGAAGGACAGGGTGGTGGCCGATGGTACAGAAAAAGGACAGGACTAGGACTGCACGCCGCAGAAGTGAGTCTCAGCCGCTGGACATTTCGGTGATAGCATTGCCGACTGCGTCTAGCCGCTGGAGGTTTTAGTGGAAACTGGCGGTTCAAAACAGGGTCCTGTCGAGGTCTTCGTTGCATATTCGCACGTGGATGAACCCCTTCGCGACGAACTGGGAAAGCACCTCAAGCCTCTCGAAAGGGAGGGCGTCATTTGTGTTTGGCACGATCGCCGGATCGGGGCGGGGACGGATTTTGGTGCGGGAATCGATCAACATCTCGGCTCGTGTCGCCTAGTACTTTTGCTGATCAGCGCGGATTTCATCTCATCCGATTACTGCTACGGGAAAGAGATGACTCGCGCGTTGGAGCGACACGACGCGCAGAGCGCTCGTGTTATCCCCGTGATTCTACGCCCAGCCGATTGGGAGCAGATGCCATTTGCGAAGCTCTTGGCTCTTCCCACGGACGGGAAGCCGATCACGACGTGGGACAACCGCGACAAGGCGTTCTTGGATGTGGCAAGGGGCATTCGAAGAGCGGTTAACGAGGTGCGGGGATCATCGCCGACTCTTAACACTCCAGCGACTTCGGAGAGCCAGCCGGCACCTCCCGTTGTGAATTTGTCCGCGTCGGATGTCGGACGGAAGATTCTGCGTTTGTGCAACGTGGCCGGACAGATTCCCGCCCTGAGTGTTCGCCCAACGATACCTCGGAAGGCTGAGACGGACCGGTTTATCGTGGAGCGCATAGAGAGCGATGTGCTTGTGCTGAGGAAATCGTCGGGCCATCAAGTCCAGGTTTCGGTTTCACGGATCGACGACGTTATTCCCGGCTCGCCAGGCTACCCTCCAACGTTGTTGCTGAAGGGTCGCCTTCAGTTCATCACGGAACGCGGGTGGGATTTCTTTACTGACGGCCCCACGCCAGGCTCCGAGTTGGGTTTCCCTAAAATCGCGACAATGCAGGACCCGCGAGTCAATGAGGTTATGTCGCGTCTGCGTGGCTGGAAGTTCTATTGGGCCACGGAAGACAAACTTCCGGTCTATCTCGCAGGAGGATGGGAGGTCTTCTATGACGGCGACGGGCTCTACTTTCGGATTCGAGACCCGTGGGGGGACCTCGTCCTGATCGCTCAGAGACCGAACACGGTCAGACCGACCTAAAGCAACGCTCGCGGAGAAGACCATCCCCGCATCGAGACGCTCCGCTCAGAATGACGGCGGCCGGCTGGGCGGCCAGTACAAGCCACCCGGTGCGCTTGCGCCGCCTCCCCATTGGCGTAGAATACGCGGCGCGCAGCAACCGAAAGGCGCTCCCATGAAACTTGGCAGCTCATTCCTGCACCAGCTTCCGCGGCCGTGGGCCGAGGATTCCGAGTACACGCTGCTCAAGAATCTGCTGGAGCAGGCGGAAGTGATCGACCAGTGCGGCTACGACTACCTTTGGGCCACCGAGCATCACTTTCTCGAGGAGTACTCGCATTCGTCCGCGCCGGAGATCTTCCTGGCCGCGTGCAGCCAAAGGACGAAGAGTGTCCGGCTGGGTCACGGAATCGTGCAAACGCCTCATTGCATCAATCATCCGGCGCGTGTGGCCGAGCGGATCGCGACGCTCGACCTGATCAGCGGCGGCCGCTGCGAATTCGGCACCGGATCCGGGGCCACGCTGAACGAACTGAACGGATTCCTCGTGCCTCAATCTGAAAAGCAGGCGATGCAGATCGAGGGGATGCGCGTGGCGGTGCGGATGCTGGTGGAAGACCCGTTCACGGGATTCGAGAGCAAATATCTGAAGGTGCCGCCGCGCAACGTAATACCAAAACCTTTGCAGAAGCCGCATCCGCCGCTGTGGATGGCGTGCTCGCGGCGCGAGTCGATTCTCGACGCGGCGAGGCTTGGCTTGGGCGCACTGACGTTTTCGTTCGTCAGCCCGGATGAGGCGCGCCAGTGGGTGAAGGACTACTACGCGACGATCGAGAACGAATCCGAGCCGCTCGGTTATTCCGTCAATCCCAATTTTGCGGTCGCGACGCCCTTTCTTTGCGATCTTGACGAGAAGCGGCTCGCGCAGGTCCGGACTGAAGGCTACGGTTTCTTTCTCTACGGGTTGGGGCACTACAGTTTCTTTGGGGAGCACCGTCCGGGCAAGACCGACATCTGGCACGAGTTCAAAACCGCGCCAAAGGACGGAGCCGCGCCGGAGGCGGGCGCACAGACGTGCGTCGGAACGCCGAAAATGGTGCGCGAGCGGCTGCGCGAATTCGAGGAAGCCGGAATCGACCAAGTGATCGGCGTTGGACAGGTGGGACGCATACCGCACGAGCTGATGTGCTCGTCGTTCCGGCTCTTCTCAAAGGAAGTGCTGCCGGAATTCAAGGAGCGCGAGCTGGCGAACGCTCGGAAGAAAGCCGAGCGGAACGCGCGCATCGCCGAGAAGGCCATGGCACGCAAGCCAACGATGGATGCGCCGCAGGTTGAGACCGTAATCCGTTCAGCCGGCCATCACTAAAGGCCCAGAAAGACGGACCGCCTCTGGCGGTGCCATGAAACCAAAAGCAGATCCCTCGCTGCGTCGCGCGCCCGCAGAGAACGCGGGGGAAGCAAGAGCCGCGTCACTCCGCTCGGGATGACAACACGACGGTAGTCTGCTACATGCTGCCTTCGTCGCCGGAGGGGCCGTAGATGGAGGGCACTGGCACCTGATTCATCCGGAGGTAGACGGAAAGCTGGCCGCGATGATGGATTATGTGGTTGAGAATCATTCCGCGCAGGACCTGCATGCGCGGCATCGCGAAGAAGGTCTTCCCGCCGTTCAGCAGCGTCCAGGTCTTCTGTAAATCCTCATCGCTGGCCTTCGCGATGGCCGCCTTGGCCGCGGCGACGTTCTTGTCGAAAAGTTCGAGCAGCTGCTTGCGCGATTTCATCACGGTGGGCTCCATAGGCGGAGCGCCCGCAGGGCGGAAGTCGAAGGAATCTCCTTGGAAAGTCGCGGCCGCGAACCCGGCCATTTCTGCAATGTGGCCCGCGAGACGCCCCATGGGCATGGACGTGTTATGCGGCTTCCAGTCAACTTTGTCTTCCGGAACGCGTTCGAGGGTTTTTCGCGTGGTGCTCATTTCGTGCTCCCATTCAGGGAGTAATGCGTCGCGTAGTGCCATGTTGTGCCTCCATAGGTATGGTTGGATGTTGGCCGGAGCATTCTAACTCATCTTTGTGAGCGGTTGGCAAAGGGCACGCAACGCAAGAAAGGCTGATGCGGGCTAGTTGCGGCCGCGGCCGGCGGAACGAGTGAGGACGTTGGCGGTGTCGTGGGCCTCGCGGGTGATCGGCGCCTGGGCCGGAGACCCGATGCCTGGATCGGCGCGGTGAGTGCCGGGCGCGTGCGCGCCGTTTGCCTTCGTCTGTTTCCAGGTGTGCAGGATGCGGTGCACCACGGTGATGTTGGGGCCAATCGCGAGAATCCAGAGCGCCACTTCCATGCGGTTCGAGAGAGCCCCTAGAATCATCAAGACGAGCCGCTCCGGCCGCTCCCAGAATCCGATTTCCGACGTCGGGCCCAGCGATTCGGCGCGCGCTTTGGCGTAGCTGACCATCACGGCGCCAGCCATGGCCGCCCCCGCGAGCACGGCATAGAGGAATCGGTTGACGAGCGCGTAGTAGACCAGCAGGCCGAGGAAGAGGAGGAGGTCCGCGTAACGGTCCAGAATGGAATCAAGGAAGGCGCCGAACAGCGAAACGCGGTTCTGCCGCCGGGCCACAGGTCCGTCGAGCAGGTCGCACACACCCGCCAGTATGATCATCCCGCCCGCCGCGGCGAAACGCCCCGCCGCAAACAGAATTCCGGCCCATAGATTGGCGACAAGAGCGGCCCAGATGATGACGTTGGGAGGGATGCCTGTGGGTGCCAGAAGGTCTGCAAGCCGGTCGATAGGCCAGGAAAGATACCGGCCGATGTTCGGCGTCAGCATGGAGCGAGTGTCACCCCGCTACTCTTCCTCGTAAATCGTGGTCAATCGCACAACCTCGTATTCTTTTACGCCTGCCGGCGTCGTGACTTTGACTTCATCGCCGACTTTCTTTCCGAGGAGGGCGCGGCCTATGGGCGAACTCGTGGAAATCAGGCCCTTCGCGGCGTCCGCTTCCTCGACCGTCACCAGTTTGTACTCGATTTCGGTGGACTTCACAACGTCTAAAACGACGATCCGCGAGCCGTAGGCGGCCTTGTCCTTGGGCAGATTGTTCAGGTTCAGCATGGAGAGGTCCGCCATGCGCTTGTGAAGCTGGCCAAGCCGGGCCGCCACGTACCCCTGCCGCTCCTTCGCATACTTGTACTCGGCGTTTTCGGAAAGATCGCCGTGGGCCCGCGCGACCTTTATTTCCTTGGGTAGTTCAGTGTGAAGCTCGTGTTCGAGGGCTGCGATCTCGTCCTTGAGCTTCTTTTTGATTTTTTCGGCAAGGTCGGTCATTTTTTTGCGTTGAGGCTTCCGGGAAGGCCCTTTTGGTGCCGCTCGCCGGGTTGGCATGATCGCATTGAAAGTATAGAGGATTTGCGCCGCTTGCCGCAAACGAACCCCGTGCGGCGCGGGGCTGAGACCGCCCGCCGGTCCAGCCTAGGCCAGACGATCCAAAAGGCTTAGGCCTTGGCTTTGAGCGGTTCTAAATGGGACTTATATGCTCCGGGTACCACCCGGAACGAGATGCTCAGCCGGTTCCAGCTATTGATCGTCGCAATCGCGAGGGTCAGGTTGGCGAGTTCGTCGTCGCTGAATTGCCGCTTTACTCGCTCGTAGACGTCATCCGGCACGTGGTTTTCGGCGATGAGCGTGACCGCTTCGGTCCACTCGAGAGCCGCGCGCTCGCGCTCGGTGTAAAACGGGCTCTCGCGCCAGGCATTCAGCACGTAGAGGCGCTGTTCGGTTTCCCCCAGCGCGCGGGCATCCTTCGAGTGCATGTCGAGGCAGTACGCACAGCCGTTGATCTGCGAAGCGCGCATCTTGACCAACTCCAGCAAGGGACGCTCGAGGCCGCAGGAATCGACGTACGCCTGAAGTGCGGAGATAGCCTGAAAACCTTTTGGGGCCACTTTATAGGGGTTCAGACGAGGTTCCATCTTTCGTTCTCCTTTTGAGGGCTCGGCAATAGGCTACAGCAATTGGATGCGTGAATGCGAATCGGGTCGCGGTGACAACCGCGTGAGGCCGCGCGTTTCGCAGTACAATGGCGCGAGCCGCGACACGTCGGTTTCGCGCGGCGCGTACGGAGAGGTTGCGTGAATCTCGAACTGACCGAAGAGCAAGCGCTGCTCCAGCGGAGCGTGCGGGAGTTTGCCGAGGCGGAAGTGAAGCCGCTCGCGGCGGAACTCGACGAGACCGGCCGTTTCCCACGCGAGACTCTGCGCAAAGCTGGCGAGCTGGGCCTCACCGGAATCACTGTCCCGGAGGAGTACGGCGGCGCCGGAATGGACCACATCTGTTACGCGATCGTAATGGAAGAAATCGCGCGCGTCTGCGCATCGACGAGCGTGATTCTCTCGGTGCAGAACTCGCTTTACTGCGGCACGCTTGAGCATTTCGGGACGGAAGAGCAGAAGCGCAAGTTCCTCGTGCCTTTCGCTCGAGGCGAAAAAATCGGCTGCTATGCGCTGACGGAACCGCAGGCGGGATCGAACGCGGCGGCGCTCGCGACGAAAGCCGTGCGCAAGGGCGACCGGTACGTCGTCAACGGCACAAAGGCGTGGATCACGAACGGAGGAGCGGCCGACGCGGGAATCGTTTACGTGAATACGCAGCCGGAAAAGGGCGAGAAGGGAATCACCGCGCTCGTCATCGAGAAGGGGACGCCGGGGTTCGCCGTCGGCAAGGAAGAGAAGAAGCTCGGCATACACGCCACCGCTTGCACGGAGCTTTCGTTCACCGATTGCGAAGTGCCCGTCGCCAACCGCGTTGGAAACGAAGGAGACGGCTACAAGATCGCGCTCACGACCCTCGATGGCGGACGCATCGGCATCGCTTCGCAGGGCACGGGAATCGCCCAGGGCGCGTTCGAAGCCGCGCTCGCCTACGCGCACGAGCGGCAGGCTTTCGGCCATCCGATCGCCGAGTTTCAGGCGATCCAGTTCATGCTCGCGGACATGGCCACGGAAATCGACGCGGCACGACTGCTCGCGCGCCGGGCGGCGTGGAAGCAGGATTCCGGCGCGCGCTTTTCGATGGAGGCGGCCATCGCCAAGCTTTTCGCCAGCGAAATGGCAACGCGCGTCACGCACAAGGCCATCCAGATTCACGGCGGCAATGGTTACAGCCGCGAATATCCCGTCGAACGCGCCTACCGCGACGCGCGCATCACCGAAATCTACGAAGGCACGAGCGAAATCCAGCGCCTCGTCATCGCTTCCTGGGTCCTCAAGAGCTACTGATCGAAAAACAGAAAATGGAAAAGGGAAGATAGAGAATCGCCGGGCCCCGGTTTCCCATTTTCACTTTTCTATTTTCCATCTGCGTTATCCTTGTCCGCATGCTGGAGCTGGATTGCGGCGAGGCGTTCGATCCGTTGGGCGACGATGAGTTTTTCGCCGCGGTACCTGCTCGGGCCGGCGTGCTGCTCGTCGAAATGAACGACGCAGGCGCGCAGCCGCACCTCGTCCGGACTGCCGATCTTCGCCGCGCAGCGGAGCGGTTGTTGCGCCCGCCCGATCCGGGTTCGAAACGCCTGAATTTACGCGAGGTCGCGGCGGGGATTCGCTATCGCGTTACAGGGTCGAAATTCGAGCAGACGCTCGCGCTTTATCAGCATGCGAAGAAGAATTTCCCGGCCCGCTATCGCGATCTGCTGCGCCTGCGTCCTCCCGCCGTCCTGAAAGTCAATCTCCGCAACGAGTATCCGCGCTGCTACGTGACGCGGCGAATCCGCGCGGACGCAGGCTTCTATTTCGGGCCGTTCCCATCACGCCCCGCGGCGGAGGCGTTCGCCGAAGGGTTTCTCGATCTCTTCAAGATCCGGCGGTGCCAGATCAAAATCCGCCGGGACCCAAATTTTCCCGGCTGCATCTATTCCGAGATGAAAATGTGTCTTGCGCCGTGTTTCGCCGGCTGTACCAAGGATGAGTACGACGTCGAGGTGGATCGCGTGCTGGATACTCTCGCGACGACGGGCGAGGCTCTCACCACAAAGTTGCAGCAGGAGCGGGAAGCCGCGAGCGAGGCCCTCGACTTCGAGCGCGCCGCCGCGCTGCACAAGCGCCTCGAAAAAGCATCCGCAGCGCTGCGCGGCCTGCCCGAGCTCGCAAGGCGGATACAGGACCTCGACGCCGTGATTCTCGAACGCGCGGCCGAGGAAAAGACCGTTACCGTGTTTCCACTGCGCGCCGGCCTGCTGGCCGAGCCAATCTTTCTCCGCTTCGGCGAAATATCGAGCCAGCCCCGCTCGGTCGAAGCGATTTTGAGGCAGGAGTTGGACGCACCGAAGGAATTGGCAGCAAACGCTGCGGAACGGACGGACGAAAATCCGCGCGCCCGGTATGGCTTGCGCGAGGCGCCGCCGGAGCTAGCCGAGCATTTGCTGCTCGTGGCGCGCTGGTTTTACTCGAAGCCGCGCGAGGGCGAAATCCTCTTTCGCGATGGCGACTGGCCCTACCGCCGAATCCTGCGCGCGTGCGGGAGGCTGCTCGCGCCTGCGAGTCCGACACCAGGCGAGACACCTCCACCCCCTGCGTAAGAAAGTTGCGGCCACAATCGTACAGACCGCGCTGGCGATTGCATCGTACAATTAAAATATGGCTGAAATGGACGCAGCCAAAACTTCTGGCGCCGCGATGCTGCCGGGCCGTTCTCGCTTCCACGATACGATCCGTTCGCTGAAACACCGAAATTTTCAGCTCTTTTTCAGCGGCCAGTTGATTTCGCTCGTGGGCACCTGGATGCAGACGATCGCGCAGTCCTGGCTCGTCTACCGGATGACGGGATCGTCGCTCCTGCTGGGATTCGTGGGATTCGCGGGACAGATCCCCGTCTTCTGGTTCGCGCCGCTCGGTGGGCTCGTGGCCGATCGGCTGAACCGCCGGAAGATCGTGATCGCCACGCAGACCGCCTCGATGATCCTCGCATTCATTCTGGCATTTCTGACGCTCACGAAGCGCGTGACCGTGTGGGAAGTGATCGTTCTCGCGTCTTTGATGGGAATCGTGAACGCATTCGATATTCCCACGCGCCAGGCGTTTCTGGTCGAAATGGTCGGCCGCGAAGACTTGATGAACGCGATCGCGCTCAACTCCTCGATGTTCAACGGGGCGCGGATCATCGGTCCCGCCATCGCGGGAATTCTCGTCGCGAGCATTGGCGAGGGCTGGTGCTTTTTCGCAAACGCCGTGAGCTATATCGCCGTGATCGTCGGGCTTTTTTTGATGCGCATCTCTCACCGGCAAGCGGAGCGCGAAGTCGCATCGGCTCTCGAACATATCGCCGAAGGATTCCGTTTCGTGCGAAATACGGCCCCCATTCGCGCAGTGCTGCTGCTTCTCGGTCTCGTGAGCGTGTTGGCGATGCCGTATTCGGTCCTCATGCCGATTTTTGCCGCGCAAGTCCTGCACGGAAATGCCAGAACGCTCGGCGTTCTGATGGGGGCAACCGGAATCGGCGCTCTGGGGGGCGCCCTGACGCTGGCCTCACGCACGCAAGTTCATGGTCTTGGAAGATGGGTGTGGATTGCCTGCGCCTCGTTCGGTACCTTTCTGATCCTGTTCTCGTTTTCGCGCTGGTACGTCTTGTCGGTGTTGCTGCTCGTCCCGGTGGGTTTTTCAATGATGACCCAGATGACTGCATGTAACACGCTGGTTCAATCGATGGTGCCCGACCGGTTCCGAGGGCGGACGATGGCGGTCTACTCGATGATGTTCATGGGCATGGCGCCTCTCGGGGCGCTTCTCTCCGGCGCGGTCGCCGACCGCATCGGAGCGCCCTGGACGGTGGCACTTGGCGGCGCAGGGGCGATCGTAGGAGCGCTCCTGTTCGCGCGCAACTTGCCGAAGATTCGCGCTGAGGCGCGCCAGCTGATCGTCGCGCAGGGCATGATTGATGGCGCGCCAGCCGAGCAAATGACCGCCCGCATTGTTCCCTGATTCCGCCGCCGCGCGGCTCCGTCCGCGCTTCTGCTATACTTCGCGCGCACTTCCGAGTCCCCACACTGAGGTTAAGCCTGATGTCATCTCCCGCGACTACCGATGACAAGCGCATGCCCGGTCGCGCCACTCCCGAGGGGACGCTCCGCTACGCGGCTCGATTCCAGGGACGCGCGGCGGCCGGCCATTTTCGCGAAGTGCACGGAGGCCTGGTTTTCTCGTCGATCGGCATCGGAACGTATCTCGGCGAACCGGATGAAGCAACCGACAGGGGTTACGCGAGCGCGACGGTAGCCGCCGTCGAAGGCGGCATCAACGTGGTGGACTCGGCCATCAACTACCGCTTGCAGCGCAGCGAGCGTTCGATCGGCGCGGCGCTCCGGGAGTTGGCGGCGAAGGGCTATGCGCGCGACGAAATCGTTCTCTGCACCAAGGCGGGTTTCCTGACTCCGGACGGCGAAATGCCGGACGACGCGAACGAATACTTTTCGCGCGAGTTCCTCGATCGCGGAATCCTTCGCGCGGAGGAAATCGCCGCGGGTTGCCATTGCATGGCGCCCCGCTATCTGGCCGACCAGCTCGACCGCAGCCTGCGGAATCTGGGCGTCGAGTGCGTGGACGTCTTTTACCTGCACAATCCCGAAACTCAATTGAGCGAAATCGCCCCCGGCCAGTTTCGCGACCGGATCCGCGAAGCATTCGTGTTTCTCGAGTCCGCTGTGGCCGCGAAAAAGATCGGCGTCTACGGCCTGGCCACGTGGAACGCGTTCCGCGAAGATGCAAAGGCGCCGGGCTATCTTTCGCTCGCCGAGATGGTGGAAATCGCCCGCGAAGCCGGCGGCCAGGACCACCATTTTCGCGTCGTGCAGTTGCCGATGAATCTGGCGATGCCGGAGGCGCTCCTGCGCCCGAACCAAGTGGTGGAAGGGAAGACGATGGCGATGGTGCAGGCGGCGCGCGCCCTGGGAATTACCCTGGTGACCAGCGCGGTCCTGTTGCAAGGCCAGCTGACGCGGAATTTGCCGCCTTACATCGGCGCGGCCTTGGGGTTGAAGAACAACTCCGCGCTGGCGCTGCAGTTTGCGCGGTCCGTGCCCGGAGTCACCACGGCGCTGGTGGGCATGAGCCGCATCGAGCACGTTCGCGCGAACCTCGAAGTCGTCGGCGTCGAGCCCGCCCCCCGCGATCAGTTCCTGAAACTCTTCGAGCCCCGAACGTGATCGGCGATTCAGAGCGGACGTTGCTCGTCGAGCCAAGAGCCGATGGCGGCGCCGACCTGGTCGAGATGTCCGGTGAAGAAATGGTCGGCGTGTTCGATGATGATGAGCCGCTTCGGCTCCGGCAGGCTTGCGAAGAGCGCCTCGATGTTCGCGCGGGAACCGAATTGGTCGTTTCCCCCCTGAATGAAAAGCTTCGGTTTCGGGCATGCCCGCAGGTAGCTCGCATCGACGTTGTCGACCGGCAAGCCGAGACCGATCAGTTTCGTGACGCGCGCGTCCTCGCATCCGACTCGCAAGCCCACCCACGATCCGAAGCTGAACCCCGCCACCAGAACCGGCTTTCCGGGAAACTCCGCCGCCAGGTAATCGATCGCCACGCGGACGTCCTCCTGCTCGCCGATCCCGCGATCGTGCTCGCCTTCGCTCTGCTCCGTGCCGCGGAAATTGAACCGCAGCACGGATGCGCCCCGTTGATGCAGCGCTTTCGCGGCTTGATAGACGACCTTATTGTGCATCGTGCCTCCGTACAGCGGATGTGGGTGGCACACTACGGCGACGAAGTTCGGATCGGGAACCGGCGCGGTCCAGAGCGTGGCCTCAAGACGGCCCGCGCGTCCTTCGAGGAAAAAGCTGCGATGGAAGATTTCCGCCATGAGGGTTCAGAATTGAGAGTGTGACGGGCGTCCTGGGAATCTCGAATGGCTTCGTTTCACGAACTCGCCCGCCGCAGAAGTCTCGCCGTCTCACCGTCGAGGTTTCTTCCCGCGCTTATCCACTGCACCGCGACGGATGCCAGGACTTGCCTGGCGTCGGCTCCCGAGTTCGCGACGGGAGCCGCACCCGGCGCGTCCTTGAGGACTTCGACGCGGAGAACGCGGCCGATGATCTCTCCCGCCTTGGCCCATTCGCCCCAGGGAATCTGCGCGAGGACGGTTTCCCCGGCGGTGTAGGTGTGCAGGGTCTCAAATCGCACGCCACTGCGCGAAACATCCTGAGTCATCGACTCTTCTGGCCAGGGAGTTCCGGATGGGCGCACGAAGATCGGCAGAGCGAAGTGAACGCGAGGAGAGTTTCTCCGCTCTTGCCCGGCGGGCGGAGGCGATTCCCGCGGCAAATCGAGGTGCAGGCCCACATAGAAGCCTCCATCCGCGCCTGCTTGGACGCGCGCGATGCGCGCCGGGGTCTCCGTCTGAACGAAAGCGGCTGCTGCGGCATCGAAGGGGAACGCGACCCACACGCGCGCTCGCGGGTCGCAAGCTTCGTTGCGGCGGACCAGAAGCCCCTCGCGCGATGAGTCGATCGTCTGCGTGACTTCGAGCCGCATCCCGAGCGGCCCCAGCCAGCGAATCCGCGCGGGAAGCCCGAGGCGCGCGCGGGGGTGTTTGCGCAGCTCAACCGGTGTCGCGGAACTCTGCATGGCGCTACATCCTAGCCGCAGCGCCTGGCGAGGTCAAACGTTCCCATCATCGGAAGGGCCGGAAAGCAACATGGATGGGTCCCATCGGTGAAAACCCATTGCGCGGTGTCGGGAGGGGTGGTACTTTGGCGCCAGCCCGGAGGCCCAGGAGGGCTCATGGAAAACGGTGTGGAGCGGCGCGCAGCCCGGCGTTTTTCGATGATGCTTCCCCTGAAGGTCCGGTTCTCAACGGCGGGCGACGTGATCGAGAAGTCGGGCGAGACTCGCGACGTCAGCTTCCGCGGCCTCTACTTCCTGATTGAGGCGAGCCTCGAGACCGGCAGCGCGATCGAATTTGTCCTTACGCTACCGCAGCAAATCACGCTCGCGGGCGACGTTCACATCCGCTGCTACGCGCGCGTCCTCCGCGTCGAGCCGCACAATGGCCGCCGTGGCGTGGCCGCGCGGATCGAGCGCTACGAATTCCTTCCCGCCTCGGCCTGACACGTTTTGCCCAGCGGCGTCGCGCCCTGCAGATTTTCCTTCTCTTATTTTTTCCGCTGAAGCAAGATTTGTAGTTGGAGATTTCGCATGGCGCGCCACACCCTTCTGATCGACGCCGATGACACGCTCTGGGAAAACAACATCTTCTTCGAGAAGACGATCGACGATTTCGTCACCCAGCTCGAGCACCTCGGCTACACGCGCGAATACATCCGCCACATCCTGAATGAGACCGAGCGCCGCAACATTCGGCAGCACGGCTACGGCGTGCGCAGCTTCCGGCGTTCGCTCGAGGAGACGTACCTGAAGCTTGCGGGGAATTCGGCGCGCCGCGAGATCGTCAAGGAGATCGAGCGCATGGCCAGCGAGCTCGAAAACACGCCGCCGCACATCCTGGACGGCGTTCCCGAGACACTGGCCTATCTCGCGAAGCACCACCGCTTGATCCTGTTGACCAAGGGCGAGCCCGCCGAGCAGGCCGCCAAGGTCGAGCGCTCCGGCCTTCAGTCGTATTTCGACGCCATTGAAATCGTGCTCGAAAAGGAGTCGGCGACGTACGAGCGCGCGATCGACCAGTTCAGGATCGTGAAATCGCACGGCTGGATGGTGGGCAACAGCCCGCGTAGCGATATCAATCCGGCCCTGCAATCGGGCCTCAACGCTGTCTTCATTCCCCATTCCGCCACCTGGGAGCTTGAAAAGTCGGAGCTCGAAAGCGGCACGGGCAGACTGCTGATTCTCGCGGCATTCCGCGAACTGCGCTCCCACTTCTGACTCCGCCCTGAATTCACGAGCCAAATTGTCCTTCGCGTGGGGCTCTCCACGCCTTCCCGCCGCTCTCTTCCGCGAATAAAATTATGATGTTCGTGAAGACTGGAGGCGACCTTGGAATTCGACTATCGCTGCGAGTTCGCCGATTTCGGAGACATCGTCTACCTGAACGCGGCGTATCAGGGACCGCTTCCACTCGCCGCCGTGCGCGCGGCGCATGAAGCCCTCGAGTGGAAGATGCGGCCGTACCGGATACCCGACCGCATCCACTTCGACCTGCCCGATCGCATTCGCGCGAAAACCGCCCAGCTCATCGGCGCCCAGCCGGATGAAATCGCCGTCACCACCGGCGCCAGCGCCGGCATGGCGTGCGTCGCGGCGGGCATCGAATGGAAGCCCGGCGACGAGGTCCTGGTCGGCCGCGGCGAATTCCCATCCCACCTTTCGACTTGGCTCACGTACGAGCGCGCGGGAAAGCTGCGGATACGCGTTGTTTCGCCCTGCGGGCGCTTCGTCACCGCGGACGATTACGTGGAGCACATCGGCCCGCGGACGCGAATTGTCTCGGCAAGCCTCGTGCGGTTTGACGACGGCGCCCGGCTCGACGCGTCGCGCGTCGCGGAGGCATGTCATGCAGCCGGAGCTTTTCTCTTGCTCGACCTGGCCCAGTGCGCGGGCGCCATGCCCATAGCGATCCGCGAGCTTGGCGCGGATTTCGCGGTGTGCAGCGGATACAAATGGCTGCTCGGTCCTTACGGCACCGGTTTTTTCTGGGCTGCCCCCGAAGTAGGCGAGCGATTGGAGATTGGCCCGCTCTATTTCATGGCGCTCGAGGGCGCGCGAAATTTCCAAATGCTGCCGTTAGGAAATCCGCGCACCGTCCCCGGTGCGCGCCGCTGGGATTCGGCGGAGACGGCGAACTTCACGAACCTCGCGGCGCTCGATGCGTCGCTCGACCTGATCCTGCGAGCCGGTGTGGATTCGATCGCCCGGCACAACGACGCGCTCGTCGGCGAGATCATCAAACGGCTGCCGGAATCCTGCGTTCTTGCGTCTCCGCCTGAACCCGAGCGGCGTGGACCCTACGTCTGCATTTCCTCGCGCAGCGCGGACGAGACGACGGCGATTTTCGAGAAGCTACGCGCGGCTCAGATCTTCGTCAGCCTTCGTGAAAACGCGATCCGCATCGCACCCTACCTCTACAACACGCCGGAGCATGTCTCGCGCCTGATCGGCGTCCTATCGGCTGGAAAGAGCTAGTAGTCCCGCGGATTTTGGTAGAGGAACGGAATGTGGACGACCGCTTCCAGGTCCACCGGGACCCCCGCTCGCGCCCCGGGGCGGAACTTCCACTTCGCCAGCGCGGCGATGGCGTTCCGGTCGAGCTGCGGCTCGAGTCCCCGCACGATTTGAATGCTGTCCACCGAGCCATCCTTGCGGATGATCGCGTAGAGCACGACTTCACCGTGGACGTGCTCCTTGATCATCTCCGGAGGGTACTCCGGATCGGCCTTCGCGATGGGTTCGGGCCCCGAGAGTTGCCCCTTCGGCCTGAAGGGAGGATGGGTATCCTCGTCGAGCTGCGCGAAATTCAGAATCCAGCTCCCCGAGGCGCTGGTCAGGTTTGGGAGGTTGACGTGAAGCGTGTACACCTCTTTGCCCGACAGGATTTTTTCCGGCGGCAGGCTCGGATCGAATGCCGCGATCTCAGCGGCGGTTTTCGGAGCGCTGGCCCCGCGCTCGAGAGGCGCCATCGGTTTGAGGTTCAATCGCCCTGGACGAATTCCCGCTGTCGCACCTCCTCCGCCGCCAACGCCGTTGCTTCCCCCGCTGATGCTGATTGCGGCGGGAAGCGATCCCGCGCCGCCTACCGCGGACGCACCGGCAAGATTCCCGGCGCTGTTAGCTCCAGTCGATGAACCAGCCGCGCCTGCCGCGGCCCCCATGGCCGACGCTCCGCCGCCTTCACTCGCACCCGACGAGCCGTGCTCCGCTCCGCCCGGAGCGCCCGGCTTCGTTCCCGCCGGCCCCATTGAGATGCGCGCCGCTAGATTTCCCTCCGGCACGTTCACTTCCGGTGCGGGTGGTCCGGGCGTTGCCGAAAGCGCGATCAGCCGACGCAGATTGGCGTCGCTCTCGGAAGATGCCCCGATCTCCGGGGCTGCGGTGGGATTCGCTTGCGTTGGGCGCTCGCGTGCCGCCGGCGCAGACATAGGGTTCAGGGGGATTTGGGGACGCGCGATCGCCACGGGAGAAGAAGCGATGTTCAGCGGGCCCGTATTCTTTTCGGCGTTCGCCACTTCCGGCACGGCAACGTCGCGGACTGTCTTGCGCTGGATGACCGGCGCCGCGGCGGTCGGCGAAACCGGAATCTGGAGCTTGGGCGGTGCTTTCTCCGTCCACTGCACGATGTTCGGGAGCTGCGGCACGACCTTCGGCGGCGTCGGCGGCGCATCAGGCTCGATCAACGTCTGGCGCGGGTGAGTCACGCGCACGGGTATCGAAAGAATCGTCTGCCGCGGATGATAGGCGTCGGCGCCGCGCTCGGGCGGAAGCTGGCTCGCATCATCCGGTTTCTTCGGCGGAGGGCTTGGCTTTGCCGCGGCAGAGGGCAGCAAAATGCGCGGCAGATCCTGCGGATCGTACAGCGTGTATTCAATCTGGACCGGCGCGAGAGTCGCCCTCACCGCCGGCAGAAAGCCCCAGATCGGCGACGTCAAAAGCCAGATCGCGAGCGCGTGCCACAGGCACGACGCCAGAAACGCGCGGCCCGGCAACTTGCCGCGAATCCAATCGACGCGCAGCACGCGGTCGGGCGGCAGCTCGCTGTCCCTCAATGGCCGGGGTCCGGCAAAGAAATCCCATACGCTGGTGCGGAACTCTTTCGCGGGCGATTCCCAATCGATTCCCAGGTCAAGCCTCGGCAAGCGCGAATATGGAGGAAGCTCCTCGATGGAGCCCTTTAGGGGATGGGGATCGCCTTGCAGAAAAGGATGCATGGCTTCGGTCATTATACTCGATGGAATCAGATGCGCTGGAGTCACGCAGCGGCTGCAAGACAATAAAAACTCAGCGACGCGTCACCCTGCTCGACTACGCGTGTGCGCTCGAGCCGGTTGAATCGCTCGGGCAGTTCCGTCTTGGAGGAATGCTCGACGATCAGGAGGCCCTGGGGCGCGAGCAGATGCGACTCGTCGAGAAATTCGAGAGTGAGGAGGTGTTCTTCCTCGTTGTCGTACGGCGGATCGAGAAAGATAAAGTCCGCCATCCGGCGCCGCGCGGCGAGTTTCTCAAGCCCTTTCAGAGCCGGCACGGTCAGCACCTCGGCTGTACCCTGTGCGCCGAGCGCCGTAAGATTCTCCCGAATTAGCCGCGCACTCGCCGCGTGCTCTTCCACAAAGACCACCTCGCGCGCGCCCCGGCTGATCGCTTCGATTCCGACGGCTCCCGTGCCGGCATACAGATCGACGAAGAGCGAATCCTCTACCGCCGGACCAAGGATATTGAACAGGGTCTCGCGCAGGCGGTCGCTCGTCGGCCGCATGCGCAGCTTCCCGGGACCCTTCAATCGCCGGCTGCGAAATTTCCCTGCAATCACGCGCACAGTCTTATCCCGCCCGGTTAGCCGACGGACGCCAGTTGATATCGCGCCTGCCACGCCGGACTGATCGATTCCAGCTGCTTGACGATTTCTTCCGCGCGCGCCGGATTCTCCGCTAGAGCGAAAGCCTCGCGTCGCGCGAGTTCCAGGATTTCGTGATCGCGGAGCGGCTGCGCGAACGAAAACGCCGCGTCGCCGTGCTGCCGCGTGCCGAAAAATTCTCCCGGCCCGCGCTGCTTCAGATCGCGCTCGGCGATTTCGAATCCGTTCGACGTTGCCACCATCGTCTCGATGCGCTCCCGCGCCTCTCCTGTGATGGTCTTCGGCGCGACGAGGATGCAATACGACTTTTCTTTTCCCCGCCCGATCCGCCCGCGAAGCTGGTGAAGCTGCGCCAGCCCAAAGCGGTCCGCGTGCTCGATCACCATCACCGTTGCGTTCGGCACGTCCACGCCGACTTCGATCACCGTGGTCGCCACAAGGACGTTCAGTTCGCCGCGGCGGAACTGCTCCATCACGGCTTCCTTCTCCTCGTTCTTCAGGCGGCCGTGCAGCAGGCCGGCTCGCAGCTTCGGGAAGACGTTCTTCGCGAGCCGCTCGTACTCGGCTGTCGCGGCTTTGAGTTCCTGCTTCGATTCCTCGATCACCGGATACAGCACATATGCCTGCCGGCCGCGCGCGATTTCACGGCGCAGGAACTCCCACACGCCGGGCAGTTGCGCCTCTGCGGTCCATCGCGTCTCGATCGGCGTGCGCCCCGGCGGCATTTCGTCGATGACGGAGAGATCGAGATCGCCGTAAAGCGTCAGCGCGAGCGATCGCGGAATAGGGGTCGCCGTCATCACGAGCACGTGGGGCGAAGTTCCTTTCTCGATCAACCGCTTCCGCTGGAGCACTCCGAAGCGGTGCTGCTCGTCCACGATCACGAGGCCAAGCTTGTGAAATTTCACCGGGTCTTCGATCAGCGCGTGCGTGCCAACAACGAGCTTCGTCGCACCGCTCTCGATGTGTTCGAGCGCTTCCTGCCGCTCGGCCCGTTTGCGCCCACTCACGACCAGCTCGACGCCGTATTCGGCCGGCGCGAAAATCCGGCGCGCCGATAGAAAATGCTGCGCCGCCAGGATCTCGGTCGGCGCCATCAGGGCCACCTGATAGCCGTTCTCGATTACGATCGTCGCGGCTTCGAGCGCCACGATCGTCTTGCCGCTGCCGACGTCGCCTTCGAGCAGCCGGTGCATCGGGTACGGCCTCTCGAGATCGGCGGCGATTTCCGCGAGCACGCGCTTCTGCGCGGCCGTCGGCTTGAACGGCAAAATGCGCTTCAGCGCCTCCCGCACTCTCTCCTCGCGGACGCGCATCGCGATCCCGCGCCGGCGATGGTCGCTCTGGCGGCGTAGCGCCAGCGCGATCTGGTAATAGAAAAACCCCTCGAAGATCAGCCGCACCTGCGCCGGACTCCGGAAGCTGTTCAGCAACTCGACGCTCTCGTCCTTGGGCGGAAAATGAACGTTCAGCAGCGCCTCGCGCCGCGCTGGGAAGCGGAAGCGCTGGCGAATTTCTTCAGGGAGCGGATCGGGAATGCTTCCCTCGAAATTGAGCAGCACGTTGTAGATAATCCGCCGCAGCATGCGCGAGCTGATCCCGCCGATGGCTTCGTAGATCGGCACGATGCGTCCGACCTCGGTCGAGTCCGAGGGCGCGTTGTCGCCGCTCAGCAGCTCGATCTGTGGATTCACCATTTCGAGGCGCCCCGGGCGGTACGGATCGACGTCCGCCTTTCCGTGCAGCACGAGCCGCTGTCCTTCTTTCAGCCGCCCTTCGAGATATGCGCCGTGAAAAAATCGCGCGTGCAGCGAACCCGATCCATCGCGCACGGTCACGTGAAAGACGGGCCCGCGTCCGCGCCTGAAGCGAACCGTACTCCCTCCGCCGTTCGCAACCTCCGCGAGAATCGTCTGCACCTGTCCGGGAACGATCTCCGCGATCGGCGTGAAGCGGATGCGGTCCTCGTAGCGAAACGGCAGATATCCCAGCAGATCGCCCACGGTCGCGATGCCGCGCTCCTCGAGCGCTGCCGCCCGCTGCGGGCCCACGCCTCGCAGGTACTTCACCGGATTGGTCAGGCTGACGGGCATCGGTGTGCGAACGGCAACTCCGCGCGTGCTCGACATTTATATCATCGCTTCGCTTGCGATATAGTCTCACCAGTCGCGCACAGACAGTTCGGGGGGAAGCGCACCAATATGAATACCCAGCCGCACAGGATTCTCTTGCTCGCCGCCCTCATTGCCATCGGCACGTTTCTTAGTCCGGCGGTTCTTGCTCAGTCGTCAGTTCCGGCCACGCCTGCTGCCTCGCCCGCGCCAACCGATCAACTCGCGAACCGCTGCTCGCCGGACCTCAAGCCGTCAGCGGGAAACGCGCCCGCCTGGGCCGGCTGGGGCGCGAATGCGGCGAACTGGCGCTACCAAATCGCGAGGCAGGCCGGCATCGCTGCGGCGGACGTGCCGCACCTCAAGCTCAAGTGGGCCTTCGGGATTCCCAACGTCAGGACGGTGCGTTCTCAGCCGGCGATCTATGCCGGGCGCGTCTACGTTGGCGGGATGGACGGCACGGTATATTCGCTCGATGCATCGAGTGGGTGCACCTTTTGGGCGACTACCGGGAAGCCCGTGCGCTCCGGCCTCGTGATCGGCAAAGCGGGTTCAGCGGAGGCCGTCTTCTACGGCGACGCGTCGGGCGGCGTAGACGCGCTCGATGCGGTCTCGGGAAAATTCCTCTGGCGCACGCAAGCCGACGATCACCCTGCCGCTACGATCACTGGCACGCCAAGCTATCTCGATGGACGTCTCTACGTCCCGGTCTCTTCGGGTGAAGAGCAGGCCCGCAGGCGGCCCGATTATGACTGCTGCACTTTCCGCGGCAGCGTTGTCGCCATCGAAGCGGCGACCGGCAAAGTTCTCTGGCAGACCTACATGGCAGCCGAGAAACCCGCGCCCCACGGTACGACGAAAGAGGGACGAACGATTTTCGCGCCCTCCGGCATGGCGATCTGGTCCTCCCCCACCATCGATGTTGCCAAGGGGAGAATCTACGTCGGCACGGGAGACAACTATTCCGAGCCGGGCACCGAAACGAGCGACGCCGTCGTTGCGCTCGATCTCAAGACCGGCAAACTGCTGTGGTCGACGCAATTTGCTAAGGAAGATATCTACAAAATCGAATGCGGCACTCCACCGGCCGCGAATTGCGGCGAACCCACGGTTCCCGAATTCGACCTCGGCGCATCGCCGGTCCTCGTGCTGCTGCCACGCGGGAAACGCGTGCTGCTCCTCGGCCAGAAGTCCGGAATGGTGTACGGCGTCAATCCTGATGCGCGCGGCAAACTGCTCTGGCACCAGCGCGCGGGCGCCGGCGGTCTGCTCGGAGGAGTTCAATGGGGCATGGCCACGGACGGCAGCAGCGCCTACGTGGCCGTATCGGACCTCGCTTTTCAGGGGCGGGCACCGGATCCCACCAAGGGCGGCGGGATATCCGCCTATCGAGTTGCGGATGGCCGGTTGCTTTGGAAAACGCCTCCGCCGGGCTGCGGCGACCGCCGCCCGTGCAGTCCCGCACAATCTCAAGCCGTGACCGCGATCCCCGGCGCCGTTTTCTCCGGCTCCATCGATGGGCATCTGCGCGCCTACGCCACTCAGGACGGCAAGATCATCTGGGACTTCGACACGGCCCGCTCGTTTGACGCCGTCAACGGAGTGCCCGCGAAGGGCGGCTCGCTCGACGTTGGTGGCCCGGTCGTTGCGGGCGGGATGATGTTCGTGGTTTCCGGCTATCCGGGCTTCGGCGCCATGCCCGGCAACGTGCTCCTGGCGTTCGCCCCCAGGTGACGATCGCCTATCGCTGCGACTTCTCGAGCAGTTCCTTCAGATACTGCTGCCACACGGCAGCATACGTGTGCGTGCCGTGGCCATGCGTCTGCTCGGACGCCGGAATCAGAATGAACCGGCCGTTCTTCACCCGTTTGATCTCGCGCTCGGCGATTCCCAGCTCCGGTGGATTGATGAAGTCATCCGCGGAATTCACCCAGATCACCGGCGCGATGATTTTTTCGAGCTGGGGCGAAGGATCGTAGTTCCGCGAAGCGTCAAGGGCGTAGAGCAAATCGTTTGCGTCAAACGTCTGCGCATTTCGCTTCCGGTAATCTTCGAGGTATTGGTCCGCCGCATCGCGCGTCGGATAATTTTTCTGAATCTGGAGCGGCGCGCTCCCCGCAATTAACAGCATGTCCGTCGCGATCTCGAAGGCCACGCGCGGCTCGCTCGTGTATTCGCCGTTTTTCCATTCGGGATCGTTGCGGATGCCGTCGATCACCATCTTTCGCCAGATGCGGTTGCGCCCTGCGACCGCCACGGTTTGGCACGCCAGAGGCATCACCGCATCCATGTAATCGGGATACGTCTCGGCCCATACCCACGAGTGCATGCACCCCATCGAAGTGCCCATTACCAGCCTCAGGTGATCGACGCCCAGACCCTTCTGCACCAGCTCGTGCTGCGCTGCGACCATGTCGTCGTAGTCGTATTGCGGGAAATGCGCGTGCAAGCCGTCGCTCGGTTTGCTCGATTTGCCGTGGCCGATGCCGTCGGGAAGAATGATGAAGTAGCGGCTTGCATCGAGAAGCTGCCCCGGCCCGAATAGCACGCCGGCAAACATCGGCGCCAGGAGACTGTGGCCGCTGCCCCCGGTGCCGTGCATGATCAGCACGGCGTTTGTCGTGTGTCCGCTGGCGTCGCGCGCCGGGTTGCCGAGTGTTGTGTAGTGCAGCCGCAGTTCCGCCATCGTCTCGCCGGACTTGAAATGAAAATCGTGGAGGATAAAGTCGCCTTCTTGCGTTGCAAGGATTGCAGCGCCTTGCGCTGACGCTTGCGCCACGACGAATCCCGCAAGGCAGGAGAGCGCGATGAGAAAGAGCCCGGGAACCAGCGCTCGGTTTTTCACGTCTCACCCCCAGGCGCGAGACTGTAGCATGGGTCTCGATTTTGTTGTTGCTTGGTTTCGTCGCAAGATCGTTGTTTCGGCCAACGGAGGCCCGTATAATCGCACCCGTCGAGTCGGAACTCGAAGTGGAAGCGGTTGATGGCATCGTGATCGAAAAGGGGGCTCTATGAAGCGCCGCGATTTTCTGTGGTCGGCTGGCGTTGTCTCGGCCGGACTCGCGTTCCCGAAGTATTTATTTGCGGAAGATGCCAACTCGGGCAGTTGGCGCACATTTGAAGTGACCACGCGCGTGGAGGTCCTGAAACCTTCTGGCGTTACCCGCATCTGGGTGCCTGCCGCGCTCCTCACCACGACCCCGTTCCAGAAGACGCGCTCGAATAAGTTCACCGCGGATGGCGGAACCGCGAAGATTGTCAAGGGCAAGCCCGAAGATGGGCTCGGTATCATCGCGGCGGAGTTTCCTGCCGGCGCGCCCCCGGTGCTGATCGTTACAAGCGAAGTCGAGACGAAGAATATTTCGGTCGATCTCTCCGCGCCCGGCAAGAGGCAGAAAGCGAAGCGCGCCGACCTCGACTATTTCCGCCGCTCAACGGCTCTTCTGCCGACCGACGGCATCGTGAAGCAGACCGCGGATGAAATCACCGCTGGCAAGACCAGGGACGTCGAGAAAGCCCGCGCCATCTACGAATGGATTGTCGAGAACACCGTTCGCAATCCCAAGACGCGAGGCTGCGGCCTCGGCGATATTCGTTTCATGCTCGAAACGAAAGACCTCAGCGGAAAGTGCGCGGATCTCAACGCGCTCTACGTTGGATTGGCGCGCGCTGCTGGCCTTCCCGCGCGCGACGCCTACGGAATCCGCGTGGCCAAGTCGGAACTGGGTTACAAAAGCCTCGGAGCCTCATCGGACAACATCACCAAGGCGCAGCATTGCCGTGCCGAGGTGTACTTGCAGGACTACGGCTGGGTTCCTGTCGATCCTGCGGATGTGCGCAAGGTCTGCCTCGAGGAACCGCCCGGAAATCGCCCGCTCGATGACGACATGGTGAAGAAGGCGCGCGCGCGGCTATTCGGTTCCTGGGAAATGAACTGGATGGCCTACAACTTCGCGCACGATGTCTCGCTGCCGGGCTCGAGCGGCAAGCCGGTCCCATTTCTCATGTACCCGCAGGCGGAAACGGACACCGGCCGGATCGACAGTCTCGATGCTGCCGCCTTCAAATACGAGATCACGACGAAAGAGATCACGTCCGCGAACGGCTGACCGAAGCGGTCGGTTATGCGGTAGTGCTTATCTCCAATTTTCGTGGCTGAACACAGTGGATCTTCGGGAATCCTCTCACTCATTCATGGCACAACGACTTTTGGGTGTGACTCTGCGACGATGGCTCGAATACTTCGTTGCCATCCTCATTGGCAACGCGATCTACTACTTCTCGCTGGTCCCGCACCTTCCTGATCGCCTGCGCCATCAGGGCTTTCAAGTGGATTGGGGCATGGCCTTGGACTTCATTGTTTGCGTGGCCGTCTACGGCCTGATCCGGCTCGGTTCGAGTCTCTAAACTCCCTCTCGTTCGCGCCCGGACAATTTGGCCGGAACAACCCCCTCGCCTTGGACGTATCAAGAGTTGTGCTCCAAAACCCTCGGCGCGAGACTTTCTGACGGAGGGCATGGCCTTGGCCGAACCGTCCGATAGTGCCAAAATGGCCTCACCGGGTGCTAACCAAGGACCCATAGGGCCGTCTATACCCCTGGGACCCGGAGAAAGGCTTGAAGCCGGGGCAGATACGGGCGGCCGGACAGCAACGAATGAGCCGGTCGCAGCAAAATCCAGCTCAGCGGCGGATACGATGGGGATGAGCGTCGCACTCGAAGGAGATGCGCGCCAGGCAGCGGCGGTGAAGCTCGCGGAGGAGCAGGCACTCGTCCGGAAGGCCCAGGCGGGCGACCGCCTGGCTTTTGAGGAGCTCGTCCGTCGTTATGACCGTGATGTCCTCCGCTTGGCGCTGAATCTGGTCCGTCGCCCCGAGGACGCGCGCGATATTTACCAGGAAGGTTTTCTGCGGGCCTACCGCAACCTGCACCGCTTCCGGTTCGAGTGCAGCTTCTACACGTGGCTCTACAGGATCGTGACCAATGTCGCTCTCGATCATTTGCGCCGCCGGACCAGCCACCGCGAGGAGCAGGCGCCGGTCCCGCAGGAAGCCGAGAGCGGGACGCGCGACTTCTTCGATCGCCAGCCGGAACCGAGCGCGGCGGCGAATCCCGAAAAGCAACTGCTCGGTCACGAGCTGGGCCGGCACATCGAGCAGGCGATGAAGCGCCTTTCGCCTCGCGAGCGCGTGGTTTTCGAGATGAAGCACTACCAGGGCCTCCGGCTTCGCGCGATTGGCGATCTGCTTGGCACGTCGGAAGAGACGGTTAAGAATTCGCTGTTCCGGGCGACGCGAAAATTGCGAGCGAGCCTGGACGGAGTTCGGTAGGCGGAATTCAGGAAGAGGATTCGGGAAAAATGCGGGACTTCGATTCCAACTCGAGCGCGGATACGAGCGGCGCGAACGACTCTTGCGCTGAATGGCAGCCGCTGCTGATGCTCTACGCGGCCGGTGGCGAACTTGAACCCGCCGAACAGGAACGCCTGTCCGCTCACCTCGCGCAGTGTGCCGCGTGCTCTCAATCGCTTGAACGCGAAAGGGAACTCCTCGCGCTTCTCGCCGTTAATCGCATCGAGCCCAACGCCGCGCTGCTCGGAAGCTGCCGCGAAAACCTTGCCGACGCGCTCGACCGCGAGGAAGAGGGCGGCTGGCTGCATCGCACGTTCGGCGTGCTGCTCCCTGCAAACTGGCTCGCGCCCCGGCCTGCCTGGAGCGCTGCGGTGCTCCTGATCATCGGCTTCAGCGTGGGAATCTTGGGGCCGCGCTTGCTCCGCCATCAGGCAACGCCCGCGCCGCCTCAGACTCCCGGCTCCGAAGTTGCCACTACGATCGGAACCAATTCCGACGCAACCGCCCCGGACGCAGGCGCGCTCGCGAATTTCGCGCCGTCGTCGCTCGACCTGCGAACTGCGGATGTGGCCGGCATCAACGTGCTCTCTTCCGGCGGAGGCGAGCCTCCGCGCGTCGAATTGCAGCTCCGGTCGCAGCAGCCGGTCACGTTGCGGGGCACGGTCGATGACGGCGACGTGAAGTCCGTTCTTCTCGGCGTCTTGGGCAGCGGCGAGCGCTTCTGCCCGGACGTGCGGCTCGATGCCGTCGATCTGCTGCGCGCGTGCAACAGCGATCCCGAGGTCCGCGCCGCGCTCTGCCACACGGTTCACACCGACCGGAACGCCGCCGTGCGCATGAAAGCGCTCGAGGCGCTCGACGGAACGGGATCCCAGGACCTTGTTCGCCAGACGCTGCTCGACGCGCTGGTCGATGACGACAATCCCGGAGTTCGCGTCGAAGCCGTCAACGAGTTGCGCGACATGGCCGCCAAAGGCCGCGGCGCTTCCGATGACCGCATGCGCGCGGTGCTTCGCGAGCGCATGGAAAAAGATCCCAACGCCTACATTCGCTTTCAGAGCGCGGCGGCGATTCGCGATCTCGGCCCGCGCGCGAAGTTCTAGCCATGCGGAGCCCGGCCGCCTCTCCGATCCTCCGGCGCGCCGGTGAAAGATTTCCCGGCGCCTGCTTCGCCCCTCTGCTGGCTGCCGCTCTGCTCCTCGCCGGCGCCGCATCCGCGCGCCACGGAAATCATTCGCCCGACTCCCGCGACTCCGGCCCGCGGCTCACTCAGGATTTGACCGGCTCCGTTCCCACGCATCAAGGCGACCGCATCCGCCTTTCGACCGACCTCGGCAACGTCGTCGTCCACACGCAAGATGCCGATCGAGTGGACTACCGCGTCCATCTCGAGGCGGACGCTTCGCAGAAAGACGCGCAGCAGCTCTTGAAGGGTTTCAGCATTTCATCGCGCGTCACGTCCGACGGCGTTTTTCTCAAGGCCCAAAGTTCGGGAAACCGCTCGACGGGCCGTTTGTGGGTGACTGTCGAACTGAACATCCCGAAAAACGTCAGCCTGGACGTCTCGACGGGCGGCGGCAACATCGACGCTGGCGCGATCGGAGGCCGCGCGACCCTCGCGACCGCCGGCGGCAACATCACCGCGGGCAATATCGGAGGCGCGGCGCGCCTGGACACGGGCGGCGGCAATATCGTGGCCAAGAGCGTCGCCGGCGAGCTCTCCGCGAATACGGGTGGCGGCCACATCACCGTCGGCTCGGTCGCGGGCAACGCCACGCTCCACACGAGCGGCGGCCACATCCGCGTGACCTCGATTCAGGGAACGGCGCGTCTCGAAACCGGCGGCGGCAATATCACGCTCGAGCATTCCGGAGCCGAACTCACCGCCGAAACCGGCGGCGGCGAAATCGAGGTCGGCGAAGCGGCGGGCTTGGTGCGCGCGAAGACGGGCGGCGGCGGCATCCGCGTGGTCCGCGTCGTCGGCCCGACGAATCTCGAAACGTCCAGCGGCAGCATCTACCTCACGCAGGTGGATAGTCCCGTCAAGGCTTCCACCAGCGCGGGCGGCATCACGGCCTGGTTTGTGTCTCCGGCAAAGTCCGGCACGTGCGATCTGCAATCGAACGCCGGCGACATCGTGGTGCACATGCCGCGCGACCTGGCCGTGACCATCGACGCTGAAGTTCAGCTCGGCGGCGAACACCGCGTCATCGTCGATCCCGCCTTCCCCTTGAAAGTTTCGTACGACGACTCCTCGCGCGGCGCGCACACGGTCCGCGCCGAAGGCGCGCTGAACGGCGGCGGCGAACTTCTCCGGCTGCGGACCATGGCCGGGAACATCCAGTTCGTGCTGAGCGACAGCGCCAAGCAGGTCGAAATTTACAAGCAGCAGATGGAAAAGCTGCAACAGCAGTTGCAATGGCAGTTGCGCAAGGCCGGAGCGTCGCAACTGTCCGGCGACGATTTGCCGTAGCGTTCGAGTTTGTTGAGAGTTTTTCGCATTCGCAATCGCGGTTAAGGGGCGTGCCGTGAAAAAGACGACGAGCAGTCTGTTGTCCGGGGCCAGGTTGCAATCCCGCTCGACACCGTTGACGCGAACGATTGCGCGAACGCTCCTGCTCCTAGCAGGCGCGCTCTGCCTCGCGCTTCCCGGCTTCGCGGACGAGCAGCAGATCTTCGAGCAGACGTATCCGCTCTCTTCCGGAGGCCAGTTCGTGCTCCAGAACGTGAACGGCTCGGTGCAGGTCGAGGGATGGGACCGCAACGAAGTGGAAGTCCACGCCGTCAAGACTTCGCAGAACGATCCGAGCGACCTCGAGCGCGTGAAAATCGAAGTCGAAAGCCGTCCCGGCGAAGTGGATGTCCACACGCGGTATCCCGATGGACCGGGCGTCGAGGTCGCCGTCGAATACGTGATCCACGTGCCGAATCGCGTCCTGCTCGGCAGCATCGGGACCGTCAACGGGAGCGTGCGCGTGCGCGGCGTGGAGGGCCAGGGCGAGTTGCGCTCGGTCAACGGCAACGTCGAAGTCCTCGAAAGCTCCGGCCGCTTCAACGCGCGCACCACGAACGGCAACCTGCATCTCGAGCTGCGGCATTTGGGCGACGGCGCGCCGATGAGTCTCGAAACCGTCAACGGCTTGGTGGTCCTCGGGCTTCCTTCGAACGCGAGCGCCGACCTGAAAGTCCGCAACATGAACGGCGACGTCCGCTCGGATGTCCCCGTCGTTTCCACCGCCGCGCTTCCGGGTGCGCGTGCCTTCCGCGGAAGGCTCGGGCACGGCGGCGGCGAAATCTCCGTCCGCACGGTCAACGGCGGCATCCGCCTGCTCCTCGAACCTCCCGGCGTCTGACGAGGGCAGCGCACAGACACGCACCCTTCTGAGAGACGAAGGGATGCGGCACCCGTCAAATTTGATCCGTGGCTTGAATCAACTCCGGTGTGACCCAATCATTCGCGGGCGAAATTGGCAGCGCAGAAAGATCCGCCAAAGGTGCAACACGCCCCACAGCCCGGTTTTCCTTTAGCTCGGCGGGAGGTTTTCCCGTCGACCCTGGTTGTCTGCTGCCTGGATGGCCAATTCTTTCGTTCTGGGCCCATGTATCTCCAAGCCCTCCGCAAACTCTCCTTCCCATAAACCAGGGGGTCGAGTATGGCGATACCCAGAAGGTCTCGGCTAACGTTCGGGTCTGGAGAATTCGCCAGGTCTTCGAAGAAGAGAAACAGACGGATCAGAAGGGCTTCGTCCCGACCGCTCTCCAACAGTTCGAACATGAGCTTCTTAACGACATCTTCAAAAACAGGGTATGTCTCGGGTGTTTCTTCCGGCGTTCCTCTTTCCAAATCGTAGGTGGAACCGAAAGTGTTCCAAATCGGCTCCAATAGCTCTGGGAACGCCGAGAGCAATGCGTCCCGAACGCCGTCGAATGTCAGGCGGGTGGCCGAGCCTTTCGTGTCGAATGATTTTTCGCGCTGAGATTCGGACACGGGCGGATAATACCACACCGACAGTTAACGACTCAGTTTCGTAACCCTCCGAATGCCATCCGTGGCTCGAATGAACTCGGGTGTGAGCCGCGTGCGGGTGCGACTAGAATTAGGATACAAAGATGTGTCGTCAAGGGTGGGCCACCCGTCTAGCACAGCGCCTCTTTTCACTGGCGGATGAGAGGAAGCAAAGGAGCCTGCGTACTGGCTCGTGCTTTTAATTCCGAGACTGTCTCAGCGTCAAATTGATTCGGCAATCTAGAAAGGAACCTGATGTCCTCTTCTTCCCGACGTAGCTCCTGTTGCATTAAGGGCTGGGCTGCAATCCTCCTGTCTCCTTCGGGCGAGGATACAACGGAGGGTTCTAGGCTGCTTAGGTACAGATACGCGGAATCCGTAGCGAGTGCCGAAACATGCGCAATGTGATCGACCCGACTGTCCAGCGTAAATTCCGTGATGTCACTCATCGCAAGGGCCGCATTCAAGGCGTATGAAGTGAGCTCGTGAGAGAACGCCTCGGTGTCCGGCGCATTTCGAATGCACGCTTGACTCAACGCCCGGTCGACGGCACCATTCTGCAACGCTGCCCAGGCCGCGTCCTTGGCCTGCAAATAGCAGGAGTCGTCGAACCCAGTGTCCTCCGAGAAAGCAATCAGGCTCGGCAGCATCCTCTCAAAAACCAATAGCGCAAAAGCAAGCTGCTTCCTCGGACAGAGAGTCGCTACAGAAACCAGAGATTTTTCTTCGCCGATCATCGTGGGCGGGTAGCCGAGCCCTTCGTAGCGAATGATTTTTCTCGCTGAGGTTCAGACACGGGCGGATAATAAATACCACACCATAGTTAACTACTAAGTATGCCGACCGATGTGGATGCCGCACCTTTCCGGTGTCGAAGGGTGCGCGAGCCTTCAGAACGAAGCATCGCCCGGAGCGCCACCCAGTGACATTGCGCAAAAGCCTCGCCAACCCGGCTTTTCTTGGTCATTTAAGCGCGGCTAGGGCGCGCAACGGGCGCATGGTCCATGCTGCTGTTGCTGCACAAAATGCGAGGGCAAAATGCCGCGTCGGGACATGCCCCGGGCGGGTTTGAAACCCACCCCTACAAAGAAATGAATCAAAACGTCGCCGGCTATTCGCGGAGGATTTCGGCGTTGGAGCCGGGGGCGACGATGCGGACGAGGCGCTGGCCTTCGAGGTAGAGATCGACTTCGAGGTCTTCGGTCTTGACGCTCAGCTCGTCGAGCTTCTTGCCGCCGACGTCCTGGCTGCCGAGCGATTCGACGGTGACGGTCCCCGGCGTCAATTCCTGCGGCACAAGCACGGAAAAAGTCTGCGGGCCTTTTTTCTCCCAATCGTAGAGGCGGGCGAGCACGGCGTACTGGTGATACAGATTGTTGTCGAGGACGACGATCTGCGGCGAGTTGAAAGTGAACTGCTGCGTGAACGGCCGCGCGCCCTCCAGGCGCAGTTCGATCGTGGCGGTCGAGCCGCTGAAAGTGATCGTGGCGGCGGCTTTCTTCGCGCCCTGCGTGGACCATTCGTAGCGCACGGGCGTGCCGTCGGCGTGGAGTTCGAGGGTGCCGGAGACGTGCGTCGTGGCCCCGGACGCCTGGATTTCGGAAGTGCCGCGCGCGATCCAATTGCCGCCGCTCGGGCCGATCTCGAATTCTTCCTTCCCCATCGGCTGGCCGTTCACGAGAATCTTGAAATTGCCTTTTTCCGAGACGAACGGCGATGAATTCTTCGAGCTTGCCGCGCCCGCGGCGACAAAGAATGCCACGGCGCACGCCGCGAGGACGCGTTTTCCCGCTCCGTTCACACGGTTACCCGGGGGAAAATTCCGAGCGCGAGAATCTGCTCGACCACGCGCAGCGGTTCGGCGTTGCTTTCGACGCGGTAGTCGGCAAGCTCGTAGCCGGGGAGGCGCTCTTCGTAGAGGCGGCGGAAACTGGCCTCGTCCCGGAAGAGGGGCCGGTCGGTGACCTGCGCGCAGCGGTGCAGCAGTTCCTCGACCGGGCAGTGAAGCCAGATCAGAATCGCGCCGGCTTCGCGCAGCAAAGCGAGGTTTTGCGGCTGCGCGATCGTCCCGCCGCCGAGCGAAACGACTCGCGGCTTTTGCGTCTCTTCGTATTCGGCCACGATGCGCGCGAGCTGTTCGCGCTCGACGCGGCGGAATTCCGGCTCACCCATGCGCGCGAAAATCTCGGGGATCGAAAGGCCCGCGGCTTCGGTGATGCACTTGTCGAGGTCGGCCCGCAGCCAGCCGAGCTGGCTCGCCAGCAGCCGCGCGACGGTGGACTTGCCGCTGCCCATGAATCCGGTGAGGCAGACGAGTCTGCGGAGGCGGGTTTCGTTGGGCATCGGATTCGAAGCGTTTTGAATTGCAGGGCGGTGCAATCAATTCCGCTTCAGGACGTTGATTGTACCATCGAAGGAACTCAACTGAACGCTGGCGCGCCCGGAGTTGAGCGTGCCGAAGAGCGCGTTGCCGAATCGCGGCAGGAAGTGATGGTGCGAGGGCGGATCGAGCTTCGCCTCGTTGTGCACTTTGCCCTTCAGCGAAGTGGCGCTCAAATCGAACGAATCGCCGGGCGAGAAGCGGAGTTCAATCACGCCGCTGTAGTTCTTCAGGCGATAGGTGGCGTTGGGAAGAAACTCGCCGTTGAAGAGGATGTTTCCGGTGGAGGTTTGCGCGCGGACGTAGTAGCTGCGGACGTCGATGAGACGGAAATTGCCGCTGATCGAGGAAACTTCGAGGCGGCCGGCGCAGCGCACGCACTGGAACGAACCGCCGACGGTCTTGACCGTGAGGTAGCCCGCGGCATCTTCCAGGTCGACGCCCGCCGCGATTGTTTCGACGTTCATGTCGCCGAGGACGTTCGAGACGTTGACCCCGCCGGAGTCGTTATGAATCTGAAGCTCGGCATCCTCGGGGACGCTGATTTCAACGTCGGTGCGGAGATCTTCGGGCGCGGACGTCTCGGAAACCGGACGCGTGAGGATATCAACGCGGTTGCCGGTCTGCTCGGCGTCCACCGCGACGCGATCGGTCGCCCGGTTCGCGACAACCATCACTTCCGACTTTGTCCACGCGCGGACGGTGACGGTGCCGTTCGGATTGTGGATGGTCACTACCGGGTGCGCCTCGACCTTGAAATGCTGCACCAGGCGGTCGGCCGAAGCGGATGTCGCGCTAAAGAGCAAGAGGCCGGGCAGCACCAGGAGTCCGTTCCTCCAATGGCGCGGCGCCGGCAGAGTGGGCTGGGTCCTCATTGGCCGTCGTCTCCGCGTTCGCTCATCTGTGCGAGTAAGTCCGCCTTTTGCTGGTAGGCGTCGTACAGATAGTCGCGCGCGACTTCGTTTTCGGGATCTTCGTGAACGCTTTTTTCACACAAAGCGATGTAGTTGTCAACAATGGCGAGGTTTTGATGCAGGGAAGCAGTCACGACGGGATCGATGTCGCGCAGAGAGGAAATAGTGTCCCGCTCGGCCGTCTCGAGCTGCGCGCTGAGCGGCTGCGTGGAACTCTCCGTCCCCTTGATCCACTGTGCCTCGTTCGCATGCTGCCCGGCCGGCGCGCTGACTGCGATGCCGATCGTGATCAGAGCCACGAGGTACGCTCCGGCAAGCACGGGACGCGGTACCAGGGCGAATGTTTCGCCGAGCCAGTCCGCGAGGACGTGGGCCCAGCCGCGGCGGCCGGTGCGGATCAGGCCTTCCTCGAGGAGCTGTGCACGCAGCGCCTGCCAGACGCGCGGCGAGGGTTCGGCGTCGATGGCGAGAGCCTGGGCGGTATGCTGGATGGTCTCGAGGTCGCCGACGAGCGCGCGGCAGCGCGGACAATCGCGGAAGTGAGCGCGAGCTTCGGAGGGACGCTCGCCCTCCATCCACTGGTCGAGACGATTCAGGAATTCGTTACACGCAAACGCGCCCATAGCTTTCAGTCCTCGCCGCCTGAGGCGCTTCCAGCCGCCCGGCGGTCCTCGCGGGCCTTCGCGCGCACGGCCTCATGCAGCAGATCGCGAAGGCGCATGCGCGCTTTGTGCAATTGCGATTTAGAGTTGCCGATGGAACAGCCCATAATTTCCGCAATCTCGTTGTGCTCGTATCCCTGCACATCATGCAGAACGAACACCGCTCTATAACCCGGCGGCAACTGCTCGACCGCCCGCTGCAGGTTCACGCGATCGATCGAACCGGTCAGCTCCAAATCGGGCCCACCGAAATCGCGCCGCGGCGTTCCGGATTCTTCGTCGCCTTCGGTGACCTGTTCGAGCGAGGTCTCTTTTCCGGACTTCTTCCGGAGCTTCATCAGGACGACGTTGACCGCCAAACGATGCAGCCAGGTCGAAAACGCCGACTCGCCCCGGAATGTGGAGATCTTGCGGAAGAGCTGGAGGAACGCTTCTTGCGTCAGATCCTCTGCCTCGGCCGTATTCCCCACCATGCGAAGGCACAAAGAATAGACGCGACGGCTGTGCAACTGGTAAATGCGCTCGAATGCCGCCGCATCGCCTTGCTGGGCGCGCCGGATCGCTTCCGGTTCCGGTATCTCGCCAGTTTCGGTTCGTCTCGCTCGGGCCACGCTACCCGTCGGGACGCATCCCTCATTGCGATGCGTCGGCCGCTTTAGAAGTTGTACTAGTGTGTTGCTCCCGCGTTACTGCGCCGCCTCCGGGCGGGTGGTGGCGGCGATTGCGGGGAATCGCCCAATTAGATGCACGGGCAGCTAGCAAGCATTGTCTATTGTCGTCAGAATTGCACTTCACGTCCAGTTGCGCTGGACTAGGCAGGGGCGCGAGAGAGGCGCGGTTTGACTCGGAGGCGCCTTGCCGGGGGAGGAGCATCCAACTCGCCGGCAAGGGCGGAGAGCTGCTCCGCGGGCAGAGCGCGCAGGAAGCACTTCAGCACAATTTCGGTTTCCCGGAGGCACGTGCTGAAGTCGTAGTGAAGATAGTCGAGCTTCTTCCAGCAATCGGCAGGCTCGATGGAAAGTCCCCTCGAAATGTCACTGGCCGCTTCGCGAAATTCGCGCTCGATCTGTTCGAGAGTGTCGGACAGAATCCGGACCTTGTGAAAGAAGCGCTTGCGGTCGCCGAAGAGCAGGTGGTGGAGAATCCCGTTCCAGGAGGCAGCGCTCTGTCCCGTATCGCCGCGGAAGAATTCGGTGTTCAGCGGTTCGACAGCGGGCAAACGATTGATGTGCCGCCCGCGAGAGGACAGGGTATCGCAGAAGGAAACGAGAGTGGTGGTGAGCCGTCCGAGCAGATCGGCCGCAACCGAAACCTGCTGGCGGGCGCAAACGAGTTCACCGCGGGCGCGGAGCGAAAGCGCACCGTCGAGCGCCACGCTCATCATCGCGTACCCACACTCCCAGCGGCGGACTACTGCCTCGAAGACCTGGTTTTTCTCCCGTGGCAGAGCCGTGAACCAGTCGTCCGTGACCCTGCGGCCCTCGGAAGAAGGCTGCGTATTGCGCCTAGAAAACACCGAACCGCCCCCGGAAATACTCAAGAATTATACCACCGGTTTTGGGGGAAGGCGTTTTCTTGACGGTCCCGGAAGCCGCCCGTTATACTGCCGCCCGGTCCGCGGAAGGGCCCTCGGCTTTGAAAGGATCGTCCCGTTGGAATTTGAACCGCTCGACCAGTTCCTGCAACGCCGCAAGAAGCTGAGCGAAATTGAGTCCCTGGGACACGCGGCTTACCCCCACAAATTCGACTGGACGCACACGCCGAGGCAGATCGCCGAGGAGTTCGGCGCGCGGACGGCGGAGCAGCTTGCGTCCGAGCGGGTGGAGGTGCGGGTGGCGGGGAGGATCGTGGCGCTGCGGCCGCACGGGAAAGCCGGGTTCGCGCATCTGGCGGGTGACGGGGCGCGCGTCCAGATCTACGTGAAGCTGGACGTCGTCGGCGAGCAGGCGTTCAAGCTGTTTCAACTCCTCGATTTGGGCGACATCATCGGCGTCTCCGGGCATCTGTTCCGCACGAGGACGAACGAACTCACGGTCTGGGTCGAGCGGCTCGAGCTGCTGAGCAAAGCCCTATTGCCGCTGCCTGAAAAGTGGCACGGGCTGGCCGACGTCGAGCAGCGCTATCGCCGGCGATACCTGGACCTGATCGTGAACGAGCGCGCCCGGGAGATTTTTCTGCGCCGCGCGCAGATCATCCGGGAATTGCGGCGGTTCTTCGACGAGCGGGGCTACGTGGAAGTCGAGACGCCAATGATGCATCCGATCCTCGGAGGCGCGACGGCGCGGCCCTTCGTGACGCACCACAATACGTTCGACATGGACCTCTACCTGCGCATCGCGCCGGAACTGTACCTGAAGCGGCTCGTCGTCGGCGGATTCGACCGGGTGTACGAAATCAACCGGAATTTCCGCAACGAGGGGATCGACGCGATCCACCAACCCGAATTCACGATGCTCGAATTCTACCAGGCGTACAGCAACGCGGCCGATCTGATGGACCTGACCGAGGAGTTGTTCCGCGAACTCGTCCACCGAATCTGCGGTAATTCTAAAGTCACATACGGCGAACACGCTCTTGACGTGAATCGCTTCGAACGCCTTTCGATGCGCGAAGCTATTCTGAGGCATATGCCTGTGCCACTGGGTAGAACCGCGGAGGCAAACGATCTCGCGTCTAAGAATGCCCTACGAAATTTGCTCGAAGGGGCGATAACGGTGCTGGAAGCTCTGATCGCAGATGAGCTGCCTCGCAAAGTCCTACCATGGGAGCGCACGGGGCCGAGCCCTACGAAGGTGCTTGCAACCGAGAAGGCGATGATCCATTTGATTTTGGGGAATCTGGAACGGGAGCCTTTGGGACGAGCAATCGGAGATGTTTTTGAGGCCGTCGCCGAGCGTCATCTCATCCAACCGACGTTCATCTGCGACTTTCCGGTCGAGATATCGCCGCTCGCGAAGTGCCGCGAGGACGATCCTTCGCTTGCGGAGCGTTTTGAACTGTTCATCGCGGGCATGGAAATTGCGAACGGCTTCTCGGAGTTGAACGATCCCGACGACCAGGAGCGGCGGTTTCGCGCGCAGGTGGAAAAGGGCGGGCAGGAAGCGCCGAAAGAAGTGGATGCCGACTACATCCGAGCCCTCAGCCACGGCCTGCCTCCGACCGCCGGGGAGGGAGTCGGAATCGACCGCCTCGTGATGCTGCTCACGGATTCGCATGCGATCCGCGAAGTGATCCTGTTTCCGCTCCTGCGAGCCGAGGCGGAAGGCTTGGACGCAGCCTCCTCCGAAACGGGCGCCGAAGCGCCGAATCCGTCCAGTGACGCGTCGAAGGGCGCGTCGCGCGAAAGACCGAAATGACATTCGAATGGCTGGTGGCGCTGCGATACCTGCGGTCGCCGAACCGGCCGGCGGTGCTGCGGCTGGTGACGATTCTGGCGGTGGTGGGTGTCGCCGCGGGGGTAACGACCCTCGTCGTTGCGCTCTCGATGAACACCGGCTTCCGCCAGGCGATTCGCGACCGGCTGTTGAGCGTGACCGCGCACGTAAACCTGAAACCGATCAACCCCCAAGGGATTCACAATTACGCGGAATTGACGGAACGCCTGAGCGGTGCTCCCGGCGTGCGCTCGATCGAGCCGGCCATCTATAACACCGTCCTGCTATCTTGCGGGGGCCGCGCGCGGGGCGTCGTGCTCAAAGGCGTGGAACCGGAGCTCGAGCTTCGGGCGGGCGGAGCGCTGCGGCATCTCTCGGCCGGATCCGACAGTTTCGAACCGGACGCGGACGGCATTCCCGCGCTGATGGTGGGCCGCATCCTCGCCGAGGAGCTGAAGATTTCGGCGGGCGATTACGTCACGCTGACCAGCCCACAGGGGAATCTGACGCCGTTCGGCATGCTGCCGCGGTCGCGGCGGTTTCGCGTGGCGGGAATCTTCGATTCGGGCTTTTACGACTACGACGCCAACTGGGGATTCGTGACGCTCGCGTCGGCGCAAGGGCTTGCCGGCGTGGGCGACGTGGTGAGCCTGCTCGAAGTGCGAATCGCAAAACTCGAAGATGCGCGCGCTGTGGCCGACGAGCTCGTTCGCCGGGCGGGGCCGGGCTTTACAGCCACGACGTGGATGGACGAGAACCGCGCGCTCTTCCGCGCGCTGAGCCTGGAGAAACTTGTGACCGCGCTTTTCATCGGGCTGATTACATTCGTCGCCGGCCTGAACATTCTGGTGGTGCTGACCATGACGGTGACGGAGCGCGCGCGGGATATCGCGGTGTTGATGGCGGTGGGCGCGCGACGCCGGCAGGTCCGCAGGATTTTCGTTTTGCAGGGGCTGGCCGTCAGCATCGCCGGGACGGCGGCAGGCCTTGCGGCCGGATACGGCTTTGCGTGGATCGCGGATCGATGGCGGCTGATTCCTCTGAATCCGGAGGTGTACGCCATTCCCTACGTGCCATTCCATGCAAACGGTCTCGATGCGATTTGGATTGCGGCTGCGGCGCTCGCGATCAGCATCGCGGCGACGATTCTTCCCGCGCGCTCCGCGGCGCGCATTCTTCCCGTTGAAATTCTGCGTTTCGAATAGCCCGGCGCGAAGCCCGCGAAGGACTGCCGGCGAACCGGCACGCGCGGTTTCGATTCATTAATCGACTCCGTTCGATAGCCGTTTCGATTCGTTCTCAAAGCTGCTCGCGTGTTAGAATGAAAGAGGTTTAACAGAGTGATGCCATTAATTGGCAATCGGCCAGGGCGGTGGAGGGAAGAGTCATGGACAAGTGTGGAATGAATTGGCCTCGATTCCTTCTTCCGGGCGATTAGTCGTATGTAAAAAAAGGACATATCTGCCGGGTATTTCGGCATCTAAAGTGTGAGAGAACTTGCAAGGCAATGAGGAAGCAGGCAAATACGGGTATAGCAGTGGACGACTCGAGTTTCGGGGCCGTCTCAAACTCCAGTGAAATCCTGCGCGCCGAAAATCTTCGCAAAGTCTTCTATTCGGGTTCTCAAGAAATCGTGCCGCTCGACGGAATCGATCTTTCGATCGAACGCGGCGAGATGATCGCGATCGTGGGACCGTCGGGCACGGGAAAGAGCACTCTTTTGCATTTGCTGGCCGCGCTGGACACTCCAACAAGCGGTGCAGTATACTTCGCCGGGAATTCACTCCGTTCGCTTGGAGAGGCGGAGCTGGCAGAGTATCGCAACCGAGCCGTGGGTTTCGTCTGGCAGCGGCATCATTTGCTGCCGGATTTCACGGCGGCGGAAAACGTGGCGATGCCCCTGCTGGTTCGGGGCAAAGCACCGGGCGAGGCGCTGCGCGCAGCGGAGGATTGGCTGGCGGAAGTCGGGTTGGGTGGCCGTGCGAGGCAGCGTGCCGGAGATCTCTCGGGAGGCGAACAGCAGCGCGCGGCAATCGCGAGGGCGCTCGTGAACGAGCCGGTGCTGCTCCTGGCGGACGAACCGACGGGAGATCTGGACGAACGGAGCGCAGAGATCATTTTCGAACTCATGGAGCAGCTTCACGAGTCTCATCACCTGACCTCGATTCTCGCAACACACAATTTGCCATTGGCACGGCGCGCGGGACGTGTTCTGAACCTGGAGCACGGAAAGCTGACGCCGGGCGCAGAAGTGCTCGCAGGCGCCGCAATCGGCGCGGCGCGATCGGCGGGCGCTGGGGCCAGGACCCCGGGAGGGCGCGGGTAACCCGTGTTCGAACGCTACACAGAGAAGGCTCGGCGCGTGATCTTTTTTGCGCGCTACGAGGCGAGCCAGTACGGCAGCCCGTACATCGAGACGGAGCACTTGCTGCTCGGCCTGCTGCGCGAAGACAAGGCCCTCGCCAACCGTTTTCTGCGCACGCACGGATCGATCGAATCGATCCGCAAAGAAATCGAATCGCGGATCACCGTTCGCGAACGCATTTCCACTTCGGTGGAAGTTCCGCTCAGCCAGGAGTGCAAGCGCATCCTCAACTACGCCGCGGAAGAGGCGGAACGACTCGGGCACAAGCACGTGGGAACGGAACACCTGCTCCTGGGAGTCTTGCGGGAGGAGAAATCCTTTGGCGCCGAAATCCTGCTGGAACGGGGATTGCGGCTTTCCACCGTGCGCGAGGAACTCGCGCGCAGCACGGGAGAGAAGGTGCCTGTGAACCGGCCTAAAGAAGCATCGCTGCTCGCTGAATTCAGCCGCGACCTAACGCAAGCGGCCATGGAGGGACAGCTCGACCCGCTCGTGGGGCGGGACCGCGAACTCGAGCGCGCCATCCAGATCCTCTGCCGGCGGACGAAGAACAATCCCGTCCTGATCGGCGAACCGGGCGTGGGCAAGACGGCCATCGTCGAAGGACTGGCCCAGCGGATCGCCGACGGCGACGTTCCGTCATTCCTTGCGGACAAGCGGATTCTCTCTCTCGACCTCTCGCTGATTGTGGCCGGCACGAAGTATCGCGGCCAGTTTGAAGAGCGGCTGAAGACGATCATGAAGGAATTGATGGAGAGCCAGAACGCGATCGTCTTCATCGACGAGCTGCACACGCTGGTGGGCGCGGGCTCCGCGGAAGGTTCACTCGATGCCGCGAACATCTTGAAACCCGCGCTGAGCCGCGGCGAGATTCAGTGCATCGGCGCGACGACGCCGGGAGAATACCGGAAGTCGGTCGAGAAGGACCGCTCACTCGAGCGGCGGTTCCAGGCCGTGAAAGTTTCCGCGCCGGGCGAGGACGAAGCGATTCGCGTGCTACAGGGCGTGCGCGACCGCTATGAAAAGTTCCATGCCGTCAGCTACACCGAAGACGCGATCCGGTACGCCGTGTATCTGTCGAACCGGTACATCCCGGACCGTTTCCTGCCGGACAAGGCGATCGACCTGCTCGACGAGGCGGGGGCGCGCGTGAAGCTGCGCCAGGCCATGCTGCCCGACGAGGTCGCGGAAGTGCAGAAGCGCGTGAAGTTCATCACGCACCGGATGGAAACGGCGATCGCGAACCACGAGTTCGAGAAGGCGCGGTTCTATTCCGAGGAAGAGCGCAAGGAAAAGGAACACTTGCGGGTGCTGCGCGAAAAGCTGAAGATCGACGACTCTTCCACGGGCGTGGTGACGCGCGAGGACATCGAGGAAGTGGTGGCGCGCTGGACCGGCATCGCCGTTACCTCGATCAAGGAAGACGAGCAGCAAAAGCTGCTGCGCATTGAAGAAGAGCTGCATCGCCGCATCATCAGCCAGGAAAAGGCCATCACGGCGCTGGCGAGAGCCATCCGCCGCAGCCGCGCGGGGCTGAAAGCTCCGGGACGCCCGGTGGGGTGCTTCCTATTTCTTGGCCCGACCGGCGTCGGCAAGACGGAAGTGGCGCGGCGGCTGGCCGAGTTTCTGTTCGGCAGCGAGAAGTCGCTGATCCGCTTCGACATGTCCGAGTACATGGAGAAGCATTCGGTGTCGAAACTGATCGGCGCGCCTCCGGGATACGTCGGCTATGAAGAAGGCGGCCAACTGACCGAGCGCGTGCGCCGCACGCCGTATTCGGTGATCCTGCTCGACGAAATCGAGAAGGCGCACCCGGATGTTTACAACATCCTGCTGCAAGTCTTCGAGGACGGCCAGTTGACGGACGGGCTGGGCAACACCGTTGATTTCCGCAACACGATCATTATCATGACGTCGAACCTCGGCGCGAGGCAGTTGCAGAAGCAATCCGGTCTCGGCTTCCAGTCGGCGGATGAGCTTGCCGCGTCAAAGAGCCAGGACGACATGGTGATGGGCGAAGTCAAGCGGGTGTTCAATCCGGAATTTCTGAACCGGTTGGATGAAGTGATTCTGTTCAATTCGCTCACGGACGACGATCTGTTGCTGATCATCGACCTGCTCGTGGGCCAGATGAACGAGACGCTGGTGCACCGTCAGGTGCAAATTGCGCTTCGGCCCGAAGCGCGCCAGTGGATTCTCGAGAAGACCTGCGGTGACCGGAATTACGGCGCGCGGCCTCTGCGGCGCGCGTTGCAGAAGTACGTCGAAGACCCGCTGTCGGAAGCTCTCATCCAGGGCGAATTGCAACGGCCGGCGACGCTGGAAGTCTATCTCTCCGGCGACGGCCTTGCGTTCCGTCCTGTCGTGGAAGCAACCCCGGTGGCCCACTAAGAATCCTACACGCGCGAGCCGGGTAAGACCAATCCGGCGGGGGAGCAAAAAAAATTGGGCGGGGAACTGCGGCCTTGACCAGAATCAAGGCCGCCAGCAGGGAGATATTTCCGCGCTTATTCGAAATCCTGGTCGTTGTGTGCTTGATCTTCCTTGCCGCCGGTGAAACCCTTTGGGCTCAACAGGCGGGCGGCGCGCCACAGTATGTGATCCAGCGCATCGAATTCATCGGAACCCGCCGGATACAACGAGACACTCTGCTCGCGCGCATTTTTTCGCGTCCGGGCGATCCCTATAACCCGGACGCCCTGCGGCGTGACTTTCAGGCCTTGTGGAACACACAGTTCTTCGAGGACATTCGCCTCGAAGTGGAGCACAGCCCGGATCAGCCGAACGGGATCATCGTCCTGTTCTACGTGACCGAACGGCCCATCATCCGCCGGATCGAGTACAAGGGGAACAAGTCCATCACGGAATCGGATATTCTCGACGCATTCAAGCAAAAGAAGGTGGGGCTTTCCGTGGAGAGCCAGTTCGATCCGACGAAAATCAAGCGCGCCGAGGTCGTGCTGAAGGAATTACTGGCAGAGCATGGCCGGCAATTTGCCACGGTAAAGCCCACATATGAGCGCATTGCGGCGACGAACGCCGTCAAGCTGGTGTTCAATATCGATGAAGGTCCCAAAGTCAAAGTCGGCACGATCACGATCGTCGGCAACAAGGCCTTTTCGTCACGAAAGATCATCCGCACGATGAGACACGATCGCCCGGTCGCAATTCCGCTCTGGCTCACCGACATCCCGATCATGAGCAAGACTTTCGACCGTCCCAAGCTGGACGAAGATCTCGAAGTTGGCGTCCGAGGACTGTACCAGGATCACGGTTATTTCAAGGTCGTCGTGGATGTGAAGAATCTCAAGACCATCGACGTCAACCGTGGAGGCATTCCCGGCCCGTGGCCGGGCATCGGCGCCAAGCATGGGAAAGCGACCAACATCACGATTTCGATCGAAGAGGGAGCGCAGTATCGGATGGGCAAGCTCACCTTCCGCAGCGCCGACCCGGACCAGGGGCTCATTTTCCCGGCCGCGCTTCTTCAAAGAGCTTTTCCGCTGAAGGAAGGGGACATATTCGACGCCGACAAGGTCCGCAAGTCGCTCGAGAGTTTCCGGAAATTGTATGGGGATTACGGCTACATCGACTTCAACGCGGAACCGAACTTCGATATCGACGATGCGAAGAAGGTCGTCAATCTGACTCTTGCATTCGATCAGCAGAAGCAGTTCTTCGTGAGACGCATCGAATTCTCGGGCAACACAACGACCCGCGACAAAGTCATCCGCCGCGAGCTTCTGCTGGACGAAGGACAGGTGTACAGTAACCGCCTTTGGGAATTGAGTCTTTTGCGCCTGAATCAGCTCGGGTATTTCGACCCGATCAAGCCCGAGAATGCGGAGTTGAAGCGCAACACCAAGGCCGGCACGGTGGACATCAAGTTGAAAGTGAAAGAAAAGGGCAAGCAGTCGATCACGTTTAACGGCGGCGTGAGCGGGCTTGCCGGCAGTTTCATCGGATTTTCGTACCAGACGAACAACTTCCTCGGGCTCGGCGAAACACTTACGCTATCAGCGCAAGTCGGCAACATCCAGACCGACATCCGGTTTGGGTTCACCGAGCCTTATCTCTTCGACAGGCCCATCTCGACGGGATTCACGGTTTTTGCGGACAAATTCGACTACAACACAGCGCGGCAGGAAGGACTGTTGCTGGGCCAGCAGGTCGCGATCAACCCCGCCCTGCAGGAGAATTACAACACAAACTCGAAGGGGTTCACGGTCTTCGCCAGCTATCCGCTGCGCAGGTCCGCTTTTACGCGAATCGGGCTGCAATACGGCTGGTCGACTACGAACATTACTCCGTTCAGCCAGGCAGCGACGCTCCTTTTTGAATTTACGAAGTACACGAGCCTGGCGGGCCCGTCCGCGCTGAACGGCATCCACGTGAGCCAGGTCACTCCGACGTTTTCTTACAGCACGGTCGACAGCCCGATCTTTCCGACACACGGTAAGAGCATCTACTACGGCGCGAGCTTCGCGGGCGGACCGCTTCAGGGGAATGTGGACACGCTCAGCAATACATTTACGATGTCTTATTACCGGCCGAACTATCACCGGCGAAACGTGATCGCCCTGCGCGTCCAGAGTGCGATGATCACCGGCTATGGGGGCAAGGAAGTCCCGCCGAATAACCGCTTCTACATGGGCGGTGAAACGGACGTGCGAGGATACGAGTTTTATACGATCTCGCCGTTCGTATTCATTCCCTACTCCACGAGCACGACGGTGGCTTTCTACAATCCGCAACACCTGAACTCTGCGGGGCAGCCGACGCTCGAGCAGGTCCCCGTCAACGTGCTGGAGTTTGTTCCCACGCGTCCGGGCGGCGATTTGCAGGCCTTCTCGAACCTGGAATACCGGATTCCGCTCGTAAAATCCTACGTCAGCATGAGCCTGTTCCACGATCTCGGTTTGAACGGAATCATGCGCGGATCGCAACTCCAGCTCGATCCGTCTGCGATCGCTTTATTGCAGGAACAGTATCCGAATGCGGATTTTCCGTGCCAGACGCCGCTTTCTCCGTGCGTGCACATACCCAAAAACCTGCCGATTGCTTCCGGGACGGACTTTAGGCCGCACACTTCGGCGGGCCTCGAGCTGGACATCCAGATACCGATCATCCAGGCTCCGTTTCGCATCTACTACGCATACAATTACTTGCGCCTGGATCAGACGATCACGCCTCCGCAGGGGGCCTTCTACGTTCAACCGGACGAGCGGGAGTCCTTGGAGCAGTTGGGCGTTTACAACACGCAGGTCGTGCCGGCAATTCAAACTTTTCTGGCGCAAACCCGGTCGTCGCAGACGATCCCGCCAAACTTGATCGAACCGAAGACCGCGCTGCGGTTTGCAGTGAGCCGTACATTCTGATGGGGCGGCATAGGAAGCCCGAGGCGCAGAGAAATGATCGCTACTTCGCGCACATGCGAAATCGAGCGGAAATCGCTGGAGGAAAGCTCATGAGACTGTGGGGGCTAGGAGCGGTGATCTTCCTCACCGCTGTGATCGCGGGCTGCGGGGGGAATTCCACGGCGATAACCGTGACGATAAGCGGACCCTTGCCCTCTCCCATGACGGTTCTCATCAATAACTCGGTGCAGTTTGCAGCAAGCGTGACAACCGGGACCGTGACCTGGCAGGTTTGTCTGCCGCCCGCCTCAACGGCTTCAGGCACCCCCCCTCCTCCGACTACAGAGCCGACCGTTTGCACGCCGATCCCCGGCGTTACCACGCCTAAAGGGACAACGGTGCTGACGGGGTACGGGACCATCACTTCGACCGGTCTCTATACCGCGCCTTCAACGGTACCCACGCCGAACACGGCGTTTATATTGGCCGTCAGCACGACCAATTCGACGGAGTTCGGCACATTCACGGTGAACATCGATTCGGGAATCGTGGTCACGGTCTCTCCGACGACTGCGACGATCGGTCCGCTTCAGATGTTTCAATTCACGGCGGACGTGACAGGAACAACCAATACCGCCGTTTCCTGGTCTTTGAGTGGCTCGACAACGGGTCCCGCGCTGGGCACGATCAGCGCGAGCGGACTTTACACGGCTCCCGGGACTTCTCCCGGCGCCGTAACAGTCACCGCACAATCGGCCGCCGATTCGACAAAGCAAGGGACGGCGACGGTCACGATCGGTTCCGGGGGCCCGCCCACGCTCACGAGCCTCGATCCGACCACGGCGGTTCAGGGATCGGCGCAGCAGGATGTCTACCTGAGCGGTTCAAATTTCGAGAGTACAAGCGCGGTCGTCGTGGCGGCCCCGAATCAGCCGCAGGTCACGCTTACGCCGGTGTTCATTAGCGCGACCCTCCTTCGCATCACGCTTCCGGCCAATCTGCTTGGCGCAGCGGGGGCCGTTTCGATTGAAGTTCAGGACGGTTTGAACGTCTCCGGGCCATTGTCGCTGGCGGTTTTCGCGGCGCGACCGGCGCTCGTTGCTTCCTCGCCGGATAGCGCGGCGCAAAACAGCGCGAGCGCCAGCGTCGGTTTGAGCGGAGGGTACTTTTCAAGCGCGACGACTGCAACGGTGAATGGGTCCGCGGTAGCTATCACGCTCAACAGCAGCCGGCAATTGTCCGTGGCCGTGCCGGCGGGCAGTCTGCTCATCCCCGGCCTCTACCCGATTGTCGTGCAGAACTCAGGTGTCGCGCTCGGCGAACCGTCCATGTCGGCTCTGAATCTGGCGGTCACGCCGATTCCGAGCTTGATTCCGGGAGCGCCGAGTGGAGGCCCGATTGGCGCTGGCACGGGACCCACGGCCGTGGCAATTGACGAAGCCGACGGGATTGCAGTGGTGGCCAATACGGGCGCTAATTCCGTCACGCTCGTGAACGTACGCACTGCCGCGACGATTGGTTCGGCGATTCCGGTGGGAACGAAGCCCACAGGCGTGGCTGTGGACGATCTCCTGGCAGATCCGGTCGCGGTCGTGGTGAACAACGCCGACCAAACCGTTACGGCGATTGACCTAGTCACGCTGAACACGAAGACCCTGAACGTGTCGATCGCCGCGGGGACAAATCCCCCGTTGCCTTTTTCCATCGGCGTCAACCCGCATACGCACCGCGCGGTTGTGGCCTACCAGTCCACGAACCAAGCCACGGTCCTGGATGTCTCGGTTGCCGGCGGAACGCCGGCGATTTCCGTGGTCCAGCAGATCGGCGGGGGTTCGACGGGCTACAGCACGGGACCGAATCCGGCGATTGCGATCGATCCACGACTGAACTGGGCTCTTATTACGCCGGGCGGCGCGGGGATCATCAACATCGTTGACCTCGGCGTGCACGTCAGCGCGGGTGAGCCGAACGGGCGTGCCCCGCAGGTGATGGGGACTCTATCGATTTCGATAAACACGCAGGGAGTCGGCATCAATCCCGAGACGCACCAGGCGCTTCTGACCGATCCGCAAGGTGGAACGCTCACGACATTCAGCCTACTCGACAATACGGTGAGCACAGTTTCGCTACCGGGTGCCGGCGGACCTGTGGACCAGGTTGGTTTCGATGCGGCTGCGGCGGACGGGCTCGAAAATGTCGGCATTGCCGTCAACGCGGTCAGCGGTACGGCGGCGATTGTGGATATGGAAAACAGCATCGTGCTACAGACCGTGACAGGCGTGGGGACCTCGCCGCAGGCCGTGGCGATCGACCCCATCAGCAATCAGGCGGTGGTCGTGAACCAGGGCGGCAACAATGTCTCGCTGGTTTCGCTTGGCCCGGCGATCGATCCGCTCCAGATCGTGGAAGCCAGCCCGGCGATCACGTACACATCGGCGACGCCGCTGACGTTGACAGTCACGGGGGGCAACTTCCCCACGGGGTCCGTGGTGCGACTCGACCATGTGGCGCTGGCGACGACGGCGGTGGCCAGGACCTGCACGGCGACTATTCCCGTCACGTGCCGACAGCTGACTGCCACGGTTCCAGCGACCATATTGAGCTCCGCACGCCGGTATACCTTGGACGTCCAGAATACGGCGAACAGCGCGGTTTCGAACGTCACTGACCTTACGGTCATTCAGGCGATCTCCGTGGGCAACGCGCCGGTCGGCGTTGCTGTCGATACCGATCGCGATCTGGCCGTCGCTACGAATGCGGGAGATGGCACGCTTTCCCTCATTTCTCTGGCGCCAATCAGCGCCGAGTCACCCCAATCGCTCGGCCCGGTCGGGCCGATTGGTTCGCCAATTTTGGTCGGGACGACTCCGGAAGGTGTCGCCGTCATTCCACGGCTGGGTTTGGCGGTAGTGGCGAACAATGGGAGCAACAACTCTACGGTCGTGGACGTAACAGGAATTAATACTCCGGTTACCGTCGGTCCTTGCGGCGGTTGCACGGCTCCAACCGGTGTGGCCGTGAACCAAGACACTGCGACCGCAGCCGTCACAAACACGAACCCGACGGGCACCCTCAGTACGGGCACTGTTGCGTTTTTCGGTTTGTCGGCAACCTCCTCGACTGCTGCCGGTGGTGCCTCTGTGGATCACGATCCAGTTGCGGTCGCGATCGATCCAAATCTGGACTACGCGGCCGTGGCCACGGCTTCCCAGACGAGCAGCGTCGAGTTCGTGAACATGGCGACAGACGAGACCGCAGGACGCTCTGCCGGGACCGGGCTGCAGAACCCGAGCGGCATTGTGTTCGATCCGGTCAATCAGGTCTTCTTGGTTGCCAATAGCCTGCTGAACAACGTGGTCATCATCGATCCCGCCACGTTCATCCAGACGCCGATGAGCACCGGGATTGCTCCGATGTCCCTCGACTACAACTATCAGACCAGCACGCTCGTTACGGTCAACTCGGCGAGCCGCACGATGTCCGTTCTCAACTACGTCTGCCCTCCGAGCAGCGGGGCCTCGGCGTGCGCCGGTTCGGGCGTGCGGACTGTACTCGGGGTGGGCGGGACGCAGACATCGGTTCCGGTGCTCGGCCCGAACGCCGTCGCAATTGATCCGAAGCTGAACCTCGCCGTGCTCGTGGATCCGGACAACAACCGCATCCTGCTGGTCCCGTTGCCGCACTGATGGCCAACCCCGGGCGGCGGCAGGGCATCGCAAGGGACATGTCGGAGCTTGCCAGGGCGCGAGCAGTAGGGCGAGCGGGACGCGGGCCAAATCCAATTGACCGTGTTCTCAGTTCGAAGCTATAATCCCCCATTTGTGTCTAGCCCAATCTTACAAACGCTTTAGGCGAGGAGTGAGAATGAAGATTCGAGCGGTAGTTCCGGTCCTGGCGTTGCTTTTGATGACGCCCGCACTCCGGGCGCAAACCAGCGCAGCGAGCGCGCCCACGAAGGTCGGCGTCATCAACATGCAGGCTGCGATTACGGGCACGGCAGAGGGCAAGCAGGCTGCGGCAGAATTGCAGTCACAGTTCGCGCCCCGGCAGACCGAGCTGCAAAATCTCCAGAAGCAGGCCGAAGACGACCAGAATCGCCTGCGTACCGGCCAGTCGATGCTGAGCGAAGAAGAGCAGGCGCGCCTCAGTAACGAATACACCAAGCTCGGGCGAGTCCTACAGCGCAAAAGCCAGGAAGCACAGGATGACTTCAACGAGGCGCAGCAGGAGATTGTGAACCGCATCGGGCGGAAGATGGTGGACATCCTCAACAAGTACGCGAAGGACAATGGCTACGCCGTTGTCCTCGACAGTTCGTCGCAGCAGACTCCGATCCTCTACGAGGCGAACCAGATCGACGTCACGCAGGATATCATCCGGCTGTTTGACCAGGCTTATCCGGTGAAGGCCGCTGCGGCAGCGCCAACAAAACCGGCGACCGCACCGAGACCCGCTCCGGCTACGCCCGCAGCTCCAAAACCGTAGCGGAAGCGACAAGCGCACGGTGGCAAATTCCAAAGAGGCCTCGCTGGTACGACCGGCGAGGCCTTCGTTCTTGGAGCCGGAGATTTTCGCGGCAGGCTGGGACAGGTTCAGCTATCATGGGTTCCTTCCGGCGGTCTGTGGTAATGCAATTCTGCAAATTCTTCGCGAGAGCGAACCAGGAGGACGCGCATGGCACTTTCCGTGGGAGCCGCTGCTCCCGATTTTTCCTTAAAGGATCAGAACCAGAAGGACGTGAAACTCTCCGATTTCCAGGGTAAAAAGAATGTCGTCATCGTGTTTTACCCACTCGACTGGAGCCCCGTTTGCACCAACGAGCATGTCTGTTTCGTGAACGACATGAAGCGCTTCGAGCAGCTCGACGCGCAGGTGTTGGGCGTCAGCGTGGACAGCGTCTGGTCGCACAAGGCGTTCGCCGAAAAAATGGGGATTCACTATCCGCTGCTTGCGGACTTCCAGCCCCGCGGAGCGGTCGGCGACAAATTCGGCGTTTATCTGGCCGACAAAGGGATTACGGGACGCGCGATCGCCATCGTGGACCGCAACGGCAAACTGGCCTGGTTCAAGAACTACGACATTCCGACCGTGCCGGATGTAAAGGAAGTCGCCGAGGCGATTGCGAAGCTGCGGTGAGCGAAGCGCTCCGCGCGATTGCCCAGGTTATGGCTGCGAAGAGGCGCCGTTCCGCGCAGGCACGGCAAACGTGCGGATGAAGTCCACGACCTGCCAGCGCTCCTGATCGCTCAGCTTGTCCGCAAAGGCAGGCATGGGGCGCCGCCCCTTGGTGATTTCCCAAAAGAGCTCGCCGTCGGTCAGGTCGCGCATCTTTCCGACGTCCGTGAAGTCGCCCGGAGCAACGGAAAGCTCGGCGGCCTTCGCGCCCTTGCCGTCGCCATTTTCTCCGTGGCACTTCTGGCAGTGCTGCCGGTAGGTCTGCATTCCAGCGGCGATGACTTCGGTCGACGCAGGCACGGGATTCTTCAGCTTTCTTGCCGCCGCGCGAGTGCTCCATCCAGTAACGGCATGCAGCAATGCGGCAACACCGACAATTAGAATGACGAACAAAGCGACGAGCATCAACCGGCGGTCTTTCTTTCTTGTCGATTTGGCAGGCACGAGTGTTGAGGGCAGGCTCGGCGCTTAGCGAGCGATTGATTCCGAGAGGAAATTCTCGCACAGCCGTTCCGGATTTCCAACCGCACGGAATTCCGCGCTTAAAGCGGCAAAAACTGGCATTTTTTGCCACCACTGCGAAAGTATTTGATGGTTCGAGTTCGAAGGATTTGGAGCCTTCCCAGCTCACGGCGAGACGTGGACCGTGCGCAGCACCGAAATCAGGACAATCACGAGCATCGCGACGACATAAACCCGCAGTCCCCAAAGAAGTATCTGCACTCCGAGCGAAAGTTTGCGCCGGCCAAAGCGCGTCTGCCGCTTGGCTGCAACGACCTGGTCTGCCTCGAGCAGTGATAGAGCGAGGCTCGGGTCTTTCAGATTTGTGCGCTCTCCGCCGGCGGTAAGTTCGGGTTCGCAGGGATTCTCGCCGGGAGCCGCGGAGTTTGATTTCGATCTCTCTTTCATGAATCCCGAGCTTCCTTTCGAAGCAGTATTTCGGCGCACCTAATCTACCTGCCAAACCAATTCGAAAACACGGTCGCGACGCCAAAGCCGATCCCCGCGCAGATCAACAGCACCGTGACAGCCACACCGGCGATGTTTGCCCAGAGGCCGTTGACATACTCGCCCATCACGTCCTGGTCGTTCACCAGGAGCAGCAGGAATGCCAGCGCCGGCGGCATCGCGAGCACGGCAATCACGTTCACCGTCAGCACGACAAATTCGAGTGGGAAGCGAGGAACCAGAACCAGGGCAGCCGCAGCGCAGGCGGAGCCCAATAAAGTCAGGTAGAAAGGCCAGGCTTCGCGCAGCGGTCGATTCAGGCTGTGACCGGTTTGCAGGACTTCGCCAAACGCGTACGCGGACGATGTGGAGATTGTGATCGCCGCCACAATGCCGGCTTCGAAAATACCCAGGGCGAAAAGGGAAGCGCCGATGTGGCCGATCCAGGGTTCGAGAGCTTCCGCGAACTGAGCGGCCTGGAAGTCACCTGCGGTAATTCCGTGATGAAACAGCGGTACTGTGGCGAGAACGGCGGCAATCGCGAAGGTCGCAGCGAGAAGAGCGCCGAGAGAGGTATCAAAGCGCCCAGCGGTGATGTCGCGCGGCTGCATGCCCTTGTCCACGACCGCGCTCTGCTGAAAAAAAAGCATCCAAGGCGTGACGGTGGCACCGATGGTAGCCAGGATCAGGACGAGAATCTCGTATCGGTTTCCTGCCGGCAGAGGCATCCACGTCAGCAGGGAGCGGCCCACCGCATGCCAATCGGGGTGCGCCAAAATCGCCGCTGGAACAAAGAGGCCGTTGAAGACTGCGAGGCCCATCGTGATTCGTTCCCAAGTCCAATAGCGGCCTGTCGTGATCGCGCCGAGCACGATGACGAGCGCGCTCCCAACCGCGATCCCTGGCCTAATTCCGAAGAATCCGAGCCCAGCCCGCACGCCAATGAATTCCGTTACGAGCGTCAAGAAATTTCCAAGGACCAAATCGCCCATCGCGAAGAAGCCCCAAAATTTCCCGAAGCGATCGAAGATTAATTCGGCGTGTCCACGGTGGGTGACCGCTCCTAAGCGCACGGTCATTTCCTGGACGATATAACCCATCAAGAACGTCAGAACGATAAACGGTATGAAGAAGCCGATGCCAAAGCGCGCACCGTCGGCCGAGTAAGAAAGCATGCTCGGGGCATCGTTTTCGCCGAGGAAAACCAGGACACCGGGCCCGATGAGCAGCCAGAGCAAGCGGGATCCTCCAAAGATTCGGGAACCGCGCTCGCTCCATCGGGCGCGCGCCACTTGCCAGCGGTCCCGAGCGCGGTCCCAATCCTCGTGTGTCAAAATATCGGCAAGGTCGCCGGCAGCGGCCGCGGATTCCGTGGTGGGATGTGCGGGGCGGTAAGCCGAGACTTCCGTCTTGTTCTTCAAGCTGTCCATAGTTAACTGCAATAAACGTTCCATATAAACTACGCTTAACCAATTCGCACGTCAATTCCCAGAATTGGAGATGTTTCCGAAAAAGAGGCGGGCACGATTCAGGCTTTGCTATAGTAAATGAGAAGCCCAGGATGAAGGGCAAGGAGAGAGCGAATGGCCGAAGCGCCGAAACAGCAGATGCAAATCAAAGCCGATGAGAAGGAATTGCTCGGCCAGTATTCCAATCTCGCCGTCATTCACCACAACGCGGAAGAGTTCACGCTCAACTTCATCTACATGTTCCCGACAGTGCCGCAAGGCAAACTCGTAGCAAGCCTGATCGTGAGCCCCACGCACGCAAAGCGGCTGCTGAGGGCGTTGCAGGAGAATGTGGCGCGATACGAGGCTCAGTTCGGGACGTTGCCTGAAGGCCCGGGTCCGGCCCCGGAGCCCAACGTCGGATTCGTGCAATAGCGCGCGAGGTTACTGGCCGTCACTGGACTGGGGCGGCAACCACCCAGGTTCCGCTCGGTTCGATCAACTCGATGCCGATCGCGAACCCCGTTTCCGGGACCGCTTGACAATAAGCGACGCGGGCGAGTGAGCGGAACGAACCTGCAAAGGTCGTGATTGTCAAACGGTCGTTGGTTTTCCATCGCCGCGAACTCAGCACGCGCGCCCCACGCGAGCTTACGTTTTCCGTAAAAGTTGTTTCCGTACCCGGCAGTTTTGTATGGCCACTAATGTGAACCCCAATTTCCATGGGGACGCGCATTTCGCGGCGTGCAATCGTGAAACTTTTTGGAGTGCCTATCCCAAGCGGCATGTCGATGCCCCCAGTTTTTTCATAGGCAAGCCACCACCTGCCTCAAGCGCAATTTTCTTTCGCCGCGGCCCTTCATCCGATACAGCGCACGGTCGGCCGCGCCCAGAAGCTGCTCAATCGACACTCCGTCTTCCGGGTAGATGGCCTGGCCCACGCTGACCGAGATGAACGGCTCCTGGCCGTCCCGCATGAGCCGCTCGCAAATGCGCGAGGCGGCCCGCTCGGCTTCCTGCTCGCCCGCCTCCGGCAGAACCAATGCGAATTCATCGCCGCCGTAACGCGCCGGCGTGTCGATCGTTCGACTGCCATTCCGCAACACCGTTCCCACCCGTTTGATGGCCCGGCTTCCCGTGAGATGGCCGTACTTGTCGTTGATTTTCTTCAGGCCGTCGAGGTCGAAGAGCAGGACGGCAAAGCGGCGGCCCGTGCGGCGGGAACGCTGAATCTCGTTCTCCATCACTTCCAGCAACTGGCGATGATTCGCGAGCCCGGTGAGTGAATCCGACACAGCCAAACGGCTGACCTGATCGAAGAGTTGGGCGTTGTCGAGCAGCGTTCCACCGAGAACGACCACGTAGCTTGAAACCATCAGAACGTGGGCCAGTGTGTAAGGAGCATCGAGGATGCGCTGCGATTGGCTCATCGTGACGTGGCACAGCACGTTCAGCGCCGCGGCGATGAACAAGGCGCGGTCAAGCGAAGCATTCGCGCGCCCAAGCCGGCGCCCGTACCCCACAGTCGCCGCTGCGTAGATCGCGGCTGGAAGCAAATCCCACGGCCGCGAAACGATTGCGCCGGGCTGAATTCTCGGCGCGTGCGGCAGCATGAAATAAAAGACGCTCGTCAGATAGGCGACCGCCCCGACGATCAACATAACGCCGGCGATTTCCTTTCCGGGATCGCGCGAGACGGGAATCCGTCTCTCGACCACCAGCGCGGCGAGAAGCAGCGCCCCGAGCAAGGTCCGCCCGGCGAGCCATCCGAGGGAAATCTCGTTTCCGGCGAAAGGAGTGACCAGCATCCCTCGATAGAAAGACAGGCCTGTCCCGGCTTCGATCAGCCCCGCCAGAACAAATCCGAAAGCCAGAATCAGCGAGATTCGATCGTGAGTACCCCGGAACCGCACCATGGCGTTCGCGGCGAACGTGAAGGCAATCAGACTGCCCGCCATGTCGAGGTAGGAATCCAGAAGAGGGTCAGCCAAGTAGGGAGAACGGCGCAGGATCAACAGAAGAACGCAGTAGGCCGCTGCCACGATCGTCCCAGCAAGGACGAGCCGAACCTGAGAATGCTCCCGCAGTTTCCCCCGACGACCCACAACTCCCCCAGAACACCAACACGTGCCCGATATTTCGATTGCAAACGACATGCCGTTTTCCGTCAGAGGCCGAGTGCGTTCTAACTACCGTATTTCAAGCAACATCGGGCTAACATCGGGCTATCAGAATGTTCAATATCAGTTAGTAATATTGGGAATGGGGTAGAAATGTTACAGGGTTAGGCGCTTCCTACACACCGCTTTACGTCTTGGGAGGCGCCGGCGGCAGGTCGAAAGCCTGGATAGTGCTCTGAAAGTTCATCTTTTTGTGCGAGCCGTCGCAGAATGGCTTCGATTGAGAATGGCCGCAACGGCAGAGGGCGACGTTCGCGCGTCCCCCGAGACCGAACTGTCTGCCTTCCTGATCCACGATTTCGAAGTCTCCTTCGACCTTCACGGACCCATCGTTGCGAACCGTAAGCTTTGTGGTGGCCATTCAATCCTCCGAGACTTGCAGAGCCGTGACTTCGATCTTCAGCCGGCGTTCAGTACTTGGGAACCGACGGGTCCACTTCGTCCGACCAGGCGAGAATACCACCTTTCAAGTTCCATATCTTGCGGAAGCCCGCCTTTTGGAGGAATTGCACGGCCTCGGCCGAGCGCTTGCCGCTCCGGCAGTGAGCTACGATCTCGCGCGAGCTATCGAGCTCGTGTGCGCGCCGCGAAAGCTCGCCCAGCGGGATCAGATTTCCGTGGATGTGGCAAATCTGGTATTCGTGCGCTTCGCGCACGTCCAGAATGTAGAGATCATCGCCGCGATCGAGCCGTGCCTTCAGCTCGCGCGGGGTAATCTCCGGAATATTTGTCGCTGTCATTGGTGCCTCCTCGCCGCGAATGCCGCAGAACTCGGCGTAGTCAATCAATTTTGTCACCGTCGGATGGTTGCCGCAGACAGGGCATTCGGGATTCTTCCGAAGCTTCAGCTCGCGGAACTTCATGCCCAGGGCGTCGAAGAGCAACAAGCGGCCCACCAGAGGATCGCCTTTGCCGATGATGAGCTTCAATGTTTCGGCGGCCTGAATCGTTCCCACGATTCCCGGCAGCACGCCCAGAACTCCGCCCTCGGCGCATGACGGTACGAGACCCGGCGGGGGCGCCTCGGGATAGAGGCAGCGGTAGCACGGCCCGTCCGGGTAGCCGAATATCGTAATCTGTCCCTCAAATCGGAAGATCGAGCCGTACACATTTGGCTTGCCGAGCAGGACGCAGGCATCGTTGACGAGATAGCGCGTGGGGAAGTTGTCGGTGCCATCCACGACGATGTCGTAGTCCTTCAGGATGTCGAGCGCGTTCTCGCTCGAGAGATGCGTTTCGAACGTATCGATCTGTATATCCGGGTTCAGATTGCGCAGGCGATCCGCGGCCGCTTCAATCTTTGGCCGGCCGACGTCGCTCGTGCCGAAAAGAACCTGGCGCTGAAGGTTTGTCGAGTCGACCACGTCGAAATCCACCAGACCGATCCGGCCCACACCGGCCGCCGCGAGATACAAGCCAAGGGGCGCGCCAAGCCCGCCGGTCCCGATGCAGAGCACTTTCGCCTGCTTGAGCTTGAGCTGCCCGGCCATACCCACTTCGGGCATGATCAGGTGGCGGCTGTAGCGCATCACTTCTTCCTTCGAAAGTGATACGGCGGGCTTGCCCGCAGCCGGTCCCGCTGGAATCCCTATCTTCGTTGCCATTGAAAAACTCCCCGATTCATTCGCCCGTTCAAAGATCGTTCAGTTCTGCGCGCCGCCGGCGATCGACGGCACGATGCTGATCGTATCGCCTTCCTTTACGCGCGTCTGATCCTTCTGGAGGTAGCGGATGTCTTCGTCGTTCACGTAGACGTTCACGAAACTGCGCAAGCGGCCGTCATCGGCGAACAGATGCCTCTTCAGTTCTTCGAACTGGCCGGTCAGCGCCGAAAGCGCCTCGCCGACCGTGCCCGCCTGAACGTGGACGCTCTCCTGCTTGCCCGCGTACTGGCGCAGTGGCGTCGGAATAATGACCTTGACTGCCATTCACCGTCCTCCTTGTCGTTTCGATACTGCGAATTAGATGCTCGCCAAATGCGCCGTGATCTCGATGCTTTCGGGATCGTACCCGGCCCGGTCGTCATGCAGACGCCAGGACGTCGTGTCGCGCGGCTCGCCTTTCTGAACGCTCACGATGATGTAGCTGTACCACGGCCACGCGTGGTCGCGGTCGTATTCGCTCGGGTGCGCCGGCGCGTCCGGATGCGAATGATACCATCCGATCAGCTCGAGGCGCCTCTCTCGCGCCGTCTTTTCCGCCAGCCGGACGTCGTCCGCGGTCACTTCGAAGCGGTTTCGCGGGGAATCGTCCCGGCGATTTGCGAGCGGCAGCAGGTCGAGCACCTCGCGCGTGCCGTCGCCATCGCGGCCGAGCAGCGCGCCACAGCATTCGTGCGGATACGTTTCGACGCCGTGCGTGTGAATCCGGCGGAGCATTTCATCGCGAACTTTGAGGCTTGCGCCACTCACTCTTCGCTCCAGAACCGCTCGCTCAAATACTTTTCGCCCGAGTCGGGGAATACCGTCACGATCACGGCCGATTCGCCGCGCGGCAAACGCCGCGCCACGTCGAGGCACGCGCAGAGCGCGGCCCCGGCGCTCACTCCGGCCAGGATACCTTCCTCACGCGCCAGCCGCTTTACCATCCGCTGCGCGTCTTCCGTGCGCACTTCGAGGTTCTCATCCGCGAGGCTCGCATCATAAATGGGCGGCACGATGGCCGTCGCCATGTGCTTCAAGCCTTCGAGGCCGTGAAAACCGGAATCGGGCTGCATGCTGATGCAGCGGATTCGCGGGTTTAGTTCCTTCAACCGCCGCGTCGTGCCGACAAAAGTGCCGCTCGTGCCGAGGCCTGCCACAAAATGAGTGATACGCCCCTGCGTTTGCTCCCAGATTTCCGGAGCCGTGGTCGAATAGTGCGCCGCGGGATTCGCCGGGTTGCCATACTGGTTGGGATAAAAGTATTTCGCCGGGTCCGCGTCGTAGATTTCGCGCACGCGCCGGATCGCGCCGTCCGTGCCTTCGTCGCCCGGCGTGAACACGATCTCCACGCCGTACGCCGCGAGGATCTGCTTGCGTTCCGGCGAAGCGCTCGATGGCAGGCAGAGCTTCACGCGATAGCCCAAAGCCGCGCCGATCATGGCGTAGGCAATTCCCGTGTTCCCGCTGGTTGCGTCCAGAATCACTTTTCCGGGCTGTAGAGCGCCGCTCTGCTCGCCTTCGCGGATCATGTAGTACGCCGCGCGGTCCTTGACCGACCCGCCTGGGTTGAACCATTCCGCCTTGGCCAGGAACTCGACGTTCGGGAATTGGCGGCCCCCCCGTTCGAGCCGAATCAGAGGCGTATTGCCGATGCGCTCGACCAGGTGCTGGCCCAGCTGCCCACCAACGCCCAGCCGTTCCGGTGATACGAGCGGTTTGTTTACAGTCGTCACTCTCGTCGTCCTATGCTCGGGAAACTTCCTCGTATTGCACTAATTCGGGACAGTTTAGCAGATTACAGGCTGAGTCTACAGCGACAGGCGCAGGGTGTCCTGCGGGGAAGGCTTGGCGAGATTCGAGTCTCAGTTGTGGGCAAATTCATAGCCCATTATGATGCTCGATGGCACCGCCCGGAAGCAAGCCCTATCAGTGCCCGCCTCCCGTCGCCTCAAACGCCAACAACAGATTCCCCGGCATGCCCGAAGTCCCCGTAAAGCCCGATAGGACGAGCAGCATATCCCCCGAAACCACCGGCCCGCTGCCGCTCATCGACCCCCCGTGCGCCTTCACGCCATTCACCGTCGCCACGCTCGGCTCGGTGTCGAAGTCCCACAGGATCGCGCCGTCTTTCGTCGAATACGCCCGCAGATGCCCGTCCATCGAGCCGGAGAAGACCACGCCGGGAATCACGGTCACGGCGGCGAGCTGCCCCGCGCTGCATCCCGGCTGTCCTTCGCACGCCGGCTTCGGAGGCATCACCTTCCAAAGCAGTTTCCCCGTCCGAATGTCGATCGCTGCCAGCCCGCCCGCTGGCGGCCGAGACGAGCCGGGGGCGATCGGAGTCAGCGTGGAGATGTCGGAATTCGCCGCGTACACGTTGGTTCCGTCCGTGGCCGATCCCCACTCGATTCCGCCCAACCCGCTGCCGGCGCCCACGCGAACCTGCCAGAGTTCTTTCCCGCCGTCGTCCGGATCGAGGCCGTACATGACGCCCGTCTTCTGCCCCGCCAGCAGAACGCGATGTCCGTTCCCGAGGTCCTGCAAGATCGGCGACGAGCCGAAATCCACGTCCGGTCCCATCTTCGGGCAATTCGTGTGCTGAGGAGAGATGCAGCCGAAGTTGAAAACATCGCCGGAAGTTTTCTGCTGCACCCACAGCCGCTTGCCCGTGGCCAAATCGAAAGCCACGATCGCGTCCGTTGCTTCGTCCGCTGGATCCACGTAAGCGTCGCCGGTTCCCACGTAGAGCGCGCCCCGTTTCACGTCGATCGTCGGCGCGTCCCAAATCCCTGCGCCCGCCGGCGCGAACGTCGTGTGGCCGTTCGCATCCGTCGTCGGCGCGGGTACTTTGGCGATGGCGTAGGCCTTCCAAATCTGTTTTCCCGTCAGCGCATCCACCGCCACCACGTTCCCGCGGAATGTGCAGCATGGATACGACGGGTCGCCGCCGGTGAGTTCCTCGTTCCCAGTCAGCGGAACGTAGAGTCGTCCACCGTAAAGTTGCGGTGCGCCCGTGATTCTGGCCGTCGGATGCGGATCGACCTTGACCTTCCAGACCAGAGTCCCCTTGGCTGCATCCACCGCGTAGAGATTGGCCTCGCCATCGCCGAAGTACGCGAGCGCGCTGCCTTTCGGTCCTGGGGCTACCGTGATTGCCGCTCGCACCGCCGTTTCCGCCTTGTACGTCCAGATCGTGCAGCCCGTCTCGGCGTTCAGCGCGTAGATTGTTCCGTCGCCCGAGCCGATGAACACGCGGCCCGCCACCACCGTCGGCTGTCCCAAAGCCGAACTCGCGTTCGGAATGCCAAACGCCCATTTCACTTTCAGCCCGGCCACATTTCCTGGGCCGATGCTCGTATGCGTCTGGTAGCGCGTGTTCAGCTCGTCCACGCCCCAGCCGTTCCAATTGTCGGGATTCGACAGGCCGCCGCTCGTGATCGGCGCGCTCGTCGCGCAGAGATTCGCGTTCGAAACGTCCGCGGATACCTTCGACGAAAGAAACGCCGCAATCGCCCGGCGTTGTGCTTGGTTCAATTGATTTCCGTAGACCACCATCGGCCCGGATTCGAGCGTCTGCAAAATTTCCTGCTGCGTTTTCTGCGCGAGAATCGCCGGGCTCGGCGCGCGGTTTCCCTCGGCCGGCGCAGCCTGATGGCAAGTCGCGCAGTGCTCTTTGAAGAGCGCGGCACCGTCCGGCGCTGCCTGCCCCAAGGCGCACGGCGTCCCTATCGTCACGGCCAGCAGCAACGCCAAGGCGCAGACCGCCGCGCTCGCAACTTTCATTTCGCCTCCAGTGATTCGCCTCATCACTTTGCCGGGAGAAGTTATATCGGCTTTGAATCGAAAGAGCAATCGGTTGCGTTCCGCCGCTAGTGTTGGTGCCGCGCTGCTTACCTCCCGGATTGTCATCCCGAACCCAGCCGCGTTTTTCTTGCGGATGGGGGTGAGGGATCTGCTTTTGCTTTCTTTTATAAGGACCTCGCGATTTTGACCTTTACAGACAGCCTGCGGAATTCATATCCTGAATGGCCATGTGGTACGTCAACAAGCTCTTCGATCAGGCACAGGTGGAATCCCTGTCGGCAAAGGGTTTCCTGGTCCGCAGTTCGGGCGGCGTTGTCCGTATCGAGAAGTATGGCTGCGGCGCCGAACTGCGCAAGTCTCCGTCCGGGCGCTACCAGATGACCATCATTCCCTCGATCATGTTCCAGGGGCAATTCACGCATCTGTGGGACGCCGGCTACCAGAAGTTTCTCCTGACAAACGAGGGGCATAAGGTTCCGATTCGCGTGAACCAGCTCGGAGACCTGCGCCGCTTCAATGAAGAGCTGCGCATCGCGCTCGGCGTACCGACTTACTACAACGAAGCCCTCGGCTCGACCTGCCACTACAGCGTGTACGACCGCGTGAAGGGCCGCACGGGCGATGTCCCGGATGAAAGCGTCGGCGCGCACGAAGAAGCCGAACACTAGAACCAAGACTGGTCAGCCCTGCCTGGCCCGAATCTGTACCTTGGTACACCTCCCAACCACCTTGCGAAATGCTAGGCTCGCATCGTGCTTTTGATTGGCAGAGAAAAAACAAAAGGAGGGAGGTAGCAAGACACAAATGGCTTCGAGCCAAGTGGCCACCCATCGCAGCGTCGCCTCCCGCGTTCTGCCCGCCGCCGACCTACAGTTTTCTAATCGAGAAATTCCATTATTAGAATCCCGCCTAAGCTGCTGGAAACAAACGATCGCGATCGTTTCTAATCGAGAATTTCTCAGGGTTCGGCTTTCTTGAAGAAAGCTCGCCCCGCTCTTTGACAATCTAATATCGGAACATGAAGGCCGGCACAGCCGAGCGAGGCCGCAGCCGTACGTCTGGCGGCGTTGACAAACCGGATTCCACGCGCATAGCATTGCACGCAGGATCGGGCAATCGAATAGGCGGGATCATCCGCGGCGAGGAGTTCCCCATGTCTGTCTATCTGGAAGAGTTGTCGGCGGTAGGCGCGGTCCGCTTCCCGGACATTCCTCTCTATCAGGGTTTCGGCGCGCCCGTGCGTCTCCAAGCGGATCTTCGCGATTGCGAAGTCACCTATGGCGCGGTGCCTAAAGACCTTAACGGCATTCTCTATCGCTGCGGCCCTGACCGCCAGTATCCGCCGATGGGGGGCGACGACATCTTCATCGACGGCGAAGGCATGGTCATCATGTTTCGCTTCGAGAACGGCCACGTGGACTTTAAGAGCCGTTATGTCCGCACCGAGCGTTACCAGATCCAGGAAAAGCACCGCCGCGCGCTCTTCGGCCGCTACCGCAATCGTTACACGCGCGACCCCATCGCCAAAAATTGCAATCCGGGAGCGGCCAACACCAACGTGGTCTGGCATGCGGGTAAGCTGCTCGCCCTCAAAGAGGACGACATGCCGTACGAGCTCGATCCCTATACCCTCGAGACCATCGGCCGATACGACTACAACGGCGGCGTCAAGTCCGTCTGGCTCTCGGCCCATCCGCATCTCGATCAGACGACGAACGAGCTGCTGACTTTCGCTTATCAGGCCAAGGGTGACGGCACCACCGACGTGGCCTATTACGTCATCGGCCCCAACGGCAAAGTGAAGCATGAGGTCTGGTTCAACGCGCCGTGGGCCGGAATGGTCCACGACTTCGCCATCTCCGATAAGTACGTGATCTTCCCGTTCTTTCCGTTGCTCACGGACGTGGACGTGCTGAAAAAGGGTGGTCCGTTCTATACCTGGCACCGCGATCGGCCAACCGTGGTCGCCATCGTGCCGCGCTACGGCAAGGCCGAAGACGTGCGCTGGTTCCGCGGCCCGACGAGCTTTGCCGGCCATATGATGAACGGCAGCACGAATGGCTCGAAGGTCAGCCTGGACGTTTGCCTCTCGCGTGGAAGCTCGTTTTTGTTCTTTCCGAACCACGACGGCACGCCTCCCGATCCCACGCAGGCCCTTCCCCATCTCACTCGATTGACTTTCGATTTGGCTGGCAACACGGAAGAGTACAAGACTGAGCAGCTTTACGATTGGATGTGCGAGATGCCGCGCGCCGATGACCGTTACTACGGCAACGGAACGTACCGAAAAGGCTACGTCATTTGCCGCGATCCGAGCACCCCTGGGGCAGGGAACATCGGATTCGGCGCCGTCGGCGAGTTCGATCACAAGACGGGCAGCGCCAGGCTCTGGAATCCCGGGCCGGACTCGGGCGTGCAGGAGCCGCTGTTCGCGCCGCGCAGGCCGAATTCGCCGGAGGGCGACGGCTACCTGCTGGCGCTGGTCAACCGCATGGCGGAAAACAGAAGCGATCTCGCCATTCTCGACGCGCAGAACATCGAGGCCGGGCCCGTGGCGATCGTGAAGCTTCCGCATCGCGTGCGCATGACCTTCCACGGCATGTGGGTCTCTCAGGAAGCGCTGGAGAGCGGGCGTTATTCCGTGGCTCGGACTTTGTGAGGAGCGCGCTGCGCTTGTGTCCAGTCTGCTCGCGTGATACACCGAACAGCAGGGAGGACACGCATGGCGCAGGTCGTGGCGCTGGTCGATGATTTGTTCTTTCAAGCGAAGCTGCTTGAAACCGCCAAGCAGATCGGCGTCGAGCTTCGCACCTGTACCACTCCCGATGCGCTAACTGCTGAAATCGAGCGCAGTTCCCCAAAACTTGTGGTGGTGGACCTCAACGCCCGCGGGAATCCGCTCGATGCCGTCGAGCGAGTGCGGGCGGGCAGCGGCGATATCCCGCTGATCGGCTTTCTTTCTCACGTACAGGTCGACCTCGCCGAACGCGCCCGCGCCGCCGGATGTCGGGAGGTGATGCCGCGATCGAAGTTCACGCGCGACCTGGCAACCATCCTCGCGCGCGTGAAATCCGAGTCTTCATGAAATCCGTTTCAATTTCCTCGGCGCTTAGGTTCGACGTCGTTGTCGCGGTCCTGTTCCTCGCGTGCCTTTTTCCCGCGAGGCTGGCGGCTCAGGAAGGCCATGAATCCGATCCCGCTTCCGCCCTTTCCGCGGTGCTTTCCGCCGCTTGCCGCGCGAACGAAACGCAGTTCGCGAACTACCTCACGGCTGACAACGCCACGGCGTTTCGCGCGCTGCCCCCGGAGCAGCGAACGGCGTTTCTGGAGCGATTCTCGCTTGCCGACGGTCCCGGGAAGCCGCTGCTTTCTTCCGACCCTCAGAATCATACGGTTCTGCGATGCATGGCCGGCGAGGGAACCGCTGAATTCCGCTTCGGCGACGTCCGGAGCCGCGACAACCTCGCATTCATCCCGGTTAGCGTCGTTGATGCTCAACAGGCGGAATTTGGGCTCGTTCGCGAAAATGGCGGCTGGCGGCTGCTTTCGCTCGGCCTCGTGCTGCTCGACATTCCGCAGCTCTCCAAGCAGTGGGCTGAGGGCGACCTTGCGGCGCGCGAAGATTCTGCCGTCGCAACACTTCGCCAGCTCGCCGAGGCGATCCGCACGTATCGCGACGCCTACGGGAAGTTGCCGGATTCGCTCGCCCAGCTCGGCCCAGCTCCCAAGGGCGAAATCTCGCCAGACCAAGCATCGCTTGTGGACGAACATCTGGCGGCCGGCAGCGCGGGCGGCTATCAGTTTCACTATCGGGTTGTTTCCTCTGCGGGGCAGGACGATCCCGCGTTCGAGCTCGTCGCAACGCCGGGCGACTACGGTAAAGCCGGGCGGAGATCGTTCTTTCTCGACGCCGCCGGGAAGCTTCACGGCGCCGACAGGCACGGCGCTCTGGCCACGGCCGATGATCCCGTTGTTTCCGACGCTCAAAGCAACTGATCCATCCCGAAAAGCGGCGAGTCGTAGCTGGCCGCGTCGGGTATAATGTTTGGCAGCCGTTTCCAATTCTTTTTTTCTGCCGAACATGTCCACCAGAGCCGCGCGCGAGAAGCAGACACCCGAGGAGGCCGTTAGCGCTGCGAACCAGCGCTTCTACGCGGCGTTCGAATCGCTCGATCTGGCGGGGATGGAGGCGGTCTGGGCTCATGACGAGAGGGTCGAGTGCGTGCAGCCGGGCTGGGATCTTCTCCTCGGGTGGGAGGAAGTGCGCGAGCGGTGGGCGCGGATCTTCAAGAATACGAAGCGCGTGCGCGTGGCGCTCAGTGGCATCTGGGTACGGGTGGAAGGCAAAGTGGGATGGGTGGCCTGTACCGCGCGCGTGACCACGGCGTTCGCGGAGGGCTTCGACGAAGCAACGGTGCAGGCCACGAATATCTTCGTGGAACGCGAGGGCCAATGGCTCCTCGTCGCGCACCACGCTTCGCCGCTGCCGACGCAGCCGCGTTCGACGGTTCAATGAGGAAGCTCTTCTGCCGGGCCGATTTCTTTCCGCACTGTGAGGATTTCGGAATGAAGATTTGTGCGCTCGCCTTAACGTTGTCCCTCGCCGTCCTGTCCGTTGCGGCGCAGCAGTCTGAGACGGAGTCGCCCGCAGTGACTGCGGGGAGGCAAGTGGTTCAAGAAATCGTCGCGGGTCAATTCAGCCAGGTCGAAGCGCAGTACGATGCGCAGATGACGGCGGCGCTGCCTCCGGGCAAACTCGCCGCGGGCTGGGCCACGTTGCTCGAGCAGGCGGGATCTTTTGACTCGATCGTCGCGGCGACATCCAGCAAGTTCCAGACATACGACGTCGTCGTTATCGAGTGCGGGTTCCAGAAAGGACTGATCGACGCTCAGATCGTCTTCAATCGGGAGGCGCGGATCTCGGCCCTATCCTTCCGTACGCACAAACAGGTGGCCGAGTGGGTGCCTCCGGCGTACGTGAAACCCGATTCCTTCAGCGAGCAGCCGCTCGTTCTCGTCAACGGCAATTATGAGCTGCCGGGAACCCTCACGATGCCGAAGGGCGGCGGCCGGTTTCCCGCCGTTGTGCTCCTGCAAGGCTCGGGTCCTCATGACGAGGACGAGACGATCGGCCCCAACAAGCCGCTCAAGGATCTTGCCTGGGGGCTCGCCAGCCGCGGAATCGCCGTCTTCCGCTACACCAAGCGCACGCAAAAGTACGGCGCGCAGAGCAGCGACGACCCGGCGAAGATGACGGTCGAAGACGAGACGATAAGCGATGCGCGCGCCGCCGTTGCGCTCGTCGCCAAGCAGCCGAAGGTCGATCCGAGGCGCGTTTTCCTGGCCGGACACAGCCTCGGCGCATATCTCGCGCCGCGGATTGCGGCGAAAGATGGTCGGATCGCCGGCGTGGTGATGTTGGCGGCCAACACACGCCCCATCGAGCAATTGCTTGTGGATCAGGTGCGCCTGATGGTGACGCTCGGCGGCGCGCCGACGCCGGACGGACAGAAGCAGCTTGCCGCCGCCGAGGACGCCGCGGAGAAGATCGAAAGCTCCGATCTCAAGCCCGGCGAGAACGTGACCGTCCTCGGAGGCAGCACACCCGCTTCCTATTGGCTCGACCTGCGCGGCTATCAGCCGACCGCCGTGGCTAAAGAGCTGAAGATTCCGATCCTCATCCTCCAGGGCGGGAGGGACTTTCAAGTGCCCCCTGCCACGAACTTTGAAGAGTGGAAGACCGCGCTCGGCGGGCAAAGTAACGCCACGCTGAAATTGTATCCCGATCTCAACCATCTCTTCATTGCAGGGACTGGTCCTTCGCTCCCGTCCGAATACGACAAGCCCGGTCACGTTGATGAACAGGTGGTCGCCGACGTTGCTGCATGGCTCGCGGCGGGCGGCAAACCCGCGAAATAGCGCGCCAATCGCCCGGCCGAATTTCCCGCAGAACGGCGCCGCGCAGTTCGTTTGACATCCTCAGAGAGCGGCTGCTAAATTCCAAAGTTGGTGTTTGCAACGCGACGCAACCCGAGCCTGCGCAAGTTTCTGTCTGTGTTTTCGACTATCCTCGCGGCGGCACTCGCCGGGGGCTGCGCAATGAGCCGGACCACGGTCACGCGACCCGGTGGCGCGCCGGCGCCGCTTCAAACTGCGACGAAGCAGGATCTGATTGCGCGGTACAATCTCCAGGCGGACACAATTACTTCCCTGAACGCGTCGGTGACGATGACGCTCACGGCAGGCTCCGCGTATACGGGCGTCATCAAGCAGTACCATCAGGTGAACGGATTCATCCTTGCGCAGAAGCCTTCGAGCATTCGCGTGATCGGACAGGCGCCGGTGGTCGGCACAAATATCTTCGACATGGAAAGCGACGGCCAAACGTTCGATATTTTTATTCCGTCCCAGAACAAGTTCCTTACCGGCCCGGCCAGCCTCGAACGTCCATCGGCGAAGCCCATCGAAAACCTTCGCCCGCAGCATCTGACCGAAGCGATTTTCTGGGACGCAATCCCAGCCAAAGCGTCCGTTCTTTTCGAGGAAGCGAGCGACGGGCCATCGCGGTACTATGTGCTGACCGTGGTTCGGCCCGCGACCCAAGCCGGCGAGGACACGAGTGTCCCAGAGGATTGGGAGATTGCGCGCAAGGTCTGGTTCGACCGCGCAGATCTGAGCGTGGCGCGCGTCCAGACGTATGATCCCGGAGGCAAGCTCGGTTCAGACGTTCGCTACGCCGGCTGGGATACTTTCGCGGCGGTCAAGTACCCACGCCGGATTTCTCTCGAGCGCCCGGCCAATGACTACAGCCTCCAGATCGGAATCACCAAGTTGACGCCGAACGAACCAATTCCCGCCGACCGCTTCGTGCTGAAGCAACCGCCCGGAACCGAACTGGTGCGCGTGGGCGAAGAGCCCCTGGGGACAACGCCTTGATCGGGCACATGATCGTCCGCAATGTTATGCACCGGCCCGTTCGGACAGCGATTACGGTGATCGCCGTGGCCGTGGAAGTTATGCTCGTGATCATTGTCGTGGGTCTGACGAGCGGCCTGCTGTACGAGTCGGCCAAGCGCACCGAAGGCATCGGTGCGGACGTGATGGTGCAGCCGCCTTCCGCATCCATCTTCATGGCCTTCAGCGGCGCACCGATGCCCATTGCGATCGGCAACAAATTGCAGCAGCTTGAATTCGTGCAGGCCGTCGCTCCCGTTCTCGTGCAATTCAATTCCGTCAATGGGCTCGACATCGTCTACGGGATTCAGCCGGACACGTTCCGTGCCGTCTCGGGCGGATTTGTGGTGCGCGCGGGGACCGAGCTCAAGGATCCGAACGATATCCTCGTCGACGACGTCTATGCTCGCGCCAAGAAAGTCAAAGTCGGGCAAATGCTCCACATACTCGAGCACGACTTTCATGTGGCCGGCATTGTCGAGCACGGCAAGGGCGCGCGGCTTTTCGTCCTGATGGCCACGCTACAGGAAATGTCGGGCGCGCACGATAAGGCGTCCGTCTTCTTCATCAAATGCGATCGTTCGGACCACACGGCCGCCGCGCTCGACGAGGTCCACCAATTGTTGCCAGGCTACGAAGTCCGCCCGCTCAAGGATTTCCTCTCGCTGATGACGTCGTCGAATCTGCCAGGCCTCGGCGCTTTCATCAACGTGATGATCACGATTGCCGTCGGGATAGGGTTCCTCGTGATCTTTCTCTCGATGTACACCACCATCATCGAGCGCACGCACGAGATCGGCGTGCTGAAATCGCTTGGCGCCTCGAAGGGTTACATCGTCGAGATCATCCTCAGCGAAACGACCCTTCTGTGCCTGGCAGGTGTCGTGGGAGGGGTGGGGCTCAGTTTCCTCACGCGCTCGCTCTGCCTTCGCGTTTTCCCTTCGCTCACCATCCTAATCACTCCCAAATGGATCTTCCTTGCCGCTCTCATTGCAGTCGTGAGCGGTCTGCTTGGCGCCTCCTATCCCGCATGGCTGGCCAGCCGCAAGGATCCCGTCGAGGCGCTCGCCTACGAGTGACGGCGGAAAGCCCGAACTCATCGTCGGCGACGCCACTAGGCAGAAATGCAAAACGCGACTAAAATCTATGCATCCGCGCAGATTGTGATTGCTCGCCCGGGGGCCGGCGTTGGAGCCGATACTCAAAACTGAAAATCTGTGGAAGGTTTATCGCACGGGCAAAGTGGACGTGCCGGCCCTGCGGGGAGTCAACATCGAAATCCTTCCGGGTGAATTCGTTTCCATCATGGGCCCGTCGGGCTGCGGGAAATCGACTCTGTTGCACGTGATCGGGGGCCTGGCGCAGGCGACGAGCGGGCGCGTGCTGCTCGATGGCAACGACCTGACGGAAATGAGCGATGCCGCGCGAACGCTGCTCCGCCGGCACAAGGTCGGCTTCGTTTTCCAGCGCTTCAATCTTCTGCCGACGCTCGACGCCTATCACAATATCGCGCTCGCCCAGCACATCCACGGCAATGGCTTCGACCCGCACCGCTTCGAAGTCGTCGCGAACCTGCTCGGACTGAGCGAGCGCCTGCATCACAAGCCCTCGGAGCTTTCCGGCGGCGAGCAGCAGCGTGTGGCTCTCGCGCGCGCCATCATCAGCGAGCCGAAAATTGTCCTCGCGGACGAGCCTACCGGAAACCTCGATACGAAAAGCTCGGAAAGCGTCCTTGCGCTCCTCCGCCAGCTCAACAAGGATCACGGCCAAACAATCGTGATGATCACGCACAACCCCGAAGCCGCGACGTACGGGAATCGCGTGTTGCACATGCGCGATGGAATGGTCGTAAACGGCTCGGCAGCTCACTGAGATGCGTGCCCTCTGGCGTGTGATCGTCCGCACCGTCTTCTGGTCCTACGAACGCGGCACTTGGCCCTACGACGTGATGGTGGTGGCCATCGTGCTGTTCGTGCTGGTGACTCCGCGGAGGTGGTTTCACGATCAGCCGCAGCCGAACGCGCCCGCAACTGCAAACGTCCAGCTCGTTTCCTCGGATCCTGCCGGTCAGACGAGCACATACCGGCTCGATGCCACGGCGCTCCAACCTCAGAAGCGCGCGGCGAAGCCGACGCCGGAGCTCGAGCGCGAGACTCACGACGTACTCGGCCGCACCGTCGCCGATCTGAAGGATCGCACGTTTCATGTGTTGCGCATCGATCCCGTCCTCTCAGACGACGGCTCGGTGCTCTACTACGACGTCACAGTGCATCCGTAAACCCGGCCGCGATGAATCTGCCGGGCCGCATGATGTATATTGATTCGGCTTTGCACCGGCTCGACATGGCTGTAGCGGTTCAGTTTCCAGGATGCCAGGACCTCTGATGAAGCAAGACGCCACTATAGGCAACGCAGAATTCACTCCGCCAAGCCGCGAGCAGATGCAAGGAGCCATCTCCGAGCTAACGACTCTGCTTGGCCGGCGCGCGACGACGGCCGATGCCGTCCGCGAGCACCATAGCCACGGCGAGTCTTACCACCCGGCCGCTCTGCCGGATGTTGTCTGCTTCCCGCACTCGACCGAAGAAGTCAGCGCAATTTTGAAGATCAGCGCAAAGCACGGCGTGCCGGTGATCCCCTTTGGCGGTGGCACGTCCATGGAAGCTCAGGTGAACGCGATCTACGGCGGAATCACGATCGACATGCGCGAAATGAACAAAATCCTGAACATCGGCACGGAAGATCTCCAGGCGACGGTGGAGGCGGGAGTCACGAGGTTGCAGCTCAACAAAGCGCTGGCAAACACCGGGTTCACGTTTTTCATCGACCCCGGTGCCGACGCCACGATCGGCGGGATGACCTCCACGCGCGCTTCCGGCACGACCGCCGTCCGCTACGGCACGATGCGCGAAAATGTGCTGGCCTTGACGGTTGTGCTGGCAGACGGCCGCGTCATCAAGACCGGCACGCGCGCCCGGAAATCCGCGGCTGGCTATGATTTGACGCGTCTCTTCGTCGGCGCCGAAGGCACTCTCGGCGTGATCACCGAAGTCACGCTGCGGCTGCATCCGCTGCCCGAGGCCGTCTCGGTCGCCAGTTGCGCGTTTGATTCCATTCGAGACGCGGTCGAAACCGCCATCGAAACGATCCAGGTTGGCGTGGCTGTCGCTCGAATCGAATTTATGGACGAAACCCAGGTCGATGCCTGCAACCGCTACTCGAAAACGAACTATCCGGTTGCCCCGATCCTTTTCTTCGAATTTCACGGGGATACGGTCCGCAGTGTTACCGACCAGGCTGAGATCGTGCAGAAGCTGGCGGAAGAACATCACGGTCGCGGATTTCAATGGTTCACCACGCCGGAGGAACGCGAGACGCTCTGGAAGATGCGCCACGAAGCCTATTTCGCGAATCTGGCGATTCGCAAGGGTGGGAAGATGTTTACAACCGATATCTGCGTCCCGATTTCCCGTCTTGCGGACTGCATCGTCGAATCGAAGAAGGACACCGCGCGCGCGTCTTTCCCGGCTCCGATTGTGGGACACGTCGGCGACGGCAACTTTCACATGTCTTTTATGCTCGATCCCAATAATCCCGCCGAACTCGCCGAAGCGAAGGTATTGGAAGAGAAAATCATTCGGCGCGCCCTAGAAATGGGCGGCACGAGCAGCGGCGAGCACGGCGTGGGTGCGGGAAGGAAGAAGTACCTGCCCGTGGAACACGGCGCCGCGCTCGACGTGATGCGCGCGATCAAGCAAGCGCTCGATCCGGACAACCGGATGAATCCCGGCAAGATGGTTGATCCCCACCTGCTGTAGCGGAATTTCACAGCCTCTATCGGCGAGATTACAGCGCTGAATCCTGGCAATTAGGACGGTCCGCGGGTCCAACTCGCTGGAACTTCGACGTAAGAACGATTGAGCTCCGAAACCGACGAGCAACCCAGCAGCGCCAGCGTGCGCTGCAGGTCAGCATGCAAGATCTCGATCGCGCGGGCAACTCCGGCTTCGCCCGCCGCGCCAAGTCCGTATGCATAGGCCCGGCCAATCAGCACGGCGCGAGCGCCCATGCAAATCGCTTTCGCAATGTCGCTCCCGCGCCGGATGCCGCCATCCATCAGCACTTCAGCGCGGCCATTCACAGCCTTAACGACTTCCGGCAGTGCGCGCAGCGAAGCAGCGGCGCCGTCGAGTTGCCGCCCGCCGTGGTTCGACACCACGACTCCCGCCGCGCCTTCGTCGAGCGCCCGCCTGGCGTCGTCTCCCGTCAGCACGCCTTTCACGACAATCGGCCCCGCCCAGGCCTTGCGCAGCCAGCTCATGTCTTCCCATGTGACCACCGACTGAGCCAGGCTCGACTGTGCTTCGGAAAGTGGCAGCGGTCCGCGGCCGGGCACAATGATGTTGTGCAGTTGCCGTACACCTCCGGCCAACCAGAACCCCGCAAGCCATCCGGGATGGGCAAGGACCTGCGGCAGAAACCGAATCTTCGCGAGGGGATTCGCGCTGAGCAGTACCCCAGCGCCGTTTCGCACGTCCCGCTCGCGCATCCCGAAGGTACCCGTGTCAATGGTGATTACGAGCACCGTGAAGCCCGCTTTCCGCGCGCGCTCGATTGCTGCTTCGCCCGCTTCGCGCCCGCCGGCGAGGTAGAGCTGATACCACAGCGGTCCGGATGCGGCCTGCGCCACCTCTTCGAGTTTGTGTCCGGACATCGTCGTGAGCACGTAACCCACTCCCGCCTTGCCGGCCGCGCGCGCGGCCGCCGGTTCGCCGTGCGGATAAAACAGGTGTGAGAATCCGCAGGGCGCGAGCAGCAAGGGCATGGTGAGCTGGCTGCCCAAGACCGTCGTGCGCATCTCGCGTTGAGGAAGATAGATCGCATTGCGTGGGCGAAAAGTCACTTCCTCGAACGCGCGCGTGTTCTCGCGCAGCGTGACTTCGCCTTCCGCGCCTCCGTCCAGGTAATCGAACAGGACTTGCGGCAACCGCCGTTGCGCGAGCCGCCGCAAGTCGCCGACGTTGACGACGCGAGGCGCGGAGACTTTATGTTCCTGCCAAGTCATCGTATGCGGCCCTCGCGCCCACGAGCGCCCGCGCAAAATTTTGCATGAGATTCGATCGGCGACGGATTAAGCTTCTCGGCGCCCATTCTAACGGGTATCCTCGAACATTTGTTGGCGGCCCACCGGTGCGCGCCCGGTGAGTATACATTTTCCGGAGGAGCTGGCCCATGAAGGTTGGTGACGCGATCGCGGAAATCCTGAAACGCGAGGGCGTGGACGTCATTTTCGGCTATCCCGTGAACCACGTTCTCGAATCGGCGGCGTCCGCCGGCATCCGGCCCATCATCGTCCGGCAGGAACGCGTGGGGCTGCACATGGCCGACGCCCTCTCCCGCCTCACCAGCGGCCGCAGGATCGGTGTCTTCGCCATGCAGCACGGCCCCGGCTCGGAGAATTCCTTCGGCGGCGTCGCGCAGGCATACAGCGAATCGGTGCCCATTCTTGTTCTGCCGATGGGCTACGCGCGTCGCTTGGCGCACGTCGAACCGAACTTCAACTCCGTCGCCAGCATGCGCTCCGTCACCAAATCCGCCGAGGCGATCATGTCCGCGGCCGAGGTTCCCAACATTTTCCGCCGCGCGCTCTCGCGCCTTCATAACGGCCGCGGCGGCCCAGCGCTCGTCGAGATCCCGATCGACATGTTCGCCGAAGAAATGCCCGAGTCCTGGGCGTACGAGCCGGTGATCACCGCGCGCTACGGCCCCGACATTGCGGACGTACGCAAAGCCGCCGCCGCGCTCGTCGAAGCCAAGAATCTCGTCATCTACGCGGGGCAGGGAATTCACTACGCGCGCGCCTGGGACTCGCTCAGGAGACTTGCCGAGATGTTGGGCGCGCCCGTCGCGACGAGCCTTCAGGGCAAGAGCGCCTTTCCCGAAGATCATCCGCTCGCGCTCGGCGCCGGCGGCAACGCGTTTCCTCGAACCGTTCCGCACTTCCTCGCGAAAGCGGATTGGATCTTTGGCGTCGGATGCAGCTTCACGGAAACCACCTTCGGCGTCGCCATGCCGCGAGGAAAGAAGTTCATTCACGCGACGCTCGATCCGAATCATCTGAACAAGGACGTGCGTGCGGAGATTGGCCTCATCGGCGATGCACAATTGACTCTCGAATCGCTCTGCGCTGAAGTCGAGCGCCTCATCAAAAAGTCGCGTCCGTGGTCCGTTGCGGACGAAATCGCACAGGTCCGCAAGGCGTGGCTCGACGAATGGATGCCGAGGCTCACTTCAAATGAAGCGCCCCTTTCTCCCTACCGCGTCCTTCGGGACTTGCAGAGCACCGTTGATGTGGCGAACACGATTATCACGCACGACGCGGGTAGCCCGCGCGACCAGCTCGCTCCGTTCTGGGTCACGAAGCAGCCGCTCACCTACATCGGCTGGGGCAAGACGACGCAGCTTGGCTACGGCCTCGGCCTGACCATGGGTGCGAAGCTCGCATGCCCGGAAAAGCTCTGCGTCAACGTCTGGGGCGACGCCGCGATAGGCATGACGGGTATGGATTTCGAAACGGCCGTCCGCGAGCGCATCCCGATTTTGTCGGTCCTGCTCAACAATTTCAGCATGGCGATGGAAATTCCCATCATGCCCGTATCGACCGAAAAGTATCGCGCGACGGACATTTCCGGAGATTACGCGGCGATGGCGCGCGCTTTCGGCGGCTATGGCGAGCGCATCACCGATCCGGCCGAGATCGTGCCGGCAATTCGCCGCGGCATCGCGCAGACGCAGAAGGGCGTTCCCGCGCTGCTCGAATTCATCACCTGCAAGGAAATTGCTCTCTCCAAGCAATATCACGGAAAGTGACTGTCGCCTGCGCGCCGACCAGGCGCGAAATCGAGTCCTACCAGCCCAGCACGTAGGCAAAGACCAGGGGTGCCACGATCGTTGCATCCGACTCGATGATAAATCGCGGCGTATCCACGCCGAGCTTGCCCCACGTGATCTTTTCGTTGGGCACAGCTCCCGAATAGGAACCGTAGCTCGTCGTCGAATCGCTGATCTGGCAGAAATATCCCCAGAGGGGAACATCTGGCCTGCGCAAGTCCTGGTGCAGCATCGGAACGACGCAGATCGGGAAGTCGCCCGCGATTCCGCCGCCGATCTGGAAGAAGCCCAGCGGCGTTTTCGTCGCCGTCTCCATGTACCACCGCGCGAGCTCCACCATGTACTCGATGCCGCCGCGGGTCGTCGTCGCGTTCTTGACCCCACCGCTGATCACCTGCGCTGCGAACATGTTCCCGAGCGTCGAGTCCTCCCAGCCCGGGACGAACAGCGGCAAATTTCTTTCGGCGGCTGCGATCATCCAGCTGTCTTTCGGGTCGATCTGATAGAACTGCTTCAGTTTTCCCGCTCGCAGAATCTTGAAGAGAAACTCATGCGGGAAGAGCCGCTTTCCGCTCCGGTCCGCCTCGCGCCATTCTTCGATCACGATGCGTTCGATGCGGCGCATGGCCTCCTCTTCGGGGATGCACGTGTCGGTGACGCGATTCAAATGGCTCTCGAGAAGCTCGACTTCCTGCTGGGGCGTGAGCTGCCGGTAATGCGGAACGCGCCGGTAGTGATCGTGCGCGACGAGGTTATACAGATCTTCTTCCAGGTTGGCTCCTGTGCAGCAGATTCCGTGCACCTTGTTCTGCCGGATCATCTCGGCGAGCGAAATCCCCAGCTCCGCCGTGCTCATCGCTCCCGCGAGAGTCACAAACATCTTGCCGCCGCCTGCGAGATGTTTGACGTAAGCTTCCGCCGCGTCCACCACCACCGCGGCGTTGAAGTGGCGATAGTGGTGCTTGATAAACGATGTAATGGTGCTGGCTGCCAATACTTCCGTCGCCGTGCTCATATGGCCTCCCTATCTGAGCTCGCTTGAATCGTGAATGTGGAAACACCAATGGCGCAGATCGTGTTTAACGCTCGGCCGGGTTCTTGACGGTTAGAAGTAGCTGGCGGTGTAGCTCAGCAGGCGGAAGAATTCGTGTGAAGAGAGGTGGTACTGGAAAAAACTGAAATGTGATTCGTGTGCCACAAGGAATAGATAGCATAGATTCTCAGAAATTACTCGCAAAAGTTTCTCGTCCGCGAACGCTCTAGTACTTGACTGCAGATGAGTATGCATGAACGCAATGGCACTGCGGATGATTTCGCGCGACCGTTCATCGTCATTCTGGTGTCGAATCCATGCTCTCCAAAAGGACGACTGCGATGGGCGCGTTCGCCGCGATCGCTGTGTGATCGCTGTGGCGACGAATCGATCAATCGAGTCGTTCATCGCCGGTATCTCGTCTTGTCCCGCTCTGGATACAAGCATCGGGATCATGGACGACGCATCGCCTTGAAGATAGGTGATGGGCGATGTTCAGCCGCAGGCTCGTCAACATGCGAATATGCGAGCAGATGTGAACCCCAATCGGCCAAAAGGGGAACAGGCCGGCCCCTCCGGAATTCCAGAGCGCATTTCGGCGACCCCACATCCGAGCTAACCTATTGAAAACAAAGAGCAACAGCGCGGCCTGGTTGATGCCAAATCGAGGCTCGTAACTTGCAACAAAACTGGCTTGGATTGCTCCGTCTCGCCGAGTTACGGCAGCGGAAACAGGCGCCAGCGAGCGCGGCCGCCGCATCCAATGGTGTGCTACCCTCAATGCAAGGTGAACCGCCCGAAAAACCCAGTAGAAGGGCGGCGCAGGAGAAACTGAAATGTGCGGGATTGTTGGCTATATCGGGCCCAAGCGCGTCGTGCCGCTGATTCTCGACGGCCTTAAGCGCCTTGAATACCGCGGATACGACTCGGCCGGGATCGCCGTCGTCGGCGACAACGGTAAGCTCGAAATTCGCCGCGCGCCCGGGAAGCTGCGCAATCTCGAGGAATCGATTCGTATCACTCCGCTCGACGGCCGCTACGGCATCGGCCACACCCGCTGGGCCACGCACGGGCGTCCCACGGAAGAGAATGCCCACCCGCACCGCGATTGTACGGGCGAAATCGTCGTCGTGCACAACGGCATCATCGAAAACTACATCGAGCTTAAGAAGAACCTGATCGCCGAAGGTCACAAGTTTCTCACCGAAACCGACACCGAAGTCATCGCTCACTTGATCGAGAAGTTTTCGAAGGACGCATCACTTGAGGAAGCGGTGCGCAAGGCCGTAAAGGCCATGACCGGCGCCTACGCGCTGGTGGCCGTTTCCGCAAAAGATCCGAACAAGATCGTGGCCGCGCGGCTGGGACCTCCGATCGTCGTGGGAATGGGCGACCATGAATTCTTCGTCGCGAGCGACATTCCGGCGATCCTCCAGCACACCCGCAGCGTTTTCTTCCTTGGCGACGGCGAAATGGCCATTCTCACGCCGCAGGGCGTTCAGCTCTGTGATTTCGAAAGCCATCCGATCAAGCGGCCTGCCCAGCACATCACCTGGGACCCGATCATGGCCGAAAAGGGCGGCTTCAAGCATTTCATGCAGAAGGAAATCTTCGAGCAGCCGCGCGCCGTCCGCGACACGCTGCTCGGCAGGATTTCGCAGGAAACCGGGAAGGTCTTCCTCGATGAGATGGACATCACCGAGGAAGAATTCCGCAATTTCCACGACGTCAAGATCGTCGCCTGCGGCACGAGCTGGCATGCCGGGCTCGCCGGGAAATTCATGATCGAGCGGCTGGCGCAGATTCCGGTCGAGGTCGATTACGGCAGCGAATTCCGCTATCGCGATCCGATTCTCGACAAGCACAGCCTGATCATCGCCATCAGCCAGTCGGGCGAAACCGCGGACACGCTTGCGGCCGAGCGCGAGGCCCGCCAGAAAGGCGGCAAGGTCCTCGCCATCTGCAACGTCGTCGGCGCCATGTTGACGCGCGAAGCGAGCGGCACCATCTACACGCATGCCGGCCCGGAGATCGGCGTCGCCTCGACGAAAGCGTTCACGGGACAGCTCACGGCGCTTCTGCTCACCGCTCTCTATCTTGGGCAGATCCGTGGCAAGCTCGCGAACTCGGAATCCCAAAAATTGATGCAGGAATTGACCCGCGTCCCGCACAAGATCGAAAGCATCCTCCAGCACGATGCCCAGCTCGAAGACCTCGCGCGCCAGTTCTTTCGCCATACCGACTTTCTCTATCTGGGCCGCGGGATTCACTATCCCATCGCTCTCGAAGGGGCGCTGAAGCTGAAGGAAATTTCGTACATTCACGCCGAAGGCTATCCCGCCGGGGAGATGAAGCACGGGCCGAACGCGCTGATCGACGAAAATCTGCCCGTCGTCATGATCGCCACGCGCGACGAATCCGATCCCGCCTCGATGACCCGCTACGAGAAGACGATTTCGAACTTGCAGGAAGTGAAAGCGCGGGACGGCATCGTGATTGCGGTCGTCACGGAGGGCGACAAACTCGCGAAGGAAACGGCCGACCATGTGATCGAGATTCCTTCCGCTCCGGAACTGATCTCGCCGATCCTCGAGATCGTGCCGCTGCAATTGCTCGCGTACCACATCGCCGTGCGCCGCGGCTGCGATGTCGACCAGCCTCGCAACCTCGCAAAATCCGTCACCGTCGAATAGAATAACCCACAGCATGACTCGCAGTTCTTCTCTCGGCGCGATAGGCGCGGCGCTCTGCCTCGTGAACTCGATTACTCTCGTGGCATTCCTCTCCTGTGTTTGTGCCGTTCAGGCTCAGCCACAAGCGGGCGCGTCGCGCTTGGACTCCATCCAGGTGACGGGCTCCTCGCGCTTTCGTTCGGAACAGATCGTGGCAGCAACGGGATTACACCCAGGCGCGCAGGTTACCGCCGAGGATCTGCAGAAAGTGGCCAATGACCTCGCGCAGCTCGGTCCTTTCTCGAAAGTCGAATACCGCTACTCGACCACCGACGCAGGCGTGCGCGCCGAATATCAGGTGACGGATGCGCCCGAGGTCCCGATCGGGTTCGATAATTTTCCCTGGTTCACCGACGATGAACTCAAGACAGCCATCAAATCCTCAGTGGTGTTGTTCGATGGTGCCGCGCCTCAGCACGGCACGCTCCTCGACGCCATGTCGAGCGCGATCGAAAAGCTCCTGGCCACGCGCGGAGTAAACGCCGGCGTTTCACACGCTCTCATGGCCGCGCCCGCGAGCGACGGACAGATCCAGCAATTCCGCATCGAAAACTTCGACGTGAAGATCACGGCAATCGAATTCAGCGACGCGCTGGCGCAGAGCGATCATGCGGTCCTGGCACGTCTCGGCGATCTTATCGGCGAGCCCTTCTCGCGCACCGCGATCGAACTGTTCGAAGTCGAGCAGGTCCGTCCTGTTTACGTCTCACACGCTTTCCTGCGAGTGCGGTTCGGCCCGCCCACCGCCCGCGTTGCCGGCGGCTCCGTCACGGTCGTCGCGCCGGTTGAGCCCGGGCCCGCGTTCGCATGGGACGGCGTGAAGTGGAGCGGGAATTCCGTCGTCAGCATGCTGGAGCTTGGCGCGCTCGTGCCGCTGCACGAAGGCGATCCCGCCGACGGCATGAAGATCGAAAGCGGCTGGCAAGCCGCGCGCGAAGCATACATGCGGCGCGGGTACCTCGACGTGGCCCTCAATCCGGTGCCGCAGTTTGATGACGCCGCAAAGCGCGTCGGCTATTCCGTTTCCGTCGCCGAGGGGCCGCAATATCACATGGGCAAGCTCATGCTTACGGGTCTCTCGATCGACGGCGAGCGCCGAATCCGCGCGGCGTGGAAAATTCCAGCCGGCGCGGTTTTCGACAACGGCGTTTATGAAGAGTTTCTCTCGAATGGGATCACGCAAGCGTTCGCGGGTTTCCCGTTCCACTACGAGAAGGTCGGGCGTTTCCTGCAAAAGGACCCCGGGGCCGCGACGGTGGACGTTCTGCTCGACTTCCAATAGCCTATCGCGGAGCTCGGCTCGAATTGGCCTGCGTGCACGGAACTTTCTCTTGCCCAGCCTCGTATGATCTTGATAGGAAGGCTTTCCGGAGGCGTTGGGAGCTTCTTCCGCATCGAACATGGCGCGATTGAACAAAAAGATCGGAGTCGTAGCAGCAATCCTCGCGGGAGCGTGTTTGGCCGGCTGCATGCCCCAAGCGAGCGCCGTTGGCCACTTCGATCGCACGTTGACCGTCAATGGTCCCGTTCGCCTGGAACTGGCCAATGGCAGCGGCGATTCCCGCATCAGCGCCGGGTCGTCCGGTGTGGTCGAAATTCACGCTCAGTTCCGCGTGCACGCGTGGTCGTGGAGAAACGCGCAGCGCAGGCTCGAGGATATCGAGACGAATCCGCCCGTCTCGCAGGACGGCAATCTGATCCGTGTTGGCGAGCCCGACTGGCGGTGGAGCAGCATGAGCGCCAGCTACGACTACACGATCACGGTCCCCGCAGACACCGAAGTGCGCGCCGTGGCCGGTTCTGGGAGTCTGCGAGTGGACGGAGTCCAGGGCCCCGCCAACTTCGTTGTAGGATCGGGGAGCATTTCCGCAACGGGCGTTGCGAAGGATACTCGGGCGATCGTGGGCAGCGGCGACGTCCGCTTTGCGGACATGGGCGGCCAGATCGACGTGACGGCGGGTTCGGGCAGGGTACAGATCGATCGCGCCAAAGGCGAAATTCGTGCCCGCGCGGGTTCTGGCGAAATATCGATCAGGGAACCCGGCGATACCGTCGTGGCCCAGGCCGGCAGCGGCGGCATTGACGTCAGGGATGCTACGGCCGACTTGCGGTTGCGCACGGGCTCCGGCGAAATCCGCGTGGACGGCAATCCCGGTGCGACAAACTTTTGGGACCTCCATGCTGCCTCGGGCGGCGTAAGGTTGCGGGTTCCCCACGACGCCAGTTTTCGCCTCTACGCGCACACTGGCTCTGGCAACATCGATGTCGGGATTCCCTCCGTTTCCGAGGAGTCGTCCGGGAGGCATGAGTATCAGGGACGGATCGGAGACGGCAAAGCCCGCGTCGAGATTGAAACAGCCTCGGGTGGCGTCTCTCTGCGCTAGAATCCGGCTCCGCGAACGAGTCCGCAGCACCGCGCGATTCCCGCGATAGAATGGGCGTCTGATGCGATTTCCTTTCGCCGCTTTTCTTGCCCTTGTGTTCCTCGGCTCGGCCTTGGCCTCGGCGGCACAAGACTCCAAGCCGACTGCGCCCGCGTCGAAGGCTGCCCCGGACGCCGCCAAGAAGGAGGCGGAGGCCGAGGCGGAGCTGCAAAAGGTCCTCGCGGATGCGGGAAACGACAGCGCCGCCCTGGTCCGGAATCTGACGGGCTATCTGGCGCGGTTTCCCGATGCCCCGCGGCGCCCGAGTATCTATCGCGCGCTCGTCGAGGCCTGCCAGCAGATCCGCAACGATGTCTGCGCCCTCGACTACGTGGAGCGTCTGATTGCGATCCGTCCCGAAGACTCGCAGATGATGCTTCTCGCCGTGAGTTTGCTCGAAAAGAAGGGAGACGACGCGAGTCTTACGCGTGCTGCCGGTTACGTCACCCGCGTGCTGGACCGGGTCGAAAAGGCGACCCCGGATGACAAGCCAGCCGAAGAATCGCTCGCGGATTTCGAAGACGGCCAGAGGCAGCTTCGCGCCGCTCTCTACTACGCGCGAGGCCGAATCGAGAATTCCCAGCACGGCTACGACGCCGCGGCGAAAGATCTTCAGCTGAGCGATTCCATCCATCCGAACGCCCTCGCGGCGGAGAAATTGGGCGAAATCGCAGAGATGCGAAACGATCCCAAGACCGCAATTGAGGAATACACGCGAGCCTTCGCGCTCCCCGAAAGTGGTCCGGCCGGCGCGGTGGACCGGCGCGATGTCCGCCGGAAGCTGGGCAATGTCTGGCGGCGGGTCCACGGCAGCGAGCAAGGTCTTGGCGACGCCATTCTCGCGGCGTACGACCGCACCTCTCAGGCGCCCACCAGCTCTGTTCCGGACGCTGCGGCGCGGAATAAGGACGCCAAGGATTTCTTCGCATTCGTCGTGAGGCGCCTCGACGGAACACCGCTGCCGCTCGCGCCGCTCAAGGGGAAAATCGTGGTCCTGAGCTTTTGGGCCACCTGGTGCGGGCCGTGCCGGGCGCTTGAGCCGCTCTTCACCCGAGTGGCGGGGAACTACGCCGGGAATTCGAATGTCGCTTTTCTTTCCGTCAACACGGACGACGATGAGACGCAAGTCGCGCCGTTCGTGGCGCGAGAGAAGCTGGCTGTACCGGTAATCTACGCCGACGGGCTCGACGATTTCATGAAAGTCGACACCCTGCCGACGGTGCTGATCTTGGGCCGCGACGGGGAAATCGTCTACCGCGTCGGCGAACTCGCGTCCGAAGGATTTTCTGCGTCGCTCACTTCCGCAATCCAGAGCGCGCTCGGCACATCTCAGTAACGTTGAGTAGACGGACAGCTTTCAGCGGGCCTGCGATCTTGTGCGGCTCGAATCCCGCTGCGCGGCATCGCGCGCGGCGAGAATCGTGTTGATGTGAATGCTTACCGTGTCGGCCAGGTTTCGCGCGTAGCCTCCGGCCAGCGTAATCGCCACCGGCGCGCCGTTGCGGAGCGCGTAGTCGAAAACGAGTGCATCGCGGCGTCGCAGTCCTTCCACCGATAGTTTCAGCCCGCCCAATTGGTCCTCGCGGTAGGGATCGGCTCCGGCGACGTAGAAGATGATCTGCGGTGAGAAATCGTGAAAAGCACGGTGCAAATGCTTTTCGAGAATGGCGAGGTAGTCGTCATCGCCGATGCCGTCGGGCAAATCGATGTCGATGGTCGAACGCGGCTTCGGAAACGGGTAATTGTTCTCCTGATGGATCGAGAGCGTGAAGACGTCTCCGTCGCCTCCGAAAATCTCAGCCGTCCCGTTGCCTTGATGAACGTCGGTGTCCACCACCATTGCGCGCTCGATCGCATTGTCGAACTGAAGGCGCCGGATCGCGATGGCGACGTCGTGGATCACGCAGAAGCCCTCGCCGTGATCGGGACAGGCATGATGAAAGCCGCCGCCGATGTTCGCGGCCCAGCCGTCTGCGAGCGCGCGGCGTCCCGCGAGGATCGACCCGCCCGCAGCGAGCCAGCAGGCTTCCACTAGCTCTCTTGAGTAGGGAACTTCCATCCGCAGAATTTCAGTGTGGCTCAGCGTGCCCGTCTTGAGTTTGTAGACGTAGTCCTGCGAATGAACGCGCAGGACGTCATCGTCCGTGGCTGGCTCGGGCGCAAGGAAATCCTCCGGCGCGGCCAGGTGATCTGCCAGGAGCCGCTCGTGGATCAGGCGATACTTCTGCGATGGAAAAACGTGCGAGCCAAGGTTCAGATCGTAGCGGTCGTCGTAGACGAGCTTGAATGGCAGCACGATGGCTCGAGCCTACCGCGAAGCTTTGCCGAACGCAAACGGCGAACGAAGCCGTGCGATTCGATCTGTTCGGACGCAATGGCGAGGTAAGATGCCGCTGTGGTAGAGTGTTGGCGATGCAACGCGTTCACGCCATCTTCGTCATCGTCGCGCTGCTTGCAACGCCACTTGCGCTGCTTGCCCGCGCGGACTGCGGCGAGACGAAATGCGATTGCATGTGCTCTCTCGTGCAAAAGTCGCTTTCATCGAAGGACCAGTATCCGCGCGCTAAGATGTTGTGCGGCCAGCTCACCGGGCAGAAACAGACCTGTACGATGAGCGCGAAGCATCATCCACCGGACTATGGTTTGAATACGCTGATGGCTCCCACGGCGCCGCTGTCGTTCGCGGCGCTTCCGCCACTTGACGCAGCGCGACAGATTGTCGTGCAGCAGACGCAATCCGCCAGTACTGGTTTCCTCTCGGCGCCGTTTCAACCTCCGCGAAGCTAGCCCTCGTTCGAGGGCCCTTTCATCCCGATTTCGAGAGGAGCAGTTCGTGCGGACGAGATACGTGTCGCAGTCCGTTGTGTTTCTGTTTATCGTGGTGCTGCTTTTTGCGGTCCTTGCGGCGCGAGCGACTGTTTTCGGCACGGTGCGCGGGATCGTGCACGACCCGCAGCACCGGCCGGTCGCGGGCGCTGCGGTGAAATTGGTATCAGCGAACTCGGACTGGTCCCGGGAAACGCAAACGAATTCCGACGGCGAATTCGCTTTTGCAGCGGTGCCTCTCGGCGATTACGTCGTCACCGCAAAAGCGCCCGGCTTCAGCCAATTGGAGCAGAGTTTTACTCTCGCTTCGGACACTTCCTCGATTCTCCATCTGCAGCTCGCGCTCGCTCCCGTGAGCCAGACAGCGGTCGTGAACGCGGAAGCGGAAAGCGCGACCCTGGAATCTGTAACGCCGACGACGCTCGTCGATCGTGCTGACATCGCGCGGACTCCGGGGGCTGACTTGACCAACAGCCTCGCGATGATCACCGATTACACGCCGGCCGCATACCTCACCCACGACATGCTGCACATGCGCGGCGGCCACCAGACCACTTGGCTCATCGATGGTGTTCCGATCCCGAACACAAACATCGCGACCAATCTTGCCCCTCAGTTTGATCCCAAGGATATCGACTACGTCGAAATTCTGCGCGGCAGCTACAACGCCGAATATGGCGACCGCACCTACGGCGAATTCAACATCCTCCCTCGATCGGGGTTTGAACGGGACAATGAAGCCGAACTTGTGACGACGTTCGGAAACTATTATCAGACAAACGACCAGCTCAACTTCGGAAGCCACACCCAGCGGTTGGCCTACTACACCAGCCTTAACGGAAATCGCAGCAATCTTGGCCTCGAAACGCCGATCGGGCAAGTCTTCCACGACGCCGAGAACGGCTACGGCGGTTTCACGTCTCTTCTGTACAACTTGGATCAGAAAGACCAGCTCCGCTTCGACGCGCAACTGCGCCGCGATTACTACCAGATCCCGTACGATCCAAACCCAAACGACGCCGAGAACCAGCAGTTCAATACCAGCGGACTTCGCGACAGCCAGTTGGAATCAGACGGCTTCCTGATCTTCTCCTGGGTCCATACCTTCAACCCCGATGCAGTTCTGACCGTCTCTCCCTTCTATCATCGCAACAGCGCAAACTATAACAGCCCACTTACCGACACGCCGGTGGCTACCACGGACCGCCGCACGTCGGACTATGGCGGCGGCCAGGCCGTCCTTGTTTTTCACCTGCCGAAGAACGACGTGCAAGCCGGAATCTATGCTTTCGGGGCAAGTGACAACGAGCTTTTTGGCTTGGTCTTCAACGATGGAAGCGGCAACCCTCCAATCGGCGAAACAGATATCGTCCACGGGTCGGAGGAGGCCGTCTACCTTAGCGACAAATTCACTGTCACGTCGTGGCTCACGCTGATGGCCGGCGTCCGGGCCACGCATTTCTCAGCGAATGTCACCGAGAACACGACGTACCCGCGCGTCGGTGGTACTCTCAAAATTCCGCACGTAAACTGGGTATTCCGCGCCTTTTGGGGCCGCTATTACCAGCCGCCGCCGCTCGTCACCATCTCGGGTCCGCTGCTCAGTTATCTCAGTACTATATCAACGCCCGGAAACCCAACTTCGTTCGCGACTTTGCGCGGCGAGCGCGACGAAGAGCACCAGTTCGGCGTCACGATTCCGATTCGCGGTTGGGCCTTGGACATCGACAATTTCGAAACTCGCGGCGTGAACTTCCTCGATCACAACAACATCGGAGAGTCCGACATTTTCATCCCGGTCACGGTGGCAGGGTCGCGGATTCGCGGCACGGAAGTAACGGTGCGTTCTCCTCGCATTTGGAAACAGGGGCAGGTGCATCTCGCCTACTCGAATCAGATCGCTCAGGGCGAGGGCGCGTTCACCGGCGGCTTGATCGTCGGCCTGCCGCCGTCGCCCGGCTTCTACGCGCTCGACCACGACCAGCGCAACACGCTGAACGTCGGCTTCACTGGAAATCTGCCCTGGCAAGCGTTCGTCTCATCGAACGTGTATTACGGTTCAGGATTTTCAAACGGCACTCCTCCGCCGAATTACCTGCCGGGGCACGCGAGTGTCGATCTGTCGCTCGGCAAAGAGTTTCGGGAAAAGTATTCGATTTCCGTGACCGCTCTCAACGTGGGCAATCGGCACTTGCTGATCGACAATAGTCTGACCTTCGGCGGATTTCACTTTAACGATCCGCGCGAGATTTACGTTGAGTTTCGCTATCGGTTTCATTATTGATTTCGGATTCGCTCGCGTACAATGCGGCGAAGGGAACTCATAAGAAAGGTGATTTGACCCATGCAATACAACGTGAATCGTGAACGTCGGCTGGCGCGCGCCGCTCTCGCGCTTCTCCTCGCCGCCGTTGCCTTTGTCCCGGCGGCGTGCAAGAAGTCGCAGCAGGAAGAAAACGTCAAGCGCTATCATCTCGTAGGCAAAGTGATTTCCGTCGATACGAAAGGTCAGGCTCTCATTGTGGACCACCAGGCGATCCCCGGATTTATGGACGCCATGACGATGGCCTACCCCGTGCGCGACGTACGCATCCTCGCGCCGCTCAACGCCGGCGACGAGATCACCGCGGACGTCGTTGTCGCGAGCGACGGCGCCTATCTCGAGAATATCGTCGTGACGAAAAAGGGGAGCGGAGGGAAGGGAACTTCGCCGAGCAGCCAGCATGAACCGCAACCCGGCGAGAAAGTTCCCGACTTCGCGCTCATCAATCAGGACGGGAAACAGATCCATCTCGCTTCATTTCGGGGCCACGTGCTGCTTGTCACCTTCGTGTATACGCGATGCCCTTTCCCCGATTTTTGCCCGCTCGTCTCCCGGAATTTCGCGCAGGTTTATGCCGCGACGCGCAAGGATCCGTCTCTCGCTTCTAAAGTCCGCCTGCTGACGATCAGCTTCGATCCCGAGCACGACACTCCGCAGGTTTTGCGGGCCTACGGCGAGACGTTCCGCGAGACAGCGGGCGCCATTCCCTTCGACCGTTGGCAATTCAGCGTCGCGCCGGAAAAGGATCTGAAAGAAATAGCGGACTTCTTCGGCCTCGATTTCACTCCGGACGGCGGGCAGATCGTTCATTCGCTGAGCACGACCGTGATCTCACCCGAAGGCACGGTCTACAAGTGGTACGCGGACAACCAGTGGAGGCCGGACGATCTTCTCTTGGATGCAACGGCCGTCTTGCAGCAGGAAAGCGGGCGGAGTTCGGCCGCGCTGGCTCGCGCGGATGCCTCGAAAAGCGCGGCAGCCGGACGCGCGAACTGAAAGTCAGTTTTCGCGTTCAAGGATGAAGTCCGGGACGGCGAGCAGCGCGCGGCGGTATTCGCTGTCGGGCAGCTCCTCCAGACACGCCTTCGCGCGATTGACGTAGTTGCGCGCGAGATTTGCGGCGCGGTCCAGCGCCCCGGTTTCCCGCACCAGCTTCGCGATCTGCTCCGGCCGGACGCTTAGGAAGCCTCGCTCCTCGAGCACTCGTGCGATCAGCTTGCGGCCTTCCGACGGCGTGCCCCCGTTTCCGTGGCCGTTTTCGAGCGCCCCGTTTTCAAGAGCCCCATTTTCAAGGGCAAAGATCAGCGGCAGCGTAACTTTCCCTTCCTTCAGATCGCTCAGCACGGGCTTGCCCAGCTTTTCGATCGACGCGGTGAAATCGAGCAGATCGTCAACGAGCTGGAATGCCAGGCCCGCGTTGCGCCCATATTCCGCCATCGCTTCTTCGACGAGTTTCGGCTGCCGCCCCAGCACCGCCCCGAGCCGCGCGCATCCGCTGAACAGGCACGCGGTCTTGCGGTAGGCGAGATCGGTGGCTTCGGCCTCGGTCAGATCGATCCGCCCGAGGCGCGTCAGTTGCAGCAGTTCGCCCTCGACCATGTTCTGCGTGAGGTCGATCAGGATGTCGAGGACCGCGAAATTTCGCTCGCGCAGCGCCATCTCGAACGACTGCATGTAGAGCCAGTCGCCCGCCAGCACGCTCATGTGGTTTCCCCAGCGCGCGTTCGTGCTCGGCCGCCCGCGGCGAGTCTCGGCGCCGTCGATCACGTCGTCGTGGACCAGCGTGGCGCTGTGAATCATCTCCACCACCGCGCCCAGGCGTATCGCGCTCTCTCCGCGGTAGCCGGACGCTCCCGCGCTCAGCAGCAGCAGCGCCGGACGCAGCCGCTTGCCGCCGCCCTCGCGCAGATAGCTTGAAATCTCGCGCACGGGCTCGATCGCGCCGTGGCTCTGCGCGGCGATCTCCTGTTCGACCAGCGCGAGGTCGTCTCTCACCAGGTCGAAAATGCCCTTGATGCCTTTTGCGACTTGGACAGCGAATGCCATCCGTTTGCTTACCTGGCCCTTATCTAGGCCGGCCCCCGAGTGCCTGGGGCGCCAATCCTGAAGAAGCGCCGAAAGTTCGCCGCCGTGGTGGCCGCGACTTGTTCGGGCGCTAAGTTTCTCACATTCCCCAAGGCTTGCGCTACCTCTACCACAAACGCCGGCTCGTTGCGCTTGCCACGGCGGCTTTGGGGCGGCAGGAACGGCGAATCGGTCTCGGTCAGGATATTTTCGAGCGGCAACTCGCGCGCCACGTCCCGCAAATGCTGCATTTTCGGATAGGTCACGTTCCCGGCGAACGAAATGAGAAAGCCCATCTCGAGCCCGCGTCGCGCTTCCGCAACCGTGCCGGTGAAACAGTGAAAGATTCCGCCGATGCCGGATGCGCGCCACTCCTCTTCGAGGATCGCGAGGCAGTCGTCCCACGCGTCGCGGCAATGAATCACGATTGGCAGCTTCGCGGCGCGCGCCTGCCCGAGCTGCCGCCGGAACACCGTCTGCTGCACGTCGCGCGGTGAATGATCGTAGTGGTAATCGAGGCCCATCTCGCCCCAGCCGATCACACGCGGATGCCGCGCGAGCTCGTCGAGGCGCGCGAAGTGCTCTTCGGTCGCTGCATTCGCATCATGCGGATGGATGCCGACCGTCGCGTAGATCCAATCGTGCTGCTCGGCGAACGGAATTGCGGAGTCGAGCCGCTCGGCCGGACTCGTTCCGCTGCCGATCGCCAGCAACGTCTCGACGCCCGCTGCGCGGGCCCGCTCGAGCATCGCCGCGCGGTCTTCGTCAAACTGCGAAAACTCCAGATGCGCGTGTGAATCTACGATTTGCATTTTAGGGGGTCGGAGCTTCAGCTCCGACATAAGAACGTTGCGCGAAGCACCTTCCTATGCGCAGGTTTTCTCGCAGCAAGTTTTCATATCGCTGCGAATTACGCAAGACAAGAGAGATCCTTCAGCCGACCAGAGCCAAATCGTCGGCTTCAGGATGACGATCCTCGTCGGATCGTCACTTTACCTTTGAGCCCGCTGGAATCTCCTCGGCGAACGTGCACAGCACCGGCTTGCCGTCGGCGCCGGCCGACGCCGCGAGCAGCATCCCGTTCGATTCGAGGCCGCGCATCTTTCGCGGCGCGAGGTTCGTGACGACCACGACCTTGCGGCCGACCAACTCCTCCGGCGCGTACGCGAGGGCAATTCCCGCAAGCACCTGGCGAACCTCGTCGCCAATGTCCACCAGTATCTTCAGCAGCCTGTCCGCGCCCTGAATCCGCTCCGCCGACTTCACGACCCCGACGCGGAGCTCGACCTTCGCAAAGTCTTCGATGGTGATTTTCGCCGTTGCAGGTGCCGCAGCGGCCGCAGCCGTGCCGCCAGGCGCAGCATTTGGCGTCGTGCTCGATGATGCAGTTGCCGCAGTTTGCGCGGCCCCCGGACTCCGTATCTCGTTTTCCATCGCCTCAATCCTTTCGTAGGTCTCTTTGTAGTCCATACGCGGAAACACTGCCTCTGGCTTCACAATCCGAGTCCCGGGCCTCAATCCTCCCCAGACCAATTGATCGAGCCGGTAGTCTCCGAGCCTTCCCGGCTGGCCGAGATGCCGCCATATTTCTTGCGTCGCCTCGGGCAGGACGGGATGCGCCAGGGCTGTGATGATTCGCAGGGCCTCGGCGGCGGTGTAGAGAACTTCTCGGAGCCTGCCCCTGTAGGTCGGGTCGCTCGCGATCTTCCACGGCTTCTCTTCGACCAGGTATGCATCAACCAACGAAATGAGGCGCCAGATCTCCTGAACGGCAGCCGAAAATCGATAGGCATCGTAATGCTCGCGCACGATGGCCTGCATCGGGCCGGACACGAACCCGGGAATAGCCGTGTCCGAAGTCGGTTCTGGAACGTGGCTCTCGAAGTAGCTTTCGATCATTGCAAGGACGCGGCTCGCTAGATTCCCGAGCCCGTTTACCAAATCCGCTTCGTAGCGGGTCAGCAGCGCCTCGCGCGAGAAATTGCCGTCCTGTCCGAAAACAGTCTCGCGCAGCAGGTAGTACCGCAGTGCGTCGTTGCCGAGCACCTTCACGATCGGCTCGGGGTACGCGACGTTGCCCTTCGACTTGCTCATTTTTTCCTGCTCGAAGAGCAGCCATCCGTGCGCGAAAATCTGCTTCGGCAGCGGCAGTTCCGCCGCCATCAAAAACGCCGGCCAATAGACCGCGTGAAAACGAATGATCTCCTTGCCGATCATGTGCAGGTCGGCGGGCCAGTATCTTTGAAACTCGGCGCTGCCGTCCGGGCCTTCGCCGTATCCGATCCCGCTCATGTAGCTTGTCAACGCGTCGTACCACACATAAAACACGTGCTCCGGGTCGCCCGGCCACGGAATGCCCCATTTGATCGCCTTCCGGCTGATCGACACATCCTTCAGCCCGCTTTCGACGAAGCTCCTCACCTCGTTCAACCGGAAGTCCGGCTGCACGAATTGCGGATGATTCTTGTACAGCTCCAGCAATCTGTCCTGATAGGCCGAGAGCCGGAAAAAGTAGTTCTCCTCGGAAATCAGCTCCGCGGGACGCCCGCACGTCGGGCAATTCACCGGCTCCGGCGTGTCGCTCACGTAGAGATTGTCGTAAATGCAGTAGCGGCCTTCGTATTTCGCCCTGTAGATCGCGTCCGGCGTGCGCTTCATGGTGCGCCGCACCAGCGTCTGGACCGCCCGCGCATGTTCAGGCGAAGTCGTGCGAATGAAATTCGTGTTCGTGATTCCCAGCAGCCTCCACAAATCGCGAAAAATCTTTTCGTTCTTGTCGACGAGCTCCTGCGGCGTGATTCCCGCCTTTTCCGCGGCGCGCTCGATATTCACGCCGTGCTCGTCCGTCCCGGTGAGATATGCGACATCGTATCCGCACATCCGCTTGTACCGCGCGATCACGTCGCACACGATCGTCGTGTACGCCGACCCGACGTGGGGACGCGAATTCGCGTAGTAGATCGGCGTGGTCAGGTAGAACTTCGGCTTGTCGTTTGAGGAGCTGAATTGGTCCATGAACGATTTGCGCTGCTGTGGAGCTGCAAGAAAACGATACTATTCTGGCCTTCAACCTCTGTCAAATGACCAAAGGAAGTAGCGCTTGGTCCATAGTGGACCATCGGGAGAGCAAATGGGACTCATCGCTTACGTTGGGACCGCCGCAGCCGTATGCACAACCATCGCCTTCATTCCGCAGATCCTGAAGATCAGGCGGCAGGGCGGTCAGGATCTTTCCTATCCCATGCTGTTTCTTTACCTCACCGGCATTCTTCTTTGGCTGGTCTATGGATTGCTGCTGCACGCCGCCGCCGTAATCTGGGCCAATGCGGTCACCTCATTGCTTGTGGCTGTCGCTCTCATCCTCAAAGCGATCCACCCCGCCGGCAAGCGCGCGGAATGACGGTTTGTCGAAGCCCCGAGGCCGCTCCGACTTTCTCTCCGCGCTCTACTTCCACAAAGTCCACAGGCCTTTCCGCTTGCATTCCTCGCCCCTCGTCCTAGCATGGAGACGATGAGTATTTTGGTCAAAACTAGGACGTCGTTGAAGCCTTCCCAGGCGCGGCGGGGAGGCCTGTCCGCATCTCGATTGATCGGACTTCGCTCTTTCGCCATTCGCGATCTGTGTGCGGCCTCTGTGACCTCTGTGTTTCGTCCTGTCCTGCCTTACACGAATCACCGAGTCTTTCTACCCGCAACTGCTCGACGAGTAGAATCCCTTGTAACTCATTCAAAACAAAGGTTTGCGGTGCCTCCTACCCGCAACTCAAACCGGGGTCCTTCCGTGCGCCCATCTGCTTGGACCACGCATCGCCCTTTCCGTATAATCTTCGATTCTTTCGAATATAAGGAGCCGTGTGTATAAGACGGTCGAGGACCGCATTCGCAAGGCGCTCGCGCACCACATCCACGAGCGCTACAAAACGGACGTTCCGATCGTGACCGAGAGGCCGCCCAAGCTTTCGATGGGCGAAGTGGCTTCGCCCGTCTGCTTCGAGCTTGCGAAGCGGCTGAAAAAACCGCCGCGCGCGCTGGCGCAGGAGATCGCGAATTCGCTGAAACCGATTCCCGGCGTCGCGCGCGTTGAGGTTGCCGGCGGCGGATACCTCAACGTGTTTCTCGATCGCGCGGCGTTTTTCCGCGCGGCCTGCGAGGAATCCGGGCGCGAAGCAGTTGCGCCGGGTGCACCCAATGTGAATGTTCCCAAGGTGATCGTCGAGCACACCAGCGTGAACCCGAACAAGGCCGCGCACATCGGCCACCTGCGCAACGCCGTCCTCGGAGACACGTTTTGCCGGCTTCTGCGCCACGCGGGCCGGCGCGTCGAAGTGCAAAACTACATCGACAACACCGGCGTGCAGGTCGCCGACGTCGTCCTCGGGTTTCTCCATCTGGAAAAAAAATCGACCGACGAGATCCGCTCGCTCGCTGCCGCGCCGAAATTTGACTATCTCTGCTGGGACCTCTACACGCGCGTCACGCAGTTCCTGGCGGAAGACAAATCTCGCCTCGATCTCCGCTCGCAAACTCTGAAAGACATCGAAGAGGGCCACGGCGATGCGGCCGCAATGGCGGAGGTCGTATCGACCGCCATCGTGCGCTGCCATTTGAAGACAGCAGGTCGGCTTGGCATCAATTACGACCTGCTCACCCGCGAAAGCGAAATCCTGCACCTGAAATTCTGGGACGCCGCGTTCGCGATGCTGAAAGAGCGCGGCGCAATCCAGTACGCAACCTCGGGGGAAAGCGCCGGCTGCTGGGTAATGCAGCTTCCTTCGGACAGGGAGACTCCCGCCGAGGAGGAAGAGCCGAGCGAATTGGCCGAAGCCAAGATCATCGTCCGGTCGAACGGCACCGTCACCTACGTCGGAAAAGACATCGCATACCACCTCTGGAAATTCGGGCTGCTCGGGCGCGACTTCTACTACGAACCGTTTTACAAGCAATGGAACGGGCGCGAGGTCTGGATAACCAGCAGCGTCCCCGGCTACGCATCGCACGAGGCGTTCGGCCACGCGCACGAAGTCTTCAACGTCATCGATTCGCGCCAGGCCTATCCGCAGCAAGTCGTCGTCGCGGGGCTGCGTGCGCTGGGCTATACCGAAGAGGCCGACCATCTCCGGCATTTTTCCTATAACGTCGTGGCGCTCACGCCCCGCTGCGCCCGGGAGATGGGCTACGAAATCCCCGCCGAGGACGCGAAGAAACCCTACATCGAAGTAAGCGGGAGGAAGGGGCAGGGCGTGAAAGCGGACGACCTGATCGACCAGCTCGAAGCGGGCGCGCACAAGGAGGTCGATTCGCGCCATGCGGATGCGCCCGAATCCGACCGCGCTGCAATCGCCCACGCCATCGCCATCGGCGCGCTGCGTTATTTCCTGTTGCGTTTTACGCGTTCGACCGTTATCGCCTTCGATTTCGAGGACGCGCTCAGCTTCGAAGGCGAGACGGGACCCTACGTGCAGTATGCCGTCGTGCGCGTGAACGGAATCGTTCGCAAGGGTGCGGATCGGCTGAACGACGTGGATGCGGCGAATCTGCTCCGGATCGAGCGCGGCGAAATCGATGCGGCGAAATTCCTGGCGATGCCTTCAGGAGATGATCTGTGGGACCTCGCGCTGCTCGCGGGTTCGCTCGACGAGCGAGTGGACACGGCCTTAAGCTCTCAGGAGCCAGCGTTCCTCGCGCGCTATGCATTCGAGCTGGCGCAGGCGTTCAACGTCTTTTATCACAAGCACCACATCCTGTCCGAAGAGGATGCCGAGAAGCGCGCGTTTCTGCTGCGTCTCTCGTCGCTCGTCCGCGAGCAACTCGTCACCACGCTCGGCCTGCTCGGCATCGCCGCCCCGGAAAAGATGTGACGCCGGACCTGCGGGCCGTCACATCTTCAATGCGAAATCGACGATCGAGCGGATCGCAACGCCGGTGGGTCCCTTGGCAAGCCACGGGCGCCCGTCATCCACCCAGCACGTCGAGGCGATATCAAGATGGATCCACGGCGTGTCCTCAGCGAATTCTTTCAGGAACCACGCGCCGGTGATCGCGCCGCCGCCCTTGCCGCTGCCGGTGTTGCGAATGTCCGCGATGTTGCTCTTGATCATCTCTTCGTATTCGTCGTCCATCGGCATCGGCCACATTTTTTCGCCTACGGCCTTCGCGCTTTCGAGAAACCGATCGAGATACTCGCGCGGGGTGCCGAACGCACCGACGTTTACGTTCGCGAGGGCAACCTCGATCGCGCCCGTAAGTGTCGCTGCATCAATAAGATGCGTACACCCAAGCTTCCGCGCGTAGAAAATTCCGTCGGCCAGAATCAGCCGTCCCTCGGCGTCCGTGTTGATCACTTCGATCGTCTTTCCCGACATCGCCACCTGCACGTCGCCGGGCTTTTGCGCGCGCCCGCCGGGCATGTTCTCCGTCGCGGGAATCACAGCGATGACGGAAACGGACGGTTTGAGCGCGGCGAGGGCGCGCATCGCGCCCAGCATCGTGGCGCCACCGCCCATGTCGTACTTCATCTTCTCCATATTGTTCGCGGGCTTGATCGAGATGCCGCCCGTGTCGAACGTGACGGCTTTGCCGACCAACCCCAGAACGGGCGCGCCCAGCCGTGGATTTTCGGGCGTGTAGCGCACGACGATGACGCGCGGCGGCTCGACGCTCCCTTGAGCCACACCAATCAGCGCGCCCATCTTCAGTTCAGCGATTTTTCGTTCGTCGAGGACTTCGATTCCAAGGCCGGCTTCCTTTGCCATGGCCTCGGCGCGCGCTGCGAGCATACGAGGTGTCAGGCGGTTCGAGGGCTCGTTGATCAGGTCGCGCGCGAAGTTCTGCGATTCGGCGACGACACGGCCGTGGTCGATTGCGGCCGTGAGGTTCGCACCGAGGGCCGTGTCGAACCCGGCGAGCGAGACGCACTGGATGTCGCGGTCTTTCCTGTCGGTGCGGTATTTATCCGATTCAAAGTCGGCGACGATCAATCCCTCGACGGCGGCCTGTGCGGCCGCAGGCCCACGCTCGCCTTCGCGCGTCAGGAAGACGAATGTTTTGACGCCGCGCGACTTCAGATGGCGCACGGCCGTCCCGGCGATCTTTCGAAGATCGGACACGGCAAACTTATCCGGTTTGCCCGCGCCAACGAGAAGCAGCCTCTGGGCGGCAAGGCCCTCCGGGAAATGGACGAGTACGAGTTCGAGCGACTTGCCGGTCAGCTCGCCGCTCGTGGCGAGCGAGCTGAGACGGCCGTTCATCGCGCGATCGATGTCGCCCAAGGCTCCGTCGAATTTGTTTTCTTTATCGAAAACGTATGTAACCAGGGCGTCCGCCTGGATCGAAGAGTACGGCTGAGTCTCGAGTTGGATCTGCATGTCTTCCTTTCGTTTTCATCGCCGCCGAGAGCGATAGATCGCTTCATCGGCCTCGCGTTTCGCTTCCTTCTGCCGTTCGGCTTCGCGGCGGTCGTGGAATTTCTTGCCCTTTGCCACCGCCAGCTCGCATTTCGCGATGCCGTCGCGGAAGTAGATCTTGAGCGGGACGATCGTCATACCCTTTTGCTGCGTCTGGACGACGAGCCGCTCGATTTCCCGGCGGTTAAGCAGCAGCTTGCGCTTCCGGAGCGGGTCATGGTTCCGCGATCCACCGGGCAGGTATTCCGGAATATGGCAGTTTATCAGCCAAGCCTCCCCGGCGCGAATCTCAGCGTACGCCTCGCGCAAGGTCCCTTTGCCCTCTCGGAGGGTCTTGACCTCAGTTCCGACCAGGACCAGGCCGGCCTCAAGCTTATCGAGGATGTGGTAGTTATACGAAGCCGAACGGTTCTGGGCGACAATCTTGACGCCTTCGTATTGGGCCTTTTTTGTAGCGGATTTCACAACTCTGCTATCATAGCCGTCACGCGCAACCGCCCGCAAGTGACCGCATACCGCGGAGTTCCGGGACGGCCGCGGGTTGATAACTTTCACAAGCCCTTAATGCGGCGTCTTCGCCCTTGTGGTAACCAAAAGGACCGGCAACTGGGGCGGTTCCTTGCCGCATCTTAACCCCGGTGCTAGACTTCTTGCGATCTGAGGGATCACTGTTGCGCCGCAAAGCCTATATACCAATCCTGGTGTCCGCCGCGATTCTCCTCATCGGCTGCCCCAAGGTAGATAACGCAGATTACAACGCCGGCCGTAAGGCGGAATCCCTCCAGGACTACGACACGGCCCTGGTCCACTACGAACGCGCCCTCCGCGCCGACCCTACCAACGCCGAATACAAGCTGCGCGAGACCCACACGCGCTTTGAGGCCGGCCAGTTCCACCTCGAACAAGGCAAGAAGGCCCTCGACAAGGGCGACCTGCAACTGGCGCTTGCGGAGTTCCAGAAAGCTCAGGCGATCGACCCGTCGAATGCCGCCGCCGATCAGCAATTGAAGCGCACGACAGATCTGCTGGCGGCCAAGGCTGCCGCACAATCCCCCAAAACGATCAATCCGAATCCGGCGGACGATACGGACCTGCTCGCGGTTCCACCGGAGTTGAAGCCGATCTCGAACGAACCGATCAATTTGAAGATGACGAACGACGCCCGAGTCGTCTTCGAGACGATCGCAAAGCTGGCGGGCCTGGCTGTTATTTTCGACCCGGATTTCACGTCGCGGCGCATTTCGGCTGAACTCCCGAACATCACTCTCGAGCAGGCGCTCGATGACGTAGCGCTCCAGAGCAAAGCATTCTGGAAGCCCCTGTCGAGCAGCGTTATTTTCGTGGCGCCGGACAATCCGCAGAAGCGCAGGGACATCGAAGACGAAGAAGTGCGGACGTTCTATCTTTCAAACACGCTCACGCCGCAGGATCTGACGGAGGTCGTGACCGGGTTGCGGCAGCTTCTGGACCTGCGGCGCATCCAGCAGGTGAACTCGCAGAACGCGATCGTGGTCCGCGACACTCCCGATAAACTGGCGCTCGCTTCCAAGATCATCCGCGACATCGACAAGGCCAAACCCGAGGTTTTGATTCACGTGCAGGTGCTGACAGCCAACGTGAACTACCTGCGCGACCTGGGAATCCTGCCGGGCCAGACCGCCACACTTGCGTTTACACCGACCACCGCGAATCAGCCCTCCAGCAGTTCGAGTTCGACTAGTTCGACCAGCACTTCATCGACTCAGATAACGCTCAATAACCTGAAGAATATTTCCCTTTCGGACTACAGTCTGACGCTGCCGGGCGCGACGGCGACTGCCATACTCACGGACAACCGGACGAAAATCATTCAGGACCCCGAGGTCCGCGTGAGCGATGGCGAAAAGGCAACACTCAAGGTCGGAGAGCGCGTGCCTGTTGCCACAGGGAGCTTTCAGGCCGGAGTCGGAGTAGGAGTCGGCGGCGGAGCGGGCGTAGTCAATCCCCTGGTGAACACTCAGTTCACGTATATCGACGTGGGCGTGAACATCGAAGTGCAGCCCCGCGTGCATCCGGATGGCGACGTCAGCATGAAGGTCTCGGTCGAGGTGTCTGAAATCGACGGCACGAGCAGCATCGGCGGAATCAACCAGCCCATCATCGGCCAACGCAAAGTCGAGCACGACATCAGATTGAAGGATGGCGAAGTGAGCGTCCTCGGGGGGCTGATCGAGCGCACGGATACGAAGAATATCAACGGAATTCCCGGCCTGGCGCAACTTCCTCTCCTCCGCTATCTCTTTTCCGACAACAGCACTTCGATCGCGGAGAGCGAGGTTCTGATCGTCATGACGCCGCACATCCTCCGGTTCCCCTCGATTTCCGCGGAGAATCTGCGAACGCTGGCCGCCGGAACGGATTCGAACGCTCGCGTGTACCGGGAAGGGGAGGAAGGGCCATCTTCGCCCCTATCATCCGCCGCGCCGTCTCCTCTCCCGTCCGCTCAAACGAATCCGCAATCGGTGGGGGCCCCGGCCGCGCAGCTTCATTTCGATCCGCCCGACACGACACTGCACGTGGGCGACCGGACCACGCTGGGACTGGCGGTCTCGAACGTGACCGATCTTTACTCGATCCCGCTGTTGATTCACTACAATCCGGCCGTGGTGCAGGTGGAGGAGATTCGCGACGGCGGTTTCCTCTCCGGCGGCACACAGGAGATTGCGATCGTGCAGCGAATCGACCAGCAGCGCGGCGAAGTGATTGTTTCCGCCACGCGCCAGCCGAATACGCCCGGCGTGAACGGATCGGGCACGCTGCTCGGGATCGTGGTCCGCGGCATCGCGCCGGGGAAGACGGCGCTTCAGGTCCTTCAGGTCAACGGGCACAATTCCCAGCAGCAAACGATTCCCATGGTTTCCGGGGAAGCCGCGATCCAGGTGCAATGAGGCTGATCATGAAGCGGGTTCGTGGCTCAGCGAGTTCCCGGACCAGGCGCGAGGGCGTTTTCGGAAGTCCACGGCATTTCAATCAGGGTTTCACGCTTCTCGAGCTCATCATCGCTTGTTCGATCCTCGTTATTCTGGCCACCGTCGCGCTTCCCCTCGAGCGGGTCACGCTGATCCGCCACCGCGAAGAGGCGCTGCGATACGATTTGCGCGAAATGCGCGACGCGATTGACCGCTACCACGACGACGCCGAAAAGGGGAAGTTTCAAGTGCAGGCTGGAACCGAGAACTATCCGCCTGACTTGAAGACGCTGAGGGATGGCGTCCAAATGAGCGGGCAGGGGGTTCAGGGCGGACAAAGTGGACAGAGCCAACGGATTCGCTACCTACGGGAGATTCCGGTTGATCCGATGACCGGAAACACGGACTGGGGCTTGCGCTCCGTACAGGACGATCCGGACTCCACTTCCTGGGGAGGCCAGGACGTCTTCGATGTCTACAGCACGTCCCAGGCTACCGGGCTCGACGGGACAAAGTACTCGGATTGGTAGCCGCGTTCGTTGGCGAAATTCGGCAAGTCAGATGATAACGCTGGACAGGATGAGGGCTGAGACGAGGCAGAGAAGCCGCGCGCCGCGCGGTTTCACATTACTCGAGCTGATGATCGTCATCACGATCATGCTGATCCTGGCCGCACTCGCCGCTGGCGGCTACTACCAGACGGTGATCCACGCCCGGGAAGCCGCTCTCCATCACGATCTCGACATCATGCGCCACGCGATTCAGGACTACACTCGCGACCGCAACGTCCCGCCAAGTTCGCTTCAGGACCTGGTCGACTACAAGTACATCGGCGCCGTTCCGGCCGATCCCATCACGAGACAGAAGGATTGGAATACGGATGCGTGCGACGCCTTTTACAGTTCGGATCAAACTTCGATGAATGGAATTTGCGACGTACACTCCGCGTCCGATGCGGTCTCTCCGTTCGAGAACATCCCCTACAGCCAGTTTTGAGCGGCACGCGAACGCGCCAGAGCCTGCCGGTGCGACGGCTGACTTGTGTCCAATCGAAGTTTTCAATTGCGCCGCAAGCATACTCACAGACACCCCGGTTCAGACGAAATCCTCTTTCTGCAGACCGGAACCGCTCGGGTGCATTTGGGAGACTCCGTGAGGCTCGACCGTGTTCGTCCGTCCCTGCCAATACTTAGATTTCTGTCTCCAACATCGATTGGCTCTCCGGGCGCGAAGCCTTCCGTACCAAAAACCAAATGCGAGGAACCGCCATTTTTCGGGTCAGCTTTTAGCCCAGATCTCCCCAATGGCGAGCGCCTCAACGGGCCGGCAGCGCAAAGGCGAAGATCACGCCGTCCACCGGCATCACCAGGTACTGGCGGCCATCCAATTGGTACGTCATCGGCGCCGTACCCAAGGTCCCCCCGGGATAAATATGCCAGAGCGTCTTGCCCGTGGCCGGATCGAGAGCCACCAAGTTTCCCGCCGAGTCAGCGGTGAAAAGCAAGTGGCCGGCCGTGGTCAAAATACCGGTAAACCCGCCGCGGCCGCTGCTTTCGCGGCTCCACTTGATCTTTCCGGTCTGATAATCGATGGCCTTCAAAAAAGATTTCGATACGACCGTGAAGTCGCGGCCGGCCCAGCCTTCCGCTTTCTTCCCGGGCATTGTCAGATAAAAGACTCCGATACCCTCTCGCTCGTTGATGTAGAAGAGGCCTGTCTCGGGATCGAAGCTGGGAGCGTTCCAGTTTGTCTGTCCCGCACGCACCAGCACGCCATCGGGCTTAGGCTCCGTTTCCGCCCGGGGGATCGGTTGTCCGCGTTCGTCCCAACCCGAATACCAGTTGGCCTCAGCGAAGGGCGCGGAGACCAGGACCTTGCCGTTGGTGCGGTCGAGCACGAAAAACAAGCCCTGCTTGGCGGCCTGCGCGAGTAACTTGCGCGGCTTCCCGTGGAAGTCGGCGTCGAACAGGACCGGCGTCATGTTCGTGTCCCAGTCGTGCGTGTCGTGCGGCGAGGCTTGGAAGTACCAAGCCATTTTGCCGGTGTCGGGATTCAGCGCCACGATCGAGCAGGTGTAAAGATTGGCTCCGGGACGCGGCTCGCCGTTTTCGACAGGGTGCGGATTGCCGGTTCCCCAATACGTCAGATTGAGCTCCGGATCGTACGTGCCGGTCAGCCACAACATTCCGCCGCCCCGGCTCATCACGTCGCTATCCTGCGGCCAAGTTTCCGATCCGGGCTCGCCGGGCTTGGGTTCGCTATCCCAGCGCCACTGAACTTTCCCGGTCATCGGATCGAGCGATTCTAAGAAGCCCGGAAGATCGGCAGCGTCACCCGAACCCGCAACCAGCACGTGGTCTCGAATGATCAAAGGCGCCATGCTTGCGAAGGCCTTGAAGGCCGGGTCTTCCATCTGAACGTCCCAGAGGAGTTTTCCGTTGCGCGCATCCAGGCAGATGACGTGCGTGTCGGGCGTCGTGAAAAACAGACGATCTTTGTACATCGCCACGCCGCGGTTTCCGCCGCCTTGCGACGGGCGCTGAAAGTGCCAAATCTGCCGGCCGGTGCGGGCGTCGATGGCCCAGACCTGGTCGGGAAGCGTGGCGTACATGATGCCGTTCGCCACGAGCGGCATCGATGAGAAGGAGCCCTGCGAGCGCGACTGGAATGCCCAGGCAAGCGCAAGCGAACTCACGTTACTCTGATTGATCTGAGCGAGCGTGCTATAACGCCGCCCGGAATAATCGCCGTTGAACGTCGGCCAGGAATCCGTCCCGGGGTTCAGCAGCTTGCTCGGATCGAGCTCCTGCGCGGGCAGGCATACCGCGAGTGCGAGAATTATGAGGGCCAGCTTCTTCACTTGAGTGTCTCCAGATAGGTGAACAGGTTGTGCATGTCGGCATCCGTGTACTTGTACGCCAGCGCCCAATGCTCGGCGAGCGGGTCCTGCACCTCCACTTTGACCGCGCTGAGCGGCCAGGAGTGATACCAGCCGTCGCTGTCCCGGATGGCCACGCTGAACTCATCCTTCAGCAGGAGCGTTCCCGTCAACTTCTGGCCCGAAGGCAACGTCACCGTTGCGGTGGAAGGTTTGCCAAACGGGTAGAGAAAACGCGTCTCCAGATCAGGAGGATTGTACTTCTTCGTGATGCCCGCCAGGTCGCCCGTGGGCGAGTGGCACTTGGAGCATCCGCCCGCCCCGTAAAAGTAGGCCTTGCCGGCTTCCACGCTGCCCGTCGCCAGCCGCTCGGCGGGAATATCGTTTGGATAACCGCCGGGCACGCGCGTATGCATGTCGTACAGATCGATCTGCGCGTGGAGAAACGCTGCGAGATCGGCTACCTGCGAGTCGCTGAGCGGAAACCCGGGCATGCCTCGATCGGGACGGCCAGCGGTGATGATCGGGCCGAGAAGGTCGCCATTCTTGTCGTGGCGGACCAGCGAGGAGCGAATGAGATCGGTGCCGCGGCCGCCCGTGGCATCTTCCCCGTGGCACGATCCGCATGCCCCCACGAACTCCTTGCGGCCGCGCTCGGCCGCTTCGGCCTGAGCCGGGTTCTGGTTGCGGGCACCCGGACCGCCCGGCGGCGGGGCACCCTGCGGAGTAGCGTTTTGAGCTTTCAATACGATGACGACGGCAAGAATAGCGAGGATAACGAACACGAGCTTCTTCACTTCAGTTCCCCCTGGATGGAGCATACACCCTAACACGTGACACGCGGAGCGTCGACGTCCGGTTTCTCTGCTGCGCGAACTTCCGCTAGCGGCCAGCCTTTGTCAGCGTTGCACCGCTTATTTTCTTCGTCTGGGCAGCTAAAGAGTCCGAATCAGTCCACATATTGCGCGGTCGTAGACGCGTATAGCCGCGTGTGGCTCGGGACGTGCAAACCAGAATCGAAAAGATGGACAAACAAGAGGCCTTGCTTACAGACTTGATTATTCGCCAGCCTTTTCTTCTTCGCCCACCTAGCTTTTACGGCCTTTCGCGCCGATTCGCTCCGCTGTTCTGGTGTCATGGCTGACGCCCTGGCAAGTCCGTCTTTGCGTCCACCTTCTTGCCTAACTTCGATAGATAAGCACTTAGCTCTGGTGGTACTTTAGCCATGCCATGCCAAGATTGTATTACGAAAGCGGCTTAGGTAGTTCAAGGGGAGACAAAACAATGGATACTGTTGCGCTGTTCGCTTTACTGATTGATTTGTCTATCAAGCAAGACGCGATGATTACTGCCTTGCAAAAGAAAGGCATCCTTTCACTCGCAGAAGTAAATGAAGAACTGCCCGCCTCACTTCAAAAAGTACAGGTACACGTTGATGCTGCGAAAAAGCATTACGCTCAGCTTGTGCTTTCTCTAAAAGGAAGCGAGTCGTGACTATATCAGCCGACAAAAGAAACGAAGTTCTTGTGCTACTCCGTGAAGGAAAACAGAGGGCAGACGTAGCCGCGAAAACTGGTGTCCCGCTGAGATCAATTGATGCCATCCAAGCGCATAAAACTATGGGCCACTACATTCAGCAGAGTAGGTGTCCGTCAGAACGTTGAACTCTCGGACAGTATCGATCCCCAGAAGTTCGCCGCTAACGCCGCCAGGCGTTATCGCAAGCTGACTCGATCCGGTATATTCAATACCGTTCAGCAAGAATAGGTTCTCGGCGGTCCGCCTTCCGGCCACGGTAAATGTGTTCCCATTGCTGGTGCTCGTTTGGGCGCTCTTCATCGCGCTGTAATTGATCGCTCCCGGGTTGAGAGTAATCAGATTATCGAAGCTTCGGCGGTTGAGAGGCAAATCCTTCACTTCGCGCTCTCCTACAACTCCGCCGTGCGCGGCTCCAAGTGGGAAGCCAAGCCCTGAAGAGACATGCAGTTACCAGTTTATGATGAACGTCACTAATGAACGTGACAAGAATCACAGCGCGGATGGTCGGCGAGAGGCGAAACTTTAGCTTCTTTTGTTGCCTATTACTGAAGGGACGCCGGACTAAGAAACGTTCAGCCAGGCCGGCCAAATGCCAGTGCTGCTATGAAGAACTTCAAGGATGCCGAGCACCTTCTCCGAGTAGCGGCCGTCTTCCTGGTCGCGATTGCCCTGTTCGCGATTCTGCGTTCCCACTTTGTTCCCCGCAGCTTTGGCGAGTATGGACATTATCGCGGCGATGCCATTGGCGAGATCGCGGCCCTGCCCGTGTCCTTCGCAGGCCATGGCGCGTGCGAGTCTTGTCACAGCGACATTCTTGAGAAAAAAAAGGCCGGGAAGCACGCCGGGGTGTCCTGCGAGGCCTGCCATGGGGCGCTGGCGAAGCACGCGGATGACCCAGCGGGCATCGTTCCGACCAAACTCGATACAGCCGTGCTGTGCGTCAAATGCCACGAAGCGAATCCGGCCAAGCCTCATTGGTTTCCCCAAGTTGCTTCACAAGACCACTCGGCCGGGTTGCCATGTGACACCTGCCATCAACCTCACAGCCCGGTAATAGATTCCGGAGCCAAGAAATGAACATCACACGGCGCAAAGTGCTCATGTTGCTGCCCGCCGCCGCAGTGGCCTGGGAGTATGTCCTCGCCGGAACGCCCGAAGCAGCGCCGAATTACAACCGGACCCAGCACTGGTGGGCCATGCTGATCGACATCACCAAGTGCATTGGCTGCGGGAACTGCGTGCGAGCTTGTGCGGAGGAGAATCACGTTCCTGAGGGTTACTTCCGGACATGGGTTGAGCGCTACCACGTCGACGACTGGCCCAGTGAGAATCCCATCGTGGACTCGCCGGACGGGGGCAAGCACGGCTTTCCTCTCAACGGCGAGAGCGGCGGGAAGAATTTCTTCGTGCCGAAAATGTGCAATCACTGTGCCGATTCCCCGTGTACGCAGGTGTGTCCCGTCGGAGCTACGTTTATGACTCCCGATGGGGTTGTGCTGATCGATCAGAAATATTGCCTTGGTTGCCGTTATTGCGTGCAGGCGTGTCCGTATGGATGCCGCTATATCAACCCCGACAAAAAGGTCGCAGAAAAATGCACGCTTTGCTATCACCGGATTACCAAGGGATTGACGACCGCATGCTGCGAAGCTTGCCCAACCGGGGCGCGCCAGCTGGCGGACCTGAAGAACCCGAACGACCCGATCCATGAGTTTGTCAGGACGCACAGCGTGCAGGTTCTGAAACCCCACTTGGCCACCGGGGCGAAGGTCATCTATAACGGTCTGGACCGTTCAGTGCGATAGGGAGGCGCAGGAGTGCTATGCCCGTCGATGGCTTCATGTATCCGAACGAAGTGGAGCTCCAGTGGAGCGTGCTGATTGTGCTCTATCCATATCTCACCGGGCTGGTTGCCGGCGCATTCATTCTGGCTTCGCTGGAGCGGATTTTCGGGGTCGAAGCCGTGAAACCGACGTACCGGCTTGCGCTGCTCACCGCGCTTGCGTTTTTGATCGTCGCCCCAATGCCGCTGCAGCTTCATCTGGGACACCCGGAGCGCTCGCTGGAAATGTACATGACGCCGCATCGGACTTCAGCGATGGCGATGTTCGGCTTCGTCTACCTCTGGTACTTAATGGCCGTTCTGGTGCTTGAAATCTGGCTGGAGTACCGGCGCGACATTGTGCTGATGGCGCAGTCCTCAACCGGGTGGAAGCGTTGGATTTATCGCGTGCTGACGCTGGGCTCGCAAAACATCAGTCAGGGTGCACTGCGCGTTGACGAAAGAGTCGGGTGGGTAGTCACGCTGATCGGCATTCCGTCGGCTTTCCTGCTCCACGGATATGTGGGCTTCATCTTCGGCTCAATCAAGGCAAACCCCTGGTGGTCTTCACCGCTGATGCCGGTAGTGTTCCTCTTCTCGGCGATGGTTTCCGGGATCGCAGCGGTGCTGTTGATTTATATGCTCGCATCGTGGCTTCGGAAGCAGAAGCCGGACATGCGCTGCCTGGACACAGTGGCCCGATACCTTCTTTATACGTTCATTATCGACTTCACCCTGGAAATGGTGGATCTGATTCATCGAATTTACGAGGCGGACGAATCCTTCCGCAGCCTCGATTTCATGGTGCATACGCGCCTGTACGTGTCGCAGGTGATCGTTCAGATTCTGCTTGGCACCGTGACACCGATTGCATTGCTGGCGGTGGTGCAAGTAGTGAAACTTTCCGAGCCTGTCCGGAAACACGTTTATGTTGTCGCGGGAGCCCTGACGTTGATCGGAATCTTGGCCATGCGCTGGAATGTCGTCATTGGCGGCCAGCTCTTTTCGAAGAGTTTTCTGGGTTATACGACTTACAAGATGGGCATTATTTCACGGGAGGGGCTGCTGATCGCTATCGGTCTCTTGATCCTTCCGTTATGTATTCTGTGGCTGTTGGTGAAGCTCTTGCCGCCTTGGCTGGAGAAAAACTCCGCTGTTAATGTCTGAGGCCGCTCCCGCGGCCGGCACGGACAATGGAGGGTGGAGGCCCCCGGGCGGAGCGATGAAGGCAATTTCTTTGCGCTCGACGCCGAAACCGGAGAGGTTCTCTGGCACCTTCCGATGGGCTTCGAAATCCGGTCCAATCCCATCACCTACGAAGTGGAGGCAAGCAGTACCTCTTCGAAATGGTGGGTAATGCGTACGTTGGTCAAGTGCTCTGGGCGCTGTAAAGTCGTCTTGCGCTGTAGGGTTTGAGAATGAGCGCAGTGTTCCGGAACCCGAGGAACGCACCAACGGACAAACCGATGATCAAGGTCAATAAATATGTGATCTTTGCTGCGGGGTCATTTCCCGCTCGCTTTCGTTTGCGAATGTCCCCACTTGTCGAACTCCCGTCTTGCCACGGTTTTACCAGCGATCATCCCCCGGACGGGCATCACATTCGATAGTGATCATCGTCACAGACGAGCGAATCCGTAATCGTCATCCTGCCGATGGAGGTTTTTGCGGTGCAGATTTTATCGATGCCAGCGGCGAGAAGTCGCAGTATTTCTCCAACTTGCCAGTCACGAAGCTCCCACTCTGTGGGGCGGGCGTCTGCGCTGGGCTGTGCAGATTGTGAAGGCACGCCCCCACAACACGGATTGCAATCGTCTGTTTCATCTTGTGGGTCAGACTAGGGGGAAAGCATGGGAAACGAAGGAGGCACTTTTGTCGCGTACCAGGATGTTTGGCTGTTGGACGGAGTACGGACTCCGTTTGTCGAATACAACACTGCGTTAGGTCTGGTTTCGCCGATCGATCTAGGAATCAAGGTAGCCCGCTCGCTGTTTGAGCGGACTCAGACCGCACCGAAGGATGTGGATTCGGTGATCGGCGGCAGCGTTGCACAGACGAGTTTCGATGGTTTCTTCCTGGCCCGGCATATCGGCTTGTACTCCGGCGTTCCAGTGGACCGCCCGGCACTGATGGTGCAGCGTGTCTGTGGCACGGGGGTCGAAACCATCAGCCAAGCCGCCGACGCGATCACTCTTGGAAAGATCTCCCTGGCCCTATGCGCCGGAGCGGAATCGATGAGCCGCAACCCCATTGCGGCGTATACACACCGCGGAGGGTTTCGCATGGGGCAGGTGGAATTTAAAGACGTCCTTTGGGAGGCGCTGCGGGACACGGCCCCCGATGTGACGATGGGGGAGACGGCGGAAAAGGTCGCGGTGACCTACAACATCACGCGTGAGGACGCAGATCGCTTCGCCGAAGCCAGCTTCGCGCGGGCTCTGGCCGCCCAGAAGAGCCAGTTCCTGGCGGGAGAAATCGTGCCCGTGATCAGCGAGAAGTTTGAACTGCAGGGTTACAAACCCCGAGGAATCCAGCTGCCGAGGGGAGTCGATCAACTGGCTGACGACACGCACATTCGGCCATCGTCCTACGAGGCGCTCGCAAAAATCCGGCCGGCATTCGGCGGTGTTCAAACTGGAGGCAACAGCTCTGGGATCGTTGACGGCGCCGCCGCCGCGCTGGTAAGTTCCGGCGAGTACGCCCGCTCGCGCGGATTCCAGCCGCTCGCTCGGGTCGCCTGTGTGGCAGCGGTCGGAGTGCCCCCCGAGATCATGAGCATCGGACCGGTCCCTGCCATCCGGAGGTTGCTGAAAGGTGCCGGAATGGCGCTCGATCAGATTGATCGGTTTGAAATCAATGAGGCATTCGCCGCCCAGACGATCGGCGTCGAACGTGAACTGAAGCTCGATCGCGCGAAGCTGAATGTGAACGGCGGCGCGATCGCCATCGGACATCCGCTTGCGGCGACGGGAGTGCGCCTCGCCATAACCATCGCGCGCCAACTGCGCCACTCAAAACTGCGGTATGGCATCGCTTCGGCGTGCATCGGTGGAGGGCAGGGCATCGCCATGCTGCTCGAAAATCCGGCCGGTCCAGCCTGATGCTGACTAATCGGAGGACGATCCGCATCCAGTTCGGCGATTGCGATCCACATGGGATTGTTCTACCCTCGCTATTTCGAGTTTTTCGATGCTTGCACGGATGCCTTGTTTGAGCGGGCGGGACTGCCAAGGGAGAAAATGCTGCGAACCTATCACATCGACGGGATCCCCCTCGTCGATGTCCGAACCAGTTTCCTTCGGCCCTCACGCTACGGCGATACCGTCGTCATTGAATCCAGCTTTGCCGAATGCGGACGCAGCAGCTTTTCCGTGTGCCACAAGCTTTACAACGGAAAGGTGCTGGCCGTCGAGGGCGTCGAAAAACGGGTATGGGTCGATGCCCACCAAGCGCAATCCATCCCGATTCAAAAGCCAAGCCATTCCGCAGGAGATCCTAGAAAGGTGTTGCGGTTTCCGGGGCCGGCGGCAGGCAAGCGGCAAAGCCCGTGATGCGAGATTCCGGAAGTCGGCGCGAGCGTGACAATGGAAAAGCAGTGGAACAAGCTGACGCCTGAAGAAAAGTTCCAAGAGCGCGCACGACAGTGGAAGTTTCCGGAGGGGCTGCCATTTGCCAGCCCGGACGTCGAGCGCGCCTACCAGAACCGTGTGCAGATGCTTCTCGATGCCGTCCAGCTCCGAAAGCCGGAGCGCATTCCCGTATGCCCCTCGGCAGGCTTCTACCCGTTTGCTTACGCCGGCGTCACGGCCCGAGAGGCGATGTACGATTACGAGAAACTCGGCTACGCCCTCAAGAAATACCATACCGATTTTATGCCGGACGTCAGGGGCAGCTCGCTGCTCTACGGTCCCGGCAAGGCCTTTGAGATACTCGATTACAAGCTGTATCGCTGGCCGGGCCATGGCCTGCCGCCCACGTCGTACTACCAATGCGTGGAAGACGAATACATGCGGGCCGACGAGTACGATCTTTTGAACAATGACCCGACTGACTTTTTCTTGCGCCGCTACCTCCCGCGTATATTTGCGACACTCGGCCCCTGGCAGATGCTGGACACGCTCACGGACATTCAGGAGTTGCCCTACACGGGTCCGTGCTTGGTGCCCTTCGGTTCTCCAGAGATGGAGGAAGCCTGCAAGCAACTGCTGGAAGCCGGCCGGGCTGCGCGCGACTGGCTTCAGACGTGCGTCGCCATCGATCGCGCGACGATGGCGAACCTCGGCCTTCCCGGGTTTTCAGGCGGCTTTACGAAAGCACCGTTTGACACGATCGGCGACACGCTGCGTGGCACACGGGCGATCATGCTCGACAAGTTCCGCCAGCCCAAGAAGCTGCAAGCCGCCGTGGAGAGGCTCGTGCCAATCGCCATCGATTGCGCCGTGCGCTCCGCGGCCAAGGGCCGAAACCCACTCGTTTTCATCCCTCTCCACAAGGGCGCGGATGCCTTCATGTCAAATGCAGATTTTCAGACCTTCTATTGGCCGACGTTGAAAGCCGTGATCCTCGGGATGATTCAAGAGGGCCTCGTTCCTTTTCTTTTCGTGGAGGGCAGTTACGACAAACGGCTCGACATTGTCGCAGACCCTGATATTCCGGCTGGCAAGACGCTCTGGACGTTTGATCGGACCGACCTCCGGAAAGTGAAGAAGCGTTTTGCTGGCTGGGCCTGCATCGGCGGCAACGTGCCTGTCTCCATGCTCCAGTCTGGCGGGCCCGAAGACGTCAAGACCCACGTCCAGCGCTTGATCGACGATGTGGGGCGGGACGGCGGTTACATCCTCTCGACCAGCGCGCCGATGTACGATGCCAAACCGGAGAATTTGCACGCGCTCATCGAGACTGGCAAAAAATACGGCGTGTGACGAAACCGGGCGATCCTACGGTGTTGGCTGCGGCGCGGAGAACGGAAATGCCATTGAACGGTGCCCCTTGATGGACTTACGCCAACGCTAGATACTGCGGCAGACGCGGCCGCTCAGTGATGCATCTCACCTTTGGATGTGATCCGTATCACGCATTTCCGCTGCCTCCCATTGCACAATGAAAGTCAAGCTGGAGCTGGGCGCATTTCCACTGACCCTCGCGAGGCCCCGACGAGCGGAGTTGCTCACGGTCCTTCGGGAGCGGGGGCGGCTTGAGTCTTTCGTGGCGGGTGCTCGTCACCTGATACCAAACGCAAGATGTATGCCGGTGATGGAGGGGACACAACAGGGGGGAGTGTAAAAGTCCTTGATCGCTCTTCCGGAAGTCGCCAATGTCGTCACGCACCTCGTGGATCGCCATGTGCTCGAGGGAAGAGGGGGGGGCATTGCTGTTGAGTGCGGCGAGGAGCGGATCAGCTATCAGCAATTACTGGAGCACACGAACCGCGTAGGCAATGTACTCCGCCAGATGGGTGTGCGATCGGGACAGCGCGTGCTCCTCTTGCTTGAGGACACGTCGGAGTTTCTGTACTGCTTCTTGGGCGCCATCAAGATCGGCGCTGTCGCGGTGCCCGTCAACACACAGCTGAAGCGGCACGAGTACGAATACTTGTTCCACGACACGCGCGCAAGCGTCGCTCTGGTTAGCGAGTCCTTGTTGCCACAATTAGAGGGGATATCACGGGAACGGCTTCGGTATCTGCGTGAGCTGGTCGCCGTCGGGCGACCCAACCAGTGCTTTCCTACCTTAAGCCAGGCAATGGATGCTTCCTCACCCTGGCTCGAAGCAGAAGTCACCAGCAAAGATGCTCCTGCCTTTTGGCTGTACTCTTCCGGAAGCACCGGGGCTCCCAAAGCGTGCATCCATCTTCATCGCGATATGATGGTGTGCTCCGAGTTGTACGCCAAGGGCGTTCTGCACATGAACGATCGCGACCGATGTTACAGTGTCGCTCGCTTGTTCTTTGCGTACGGATTGGGGAATGCCGGTTATTTCCCCTTGTACTGCGGCGCCACCACGATCCTCTCCCCGGCCCGTCCTACCCCGGCCGGTATTTACGCCAACATCGAACGCTACCGTCCGACTCTGTTTTTCTCCGTACCTACGAACTACGCCTCGTTGCTGGACTATCGGCGCGAGGACGGGAAGGAGTTTGACCTTTCGAGTGTACGTCACGCGATCTCGGCGGGCGAGTCACTCCCCGCGCTGCTGTTCGAGCGTTTCAAGCAGCGCTTTGGCATTGAGATTCTTGATAGCCTGGGCTCCACCGAGACTTTGCAGGCGATGATCTCGAACCGCCCTGGCGAAGCGAGGCCCGGCTCCATCGGCAAGATCGTACCTGGGTACGAGGCCAAGATCGTCGATGAAAGCGGGTGCACCGTCGCTCCGGGCGAGATTGGCAACTTAATGATCAAAGGGGACTCCATTTGTTCCGGCTATTGGAACCAACCCGAGAAAACCAAAGAAGCTTTTGAGGGTCCCTGGTTCCGTACGGGAGACAAGTGCTACCAAGATCGAGACGGCTACTTCTGGCATGCCGGGCGCGCTGACGACGTATTTAAGGTGAACGGTCGGTGGCTCAGTCCGCCCGAGGTTGAGAGCGCGCTGGCTGCACATTCGGCCGTCCGGGAAGCTGCGGTCGTCCCTCGTGAGGATGAGCTCGGACTCACCAAACCGGCAGCCTATGTGGTTCTGAACCCGGATTTCCTTCCGAGTGACGAACTGGCCCAGGAGCTCAAGGACTGGGTCGCGCAGAGGATTGGTGGCTACAAACGCCCCAAATGGATCGGGTTCGTGGTCGATCTCCCCAAGACCTCGACGGGAAAGCTGCAGCGATTCAAGCTGCGGCAGCTCCCAGTGCATTCGCATTAGAACAGTCGCGGTCGCGTGCTGAATCTACGGAGCCGATGAAATTCATGGTGACTGGCCGCGCTAGCCTCCGTCGCCATTTGCTTCCCAAAGGAACTACCTGTGTCCCAGCGTACTGTGTGAAGCGCTACTTGTTCTTCCAGGTCGGCTTGCGCTTTTCCAGATAGGCATTCAGACCCTCGCGGGCGTCTTCCGTCTGCATCAGTTCGCCGAGGTAGAGTTCCTCCACGGATGTGATGGCCTCGCTCATATTTGCGTAGAGGGCCCGGTCTACCGCTCGCTTTGTCAGTTTCAGCACAGGGGCGCTCAACGATGTGAGCTTGCCGATGAATTCGTCTGCCTTCTGACGGAACTCCTGGGTGGGGAAGACCTTGTTGATGAGGCCGATTGCCTTGGCTTCGGCAGCGTCGACGATCTCTCCGGTCAAGAGCAACTCCAGCGCGCGGTTCCGACCAACAAGACGCGGAAAAACGACCGCGGCCACGGGTGGAAAAACGCCCACCTTGATTTCTGGCTGACCGAAAGTGGCCCGCTCCGAAGCGATGACCATATCGCAGAAAGTAGCCAGTTCACACCCACCACCGAGAGCCATCCCGTCGACCAGCGCCAGAGTGGGTAAGGCAAGGGAATTGAGGAGGCGGAACACTCCATGAAACTTCTCGATCATTTCCGACACTTTGTCCGGCGTGTGGTCTCGGATCGAGACCCCGGCCGAAAAGGCTTTTCCTTGATGGTCGATGACGAGAACCTTCGCCTCATTCTCGGAATGGATTCGCGTGAGAGCGCTGTGCATCTCTGCTAGCATCGGGATGTCGATGATATTCAGCGGTGGCTGATTCAGAGTAATCCTAGCCACTCCGCTTTCAGTCGCGCAAATGATGCTTCGATTCTCACCTGGCATGAGGCAAATCCTCGCAATTTCGAATGAATTTTAGTTCTGCACCTCGATGATCGCGGGGGCGATGGCGCCCGATGCGGTCACTGTGGCCATTCGCTATTTTCTCAACCTACGGATGCCCGCCAGCAGATTCCAGAATTACTTGATAGTCTTCGCAGGCTGTACGACCCACGGAGCAATCTCGCGGATGAGTTCCTCGTTCCAGCGCGCACCTTGAGCAAGCCGCTGACGAAGACGGATGAAATCCACTTCGCGTTCATCTTTGGTTCCGTAATGAAACGCGCGGAAGCCGGCGTTGGCTTCCGTCATCATGTTCAGCGCGAGCCAGGCGCGGTTGCTTTCGCGGTTCTTGTCCCAGTTCACGAGCTTGTGCTTGCGGAGACTCTCAATCGTCTTTATGAGGCAGTCGGGCATGGTATAGAGAAGTTTTGTGCACATCTGTTCGACGGTCTCGTCGAGCAAGGAAAGGTCTATAGTGCCTTTGGCCAGCAGCGACTTGCCTTCCTCGCGAGCCTGTCCTGTCTTCCATTCGCCGAGCACCACCCGTCCGTACTCGTCTAGAACGCGGTCTGTCACGACCAGGGGATTTGGCGTCCACCGGCCGTCGACTTTCAAGGCAGGAACGATCTGAGTGAGCCCACCCAACCAGTAAAAACGGTGGGCGCTCCAAGTCTCGCAGAGGGTTCCGCTATACATGGCCCGCTCGATTCCTACATAGACGGGAAGAAAATCTGTGGTGCCGCCGTCTGGAGCAGAGCCGTGTTTGGGTCCGGCTTGACTGAAAAGAGCGAGATCACTTGCGATCGAGAAATCGCACGCCATCCCGATTTCCTGGCCGCCGCCCACGCGGATGCCATTCACCCGGCAAATCACAGGTTTGTCACACTGCAGAATGGTCGACACCATGTCATTGAAAATGCGCATGTACTGACGGTATTCAGCCGGTGCACCGGCGTAGTACTCTGCGTATTCGCGTGTGTTTCCGCCGCTGCAAAAGGCACGCGTCCCTGCCCCCGTTAGAACCACGGCGACCGCTGCGCGGTCGTTGCTCGCCTCCCGTAGGGCCAGAATTACTTCTTTGGCCATGGAAGTGGTATAGCTATTAAGCTCGTTCGGGTTGTTGAGCGTGATCCAGAGGTTGTGGAGACCCTCGACAGGTTTGCCCAGGCGGTCGCGCACAGGCCTCCGTTCAACGAGTATCTCCCGCGGAGAAAAGGTCTCAACGAGGTTGTGATTTTTCACCGTGCTGCCTCCTGTCACTGTTTTTCCTTGTTCTGGTTTGGCTGCAAGATCGACCGGCGGCGCAGAGAGTGATTGGCGACCGCCTCAAAAATCGCCGGGGCCTCCTCTAGCGCATGGACTTCAATATAGGGAGTGAGAACAATCTTGCCCGCCAGGACCATCCGCAACGCGGCGGGATACTGGTCCGGTGGGCAACCCCAGTTGCCGCGTGCGGTTGCATCCAGGGCCATCAAGTTCGACAAGCGGATCTCAACCGGCTTCGATGTGAAACCGACGATTCCGAGATACGCCCCATAATCCAGTAGTCCGAAAGCAGTGGCCTGGCCAGCCGGTGTGCCACTCATTTCGAAAATCTTCAAGCCAATGCCCTTGCGCCCGGATTCTTTAACGAAGGTGCGTACGGCCGCCTTCAAACCTTTCAGGTCAGTCGAGGTAGTATCGAGAACAAGCCCGGCACCGTGCTGCGCGGCCAGATCGAGTCGCTCCCGGTCTATGTCTATTGCAACGACTGCCGCACCCAGCGCGGCCGCAATCTGCACTCCGAATCCGCCAACGCCGCCGGCGCCTATGATTACAACCACGTCTTCCGCCCCGAGTTGCGACCTTCGAAGCGCTTCGTAGGGTGTGGTCACCGCATCGGCGATGACCGAAAGCATCCCGAGTGTGAGACCAGAGGGGAGAGGTTCGGGCACGGCACATAGGCCGCGGGAAGGCACGAGTACGTGCGTGGCAAAACCGCCGTTGCCATCGTTGCCCGGCATGAATTGTTGGCGACAGATCGTCGCTCGGCCCGCCTGGCATGCCGGGCACACTCCGCAGGGAATCACAGCCGGAACAATCACGGATTGCCCCAGCCAGGCACCCGCATTCTCGCCTGCAGTGACGACCCGGCCGGAGATTTCGTGTCCCAGAACGAGGGGAAGCGCATGACGGGTGGGGACATCGCCGTAAGCGAAGGCGATATCCGTGTGACAGACACCGCAGCCTGCGACCTGTACAACCACCTCATCCGAGCCGGGATCGAGCGTTGGGAGATCGCAAGGCTGCAAAGCAGCTCGCGGAGCCGTGAGTTGGAATCCATGTGCCCCTCGCACGCTTCTCATCGTAATCTGTCGCCCCCGGTGATTCTTGGTACGGTATACCCTCCCGGCTGCCGCAGGGTCCCAATCGCACCATTTTTCTCGGTGAGCTTCATCCCTGTTTCGATTGGTAGAGCGGATCGAGGGGCAGCTTGGGAATTCGCTTGCGATTTGACTCGACCGTCGTGCGAGCTTCAGTCGCCTTCAGACTCTCGATGCTCCGCTGCGCGAGGGCTTGGTAGACAGCCGTAGCCTCCTTCTTCCACGCGATTTCCTGGTCGCTCAGCTCGCGTACCACCTTCGCCGGCACGCCAACCACGAGGCTGCGGGGTGGGATTATGGTGCCTGCTTTCACGTAGGCGGCTGCCCCGATAAAGCTGGACTCACCCACGATCACTCCATCGGTGACGACGGCGTTCATGCCTACCAAGCAGTTCCTGCCGATGCGGCAGCCGTGAAGCACGGCACCGTGACCGATGTGACCGTCGATTTCGACGACCGTGTCGGCACCGGGAAAACTGTGCATCACGCAGGTGTCCTGCAAATTGCTTCCCGCTTCCATGATGAGGCGTCCGAAATCTCCCCGCAGACAAGCGCACGGCCCCACATAACAGCGCGGCCCAACAATGACATCGCCGATAAGCACTGCGGTGGGGTGCACAAAAGCAGCGGGATCAATGACCGGGACAATTCCGTCAATGGAGTAAACTTGTGCCATCACACCCCTGGGCCTTTGCCGTATGATACTCTAGCGACGTTAGTCGGCATCCTACCGTGACGAAACGGTAAGTCGTCTAGCTGCCGCGAGGGCTGCCGACCGCCGCATCACCGTAGGCTACCGTTCCTGCCATCCGATTCGGGCGAAAGAAGCCCTCTGCACGAAGGCTACTCCGCAGAGAGCTCTTGTCAGTGCCATCAATCCCTAAAATCTGCCCGTAAAAGTGCCATTGGAAGGATGACGATTACGAATTCGCTCGTCTGTGACGATGATCACTGTCGAGTGCGATGCCTGCCTGGGGATGGTCGCTAACCAGGAAGTTTAGTTAGCGCATCTCTGCCCACCGTCACTGGGCTGAAGTAGTCTGGTCCGATTGTCCGTATCGCTAACTATGCGATGTTACGCGGGGCAAACACAGGGCAGGAGCTTCCCGATTGTTTCCGAGCAGGGGCAGCCGGGAGCTATAAGTGGTGATAGAAAACAAACGACTTACGTGCGTTTGTTATCTGAAGAATACGCCGTCATCCGGGAACGGTCCGTTCACCTTGGGGCGGATACGTCATGGCGCCACTGTTCCTCGTTGGCAAGCGTACTCGCCCCTACCATCTGCTCGGCCTTTCGGGGATCGTGCAGCCCGCCCGCGTGGCCCGCGGAGGAGTTTCATTCCCGGAGCGATCTTCAGCAGATCAAATTCATATTCCTTCGGGATGTCCTTCGTCACAGCCTAGCGTGATTACCGTCACAGAAATCTGTGATGCCTCTGGGATAAGTTCGCGTGCCAATGCCCCCGGACGAATTCTGTGTCGAATGCGAGAGATATTCCAGGGATGGCTGCGCAGAGTGCCGGTCCGGATGGATGCGAGCGAATCCGGCCTTCACTTTGTTTTGCCGCGAGTGCCGCGAGGTGGTGGTACCTGGCTAGTTGATGAGCAAAGATACGGCTTGCTTAGTGATCGGTGCCGCAAAGGCACAACAAGAAAGGGACTCTTCATGCGAATCCTGAATGGAAAGAAGTTTTGGTTCGTTGGTGTGATGGTCGCTCTGTCGGCCTCGGTCGCCATGGCTCAGCAGCCCCGGCCCGTCGACGACAACGCGCTGCGGAACGCTGCCAAGAACGGGGACGAGTGGCTGACGAATGGCCGCGATTACGCGGAGACGCGCTACAGCCCGCTCAAGCAGATCGATACGACCAACGTGAGCCGGCTCGGGCTGGCCTGGTATTACGACACCAATTCTTTTCCGGGAACGGTCGAAGCAACCCCGATCATCTCGAATGGAACGCTCTACGGAACGGCGACCTGGGACGTGGTTTTCGCCGTTGACGCCCGCACCGGAAAAGAAAAGTGGCGCTGGGACCCGAAAATCAGCCACCAGAATTTTCCGCCGGGCTCCGCGGGAAATCCCAATAAGGTTCGCACGGGGCCCAGTGTCTGCTGCGGCCCCGGAAACCGCGGAGTTGCCATTTACGACGGGAAAGTATACGTGGGCCTGCTGGACGCAAGACTCGTCGCACTCGATGCGGAAACGGGCAAGGTTGTTTGGGATGTCCGGACGGCCGGCGCAAACGAAGACTACAGCATCACGGGCGCGCCGCTGGTCGTCAAAGGCAAGGTGATTATCGGCAACGGCGGCGGCGAATATGCCGTTCGCGGCTACATATCGGCGTACGACGCAGAAACAGGCAAGCAGTTGTGGCGCACCTACACGGTTCCAGGCGATCCATCGAAGCCATTCGAGAGCAAGGCCATGGAAGCCGCGGCGAAGACGTGGACGGGAGACTGGTGGAAGTTGGGCGGGGGCGGCAACCCTTGGGACAGAATTTCCTACGACCCGGACCTCGACCTTGTTTACGTAGGCACGGGCCAGGGCGGCCCGTGGGTCGCAAAGTATCGCAGCCCGCAAGACGGGGACAATCTGTACATATGCTCGATCCTCGCCCTGAAACCGGAGACCGGCGAGCAGGTTTGGTACTTCCAAACCACGCCGGGTGACGAGTGGGACTACGACTCCGTCCAGGCCATGATTCTTGCCGATTTGAAGATCAATGGGAAGACGCGGAAGGTACTGATGCAGGCCCCCAAGAACGGGTTCTTTTACGTGCTCGACCGCAAGACGGGCCAGTTTATCTCCGCCGCGCCTATCGTGAAGGTCACTTGGGCCACGGGTGTCGACCCGAAGACAGGGCGCCCGATTGAAGCTCCGAATATCCACAACTATGTCAACGGTGTGACAGTGTGGCCGGGTGCGGCAGGCGGACACAACTGGCCAGGGATGTCGTTCAATCCGAACACAGGGCTTGTTTACATCCCGGCACTGGACAGCAGCTTCCACTATGTCCAGGCGACGGAGTTCAAGCCGGAGCTCGGGGTGTATAACTGGGGAATTGTGTTCAGGCCGCCGGCTCCTCCGGCTCCCGGCCAGGCACCTCCGCCCGCCCCGCCGCCGGATCAACGGGGGGGATCCTTGGTAGCTTGGGACCCGACCACACAGACGGCGCGCTGGCGGGTTCCCCTGATGAATGGCGGTGTAATCGGCGGCGGAACGGTAACCACAGCCGGCAACCTTGTGTTCACGGCTTCCGGCGACGCAGATTTCGTGGCGTTCAGCGCAGACAAGGGTGAGAAACTTTGGTCGGTCAAGCTGGCTCCGCAGTTCGCGAATCCGGCGACGTACATGATCGACGGGAAGCAGTACGTCACGGTTCTCGCGGGCCGCGCCGGTAAAGCTCGCATATACACGTTCGCGCTGGATGCGAACGTCCCCATGCCGCCACCGCCAGCTACGGCCGCGCCCGCGCCATTTTCTCCGGGGGAAGAATGAGGAGCTGGACCCCCCAGTCCTGAACGCCGCGATATTCATAGAGAAACATCTGCGGCCAGCTTGCGGCGGGCATATCGTTTGCGGAGAGGATAGAGTTGAAATCGGAAATTCCGGTTGAGGACTCGAGGAGAAGCGATTCTATGAACTCAGCCAAGAACGTGGGTTTTTCGAAGCGCAACAATTCTGTCACGGGTGGCGTGGCCGTGCTGGCCATCGGGCTGGCTGCCGTGTTTGCCGCGTACGCAGGCGGCGCAGCACGGGCGGCGCGGGCCAACGCGAAGCCGACGAAAACAACTCAGGACGGGGTTTACACCGACGACCAAGCCAAGCAAGGCAAAGCACAGTACAGCCAGAACTGCGCCAATTGTCACATGGATGACCTGAGCGGGAGCGGCGAGGCCCAGGGGCTCGTCGGCGACGCGTTCATCCGGACTTGGGAAGAACAGACGGTGTACGATCTCTTCCAGGTCACTTATACAACCATGCCGCCGGATAAGCCGGAGAGCCTCAGCCCAGATGCTACTCTCGATATCGTTGCATACCTGCTTC